>JBOHQX010000253.1:0-15652 GCA_050732395.1 bacterium
GGAAAAGGTATTGTGCCAATACGAGAACTGGTAGGTGACCGCAGCACACAGGGTTAACCTTCATCAGGCCAAGCCATCTCCGCAAAGGAGTGTGGCTTTTTTCTCAAGCCATCAAGTTGCCCAATCAATCCAAGCAAAATCACAGAGAAGAATGTGAGCAGCTACAACACCGATGGCTACTGTAAGCATTTTGAGCGTTCCACCTGCTCCTGCACGATCCGCGAGCATCGCCCCATTCCCTGCCGCGCTTACGACTGCCGCAACGACCAGCGCATCTGGGTGGATTTCGAGAAGAAGATTGTCAATGCCGAGATTGACAAGTTGTTTGAGCGGGATTCGTCCGGAGAATCCAGAAAACCGGACAAATCGGTCATTAAAGAATTAGAAAAATCCCCAAATGGGAATTCCCAAATGGGAATTAATGAGGAGGTCGGTCATGATGACTCCCAAAGATCCAATGTGGCCTTATAGCAGAACCCTGGCAATCGTGTCCATTCCGATTGCCTGGATTCTCTTTGCCGTTCTCTTTTCTCTGACCCACAAATATGCCAACTGGCCGGATGCCGAGTCACGGAACTCAATAGTGATTGTTGCCATTGTTGTCAGCTTTATTCCTCTGCTATTGGTGCTGTTAGATTTTTTATCGAGCCGCCGCGCCGTATTGGACATCAAGGGCGTTAAGATCGATTTTGGCTGGATCGATCTCAGCCAGGCGGAGGTCAGGCACGAGTCCTTCGGATTGCCCGACAACATCGGTATTGCCGGAGCAATTGTTAGCGACTCCAGCCCGATGCAGATCGTTTCAGCCCTTCAAGAGGCAACCGCGAATGAAGTGGTGTTGCTAGACATCAAAGACGGTAATGCCTGGTGGGTGACCCGCTTACTTGCACTCAGCGCCGGAGCTGTGCGAGCGGGATCCCCGAAGGCCTTTGTCTTTGTCGGCATGAAGGAAAACATCCAAGGCCAGTTCCTGGGTTGGGCCGAACCGGCCAGTATTCAAAAAGCGATTTTGAATGCCAGGGAACCCTATCAGACAACTTACCAAACCGCCATGCGCATCGCGAGGCAAATCGCCATGTTTGGGGCAAATGATTTACTTCCCGCCGGACCATCAGGATTTGTTCTGCATAGTGATGTAACGCGCTATACTTACAACCCGGATTTTGTCAAGCTCGGGGACGCGGCTTTTGAACAGATTCTTATGGATCAATTGGCAAAACAGTTGCTGGAGAATCCACCTGATCGTCTCACCCTCGGTCGGCTCATGGAATTGTTTGGGCATTGCCTTTATCAGCACGCGATAGACTTGCTGTGGCCTAATGAAAAGCAAATTTCCAGCTTTCTGGATTCGACCTCAGTCTATGTGGCTTTGCTCAAGAACGGAAAGTACGAAAGCCTGGTTAAGCGTGAGGATGGCGAACGCCTTATTATTCGAGAGTTGTTTCTGCAATCGCAGCATGAGTTGAAACAGAAATCACCAGATAGTTAAAGTGCAAATTCAAGGCAACCCTTCGCTTCTCGTTATCCAGGTAGGATATTCACGAAGGTTTCATCAAATAGAATTTGTACTCCATCTACCTTCTCGCGAACGACGCGTGATCGTTATTGCAGACATTCGAGCAGGTCACTAGTCTAGCCCAACTTCCGCAGAAAAACTTTTTTAAACGTCATTTTTAACGTTGGGCGAATGATAAGCAGTTGATTTCGCGTCCGGTTCTTTGAAAACGACGATGTAGTGAAGACCTACCCTATTGCTTTGCCGTGCGGGCGATCTTATCTTACATGCATGTATCTGCGCAAACTGACACGGCAGAAAGATGGAAAAGCGCATGCCTATTGGGCCTTGGTGGAGTCTTATCGCACCCCACGCTGCCCACGACAACGTGTTGTGACTTATCTCGGCGAACTTAACGAGAGCGCTCAGCACAGCGGCCACAGCGTCTCTGATGAAGCATCCGCGCCACAAACCGGTGCTATTTCGCTATCGCCGTTGTGGCGAGAAATCAATGTGCACCTCGTGCGCACGGAGAATAGCCGACAGTTTGGCGCGGTGTGGCTAGGACTGGAGCTTCTCAAACGCCTTGGCTTACTTGAATTTTTCCGAGAAAAACTTCCGCGCGGCAAAGAAGAGATCTCTTGGGCCGAGATGGCAACGATTCTGGTGCTGGCGCGTTTGGTGCATCCCAGCAGCGAACTTTATGTCGCGGAACATCTCTATGCGCAAACCGCTTTGCCCGAGCTCTTGGGAATTCCAGCAGAGAAAGTGAATGACGATCGTTTATATCGGGCCTTGGACAAACTCTTGCCACACAAAGAGGACTTGGAGAAATTTTTGAAAGAACGCATGGGCCGCCTGTTCGAACTGCAATATGATTTAATGCTCTATGACATCACATCAACCTATTTCGAGGGCCAAGCTTCCAAAAACTCACAAGCGAAGCGTGGCTATTCACGCGACAAACGGCCCGATTGCAAACAGGTTTGTATTGCGCTAGTCGTCACCCGCGAAGGCATTCCCTTAGGCTATGAAGTCTTCGACGGCAACACGCGCGACGTCACCACACTCAAGGAAATCCTGGAGAAAATGGAGTCGCGCTATGGCCAAGCCGGTCGCATCTGGGTGGTGGATCGCGGCATGGTGAGTCAAGAGAACATGAAACTCTTGGCCCAACCGCCGCGCCAATATATCGTGGGAACACCCAAGAGCATGCTCAAAAAATTCGAGCAGCAATTGCTCTCTAAAGAATGGAAGAGCATTCGCGAAGGTCTCGAGGTGCAATACTGCACCTCGCAAGAATATGGCGAAGAAGTCTTCATTCTTTGCCGCAGCGCCGAGCGTAAAGCCAAAGAACATGCTATTGTTGAACGTTCACGCCAAAGAGTGGAAGAGGGCCTGGCCAAACTACAGAAGAATTGCGACCAGGGCAAGTTCACCAAAGCCAGCGTCGTCGAGCGCAAGATCGGTCGCTTGTTGGCGCACAATAGTCGCGTCGCGCGTTGGTATCAAATCGAAGTTCAAAAGACGGACGATCATAAGCTGTATCTACAATGGACCAAAGATACCGCGCAACAAACGCGCGCCGAACAGACCGAAGGTTGTTATCTGTTGCGGTCGAATATCAAGAATTGGTCGGAAGAAGAGCTGTGGACTGCCTATGTCCAGCTCAGTCATGCCGAGGCCGCCTTTCGTATTCAGAAAAGTGATCTCAAGCTCCGGCCGGTTTGGCATCAGAAAAAAGAGCGTGTGCAAGCACATCTTTTAGTTTGTTTTTTAGCTTATGTCCTGTGGAAAACTTTGGGCCAACTCTGCAAAAGCAAAGGCCTCGGCAATGAACCCAGAAAAGTGCTCGATGACATTGCACGCATCCAAGTGTGTGACGTTATTCTGCCGACCAAAGCCGGCACGGAAATCAAACTGCGCTGCGTGACCAAACCCGATAAACACCAAAACATTCTGTTGCATCATTTGGGACTTCAGTTGCCCGCGCGGTTGACACAAAATCTCAATTTGTAGTGAAGACTTTAACAAGCTTTTGTTGAAAATATGAATCTTAGCCCTTCCAACTGCGGAAGTTGGGCTAGTATCGTGCGTGAACTTCGTTCGATTCCCCGCCGCGCCTACGACTGGTGCAACGATCGGCGCATCTGGGTGGACTTCGAGAAAAAGATCGTTAATCCGGATATTGACAAATTGTTTCAAAAGAACCGGCCTGATGTAGCCAAAGAACTTGAGTTGAGCCAGAGGATTAAGATTAACAAAGCTGGTGATTGTGGGATAAGCAAGCGGAGGAATCATAATGAGAATCATTCTAATCCGCCAGGGATCGAGAAAACACTACAAGACCCTAGAAGGTACGAATATGCCCTTATCTGATGAAGGTAGAAAGGAAGCGCGCGAACTCGGAGAAATGTTGGCTCGGCTCAATTTAAAACCACAAGCCTATCTGACGAGCCACTACAAGTATGCCAAGGAGATAGCAGATATTCTTGCAACACAACTCGCCAATTAAAGTCCTGTTCAAATTCTAAGCCTTGATGCATTTACCCCTCATAGCCGAACCGAGACCTTTGAAGACATCATTGACGAGGCGAAGAAAAAAGGGATTGATCTAAGCGGCTTAGATGTGACAGCCTCCGTTGGGCAAGAAGTTTGAGGATGACCGACTCCGCCACGGGCCTCTGTTTGCATATATGATCTGGACTTGGAATTATTTTCTTACTCCTGCTGTGGCCCCTGGGCTTGCAGGTTTGATTGCCATTCTCCTCAATACCAAAAGGCGAGCGTGATCAGCGGAGGACTCGTCTCCATCATCGCGGTGTTCATATATTATTTGACTACCCGCCCGAGGCTTGGCACGGATTAGCGGTCCATCGAAAGCACGAGAGGAACCGGTTCATGGACGCTAAATATTTCTGCCATTTCGCTGTGGGATCTGTCGCTGCGATTATAAATAGCGTCGAGAATCCCCATAGTTAGAGATAATTTCCACATTTCTCTTTGAATCTACTACTGCTTAAGTGAACCCTATTATGCTTAAATGGCTCAAACTCGCCGCAAGCATTCTTCTCGGCTTGATCATCCTCTACGCCGGCTACAAGCTCTACCAACGCGTCAAAGCCCCCCGCGGCTTGCAATCAAAAATCACAACGTATTTCCTCAAAGCGGACACCACCGAGTCGCTTTACACCGGCTTCTCTTTTGTCGCGCTGCTGGAATTCTTTGACAGCAAGGGCAATCCATTGACCGATCTCCCGAAGGTCTATGTCGACGAGAACAAACGGATCAAAGGAGTCTGTTATCGTTTCTATGAAATTGGCCTTGGATATCCGAATCTCGGCAAGGCGCTAAGCGATACCCTCCCGCCCGAGCCGGAAATTCTCTCAGTCAACGCCATCGATTCCAGAGTCATTGGCGGCGCGAAGGCGCAATATCACTGCGACCGGATCGATACGGATCCCAAAACCAGGTCAGAAAAGCTCAAGGCCCAGATGATGGCCGACCAGCAATGGCAAGCTCAAGCGCAGCATGCCAGAGGGCTGATCGCTTTACTCAAAGTCCAGTTCGGGGATACGCTGAAAGACGGCGCGAGCTCCGCGGAGATAAAAGCACAGATTTCATCGAGTACCAGCGCCGTTGGACTGGGCGCCGGCCATCTTGGCAACCTGAAGCTGACGTTCGCGACGGTGGGCACATTTACAGCCACCAAGCGCTTTCTAATTTTTTTCACGCTCGATGCCGGGTTCTACATTCGCAAAGACATTACCGAAGTTACATACGGTAGCCAGTTATCTGGATTGTCAGTTGATGCTCCGATTTTTGGATTCTCCGCAGACAAGGTGACACTTACCCTCGAGGAACCTGATTTGATCGCGGTGAATCGCTACATTGACCTCTTGATTGCTTCAAAAGATTTTGTCTACAAGAATGAACAGGAGCAGAAGAATATCGATACCTTCATGCGGGAGGACTTCGAAAACCATCGCAAGGCGATTCATGCCCGTGCGGTGGAGCACTCTAAGCGGCTGGCGCAGCTCTTTGCGAGGAAATACGGCGTGCAGGAGGATTTGCAAATAGAGCTCGAATTCAAACCGAAACCAATATGATTGCTAGGATTGAATAATAGCCCCTTCGCTTCTATACCTCAGAGCCGAAGTGAAATCTACATTCTGTCATACAGAAAGCATCCCGGAAGGGCCTTACGGCTTGGTAGGTTTGGCACCCGGGCCTGAGTTCGGTACTGTGCTCGAGTCAACCAAGATCCCTCCTGGATGACATTTCAGGATGTTCCGACAGGCTCTGAGAAGGGAGAAATCCTGCCCTCAAATAATACCCGCTGTACGCAGCGCTGCCGGACACCAGCATCGCCACTAGTGTTGTGGCGAGCACCAATATCACGCTTGATTCCCTCCCCATCATTGCAATAACGCGCTGAGAAACGCCTGCACTCCCATCAAGCCATTGGTATCCACTTATCAAGAACCAAAGTGCAGCAGCGCTGATGACGCCGATTTTCATGCCCTCGCGCGCCGAGTGTGCTTTAAACATGCCGTACAAAAACGGCACAACCACAATCCACCACCAATACGGCGTGACGAGCTGCAAAGCCAGCATCAACAAGAAACAAACCAAAATTGCAATCATTTTCCATCTCGCAATAAAGTTTTCCCGCTGATCCGCGCACCGGAAGCTCGCGCTTCTTTTAAAAAGAGCAACTCAAAGTACTCCCCCGCCACCCATTTGTCCACAGCATTGTCATAAAATTCCGAGCCGGGATTTCCCGATTGTCCACCGGGATAAACGCCCCACGCCTTCACTTCCGGCCCAAGTGCTACGACCATGCGCCAGGATGGGCCGTGGGTATTCGTGATTGCGTTTACATTGTCGAAATTGCCGGGTGTCGGCAAACTCGTGCGCCCGAATCCGGGAATGCGAGCAATATGCGAAATGTTTGTGCCGCGCGCGTTGCGCCATGCCCATGTTTCACCATATGCACCAAATTTTTTTGCCAGCGTTTGATGCGTATTCTGAAAAGACTGCAAGACCAAATCAGATAGCGTTTCCCTCGCCGGTGTTGCCTTGTTGTCGTAATATGGGCTTGCAGGCTGATTCTGAATGAGATCCATGGTCACATCACTGCGTGGCAGTTTGAGAGCTTGCTCGCCATTTTTCATGTCATCCTTCCAAATCAGATCGAGTAGCTCGCGCCACCAGTTGTTGAAGACAATCGCGGCTTTCGTGCCGGCGTGATATTCATAATTCCAAGCTCGAAGATCTGCCAGAATCTGTTTTTGCTCGGCCGATAGTTTTT
This sequence comes from bacterium, assembly GCA_050732395.1. Classification (GTDB taxonomy): domain Bacteria; phylum Zhuqueibacterota; class Zhuqueibacteria; order Zhuqueibacterales; family Zhuqueibacteraceae; genus JBIOXB01. The sequence continues at coordinate 6,810 of JBOHQX010000253.1, forward strand.
CTTCATCCAACAGCTCCAACAAAAGCGGCAAAATGGTTCGCGCACGCCAGCTGACAACATCTTGATGTAACGCCATCATGTCCTGAGGCGTGATTTTGTCATGGCCGGCCAAAAATTCATTGATTCGATGCCCGCGCTCGAAAGCGGCGTAATTCCAGCCCAGATAATACGGATAGTTTTCGTCCACCGGATTTTGATTTGCCGAGCTCACAAACCCACGCTCGGGATTCAATACACCTGGAACGTGGCTCTTTGGAATGTAAGCTTTCCAATCGTACGCCGGGTCGCTGCCGTCGCCAATGTATTTACCCTGCTCAAACCAGCGCACCGGGAACTTGCCGTTGTGCCGGATGGCGATATTGCCTTGGACGTCTGCGTAAACGAAATTCTGTGCCGGACAATCATAGTAGGAAAGCGCTGCGAGATAGTCCTGATAGTTTTGTCCGCGATTCAGTCTATAGAAGGTCATCAATTCTTGCGAAGAATCATGCGCCGTCCAGCGCATGGCAGCACCGGGTGGAATTTCATCATCAAACGGCTTTTCATTTTTGCGATAAGGAACCGGACCGTGATGCATGAAAACCACCGTATCAAGCACCGTCGCGCCATCGCGTACTTTGATTTCTTCAATTCGCGTGGTCGCCGGCCGCCACTGGCCTGCATGAAAATACTCGCGACGAGCTTCGTCCTTGAATTTGATTTCATACCAATCCAGCACATCCGATTCCGCATTGGTGACACCCCATGCGATTTTTTCATTGAATCCGATGATGACACCGGGCGCGCCGGTTAAGGTCACACCATAAACGTTGACGCCCGGCGCGATGAGTTGAACTTCGTACCAAATCGAAGGCAGCGTCAAGGCCAAATGCGGATCATTGCACAAAATCGGGTAACCGCTGGCGGTCTTCTTTCCCGCCGCTGCCCAATTGTTACTGCCTTTGAAAAATTCCAGCTCGTCATCATAACTGAGACGGCCCGTCTGCGCCAAGCTCGAAGCCCGGGGTCCCGTTCCTCGCGGTCGTGAAGGTTGTTCCGGAGTAATATTGTCAAAAAATCGCGCCATTTTCGGCTGAAAATCATTGGCAGGTTTTTGAGTTATGTAAGGCTCAAAATCCCATTTCGTATTCGCAGGCACGATCGGATCCTGCAATGGCGGATAGTTGGGATAAAGCTGTCGCATTACGCTATCGCCTAGGACCGCACGCGTGCTCGTCATGAGCCGATCCGGGCAGTTGGCGCTAAGTGTCAAAGCCATTTGTTTCAGCAACAGTGCGGATTTCAATGCCGTCCACGGTTCGGGTTGATAGTCGAGAATCTTATATTCCAGCGGCAAAGTTGCGGGCGTGAGTTGGCGAATCCAGGCGTTCACGCCGGCGGCGTATGCCTCGGCCGCCAATCTTATTTCAGAGTGGGCCATCATTGCGCCGAGCGCATTCTCCGCGGCGTATATCATGCCGATGCGCCGGCGATGGCGATCGAGCTCCAGTGCGCGCGGCCCGACGATTTCCGAGAGCCTGCCCGCGGCGGCATGGGTCTGAAACTCCATCTGCCAAAGCCGGTCGCGCGCGACGAGATATCCTTGCGTGAAATACAAATCATGATCATTACGCGCGAATACATGGGGGACCCGGCGGTCATCCCATACCACTTCGACCTTGTCTTGCAGCCCCGGCAACTCACGATCGGTGAGAGTTTTGTCTTGGGTGTTGTCGTTCTGCCAAAAACCCGCGAAAGGATTGAGTAGTTTTCCAAGCGGAGGAAGGGTGCCATGAGAAAAGTTAAGCAAGTAAAATAATGCGACGTTGCAACCGAGGGAGAGCGCAAGCGCAAACCATTTCATAGGCAAAAGCTCCGCAAATTCGTCTTTCATTCCAGCGGCCCGGCCACTTTTTGGCGGAATTAAATTCCAGCCAATTTTCCTTGAGCTCAAAATAAATAATGCCTTCGCCAGAAACCAACTGTTTTTGCAATTATTCAGCTCACTGTCCGGGCGCTCTTGTCCTTTCGTTCGCAACCCAGTGTATGTCAATTCTGGCAAAAATGCGCAATGTATGGGATTTGTTGGTATTAGCTTGACAATGTCAAGTTGGCGTGGGTACAGCTAGGATAGAAAGTGGGTAACTATTCAGCTCCTATTTCTTGTAAGCGGATTGAACGGATAAAGCGGATTTCTAAAACTTGTTTTGCAGAATCACTATCCGTTTAATCCGCTTCATCCGCTTACTCTTCTTTTTTGAGCTGAATAGCTACGAAAGTGGAATGACAGAAGATGGCCTTTTAGCAGGATGCTGAAGAAGTTTCAAATTGATCGGCATTGTCATTCGCGGGAAAAAGGGGAATCCATGAATTTGTTGGGTTTTCTGGATGCCCGCTTTCGCGGGCATGACATGAGCAGGAGTTTCTTAGCATCCTGTTAGAATATGCCGGACAAGCTGCAATGAAAAGGGCGAAGCTTCTATATAGAATAGATAGTAAAACACCACTGATGAAAATCGTGTTCAACCGGGTTTTTCCACGGGTTGGAAAAAATACTGCATTTATTGCACGAATTTGAAGGTAAAGCCACTATCATTGTCAGGTTAGCCTCACATTCATCAGCTCCATCTCGCAGCGCATGCATACGGGGTCACTTATGATTACTCCAGTTTCAGCCATGAGCCTGGGCGATATTTTCGACCAAATTTTCAAGCTGACGGCGAAAACCTTCATTCGCAATTTTTTTATCGTATCGCTTCTGCTGGTGCCCTCTTCGGTAACTTTGGCGTTCGGATTGGAGGCCTTTATCTCCTCTCTCATGGAACTCGCGCTCCAACAGATGACGCCCGGTGCGTACACCGCCGAACAATTGCACCTGGCGCTGCGCTCGATCGCTTCGCTCAGTGTTGGGATGGGAATGCTCTCATTGACGCTGCTCGCCGCTAAATTGGGGGTGACGATCATCGCTTGCAGTGAAATGAGCGGGCAAGATCTGGCGTGGCAGGACGCGCTGGTCATGGCTTTTGGGGTGAAGCTCTGGCGCTTGAGCAGCCAGGTTGCGCTCTTGAGCTTATCGGTTGGAGGATTGGCCGTACTGCCATACCTAATGCTCATGGCAGGCACGGTTGCCCGCTCACCTGCCCTTGCGCTGTTGGGCGTTCCGCTGTTCTTGCTCACCGTTCCCCTTGCAGTTTTTTATTGGGTGCGATGGGAGTTTGCGCTGCCGTCAATTGCATGGGAAAACGCCGGGGTTTCGCAATCCTTCGACCGCAGCGCCAAACTGGTCCAGGGCCTTTGGTGGCGAACGTTCGGTCTGCTCTTCCTGTTGGGATTGATATGCCAGTTCGCGCTCTCCCTGTTGACCACACCCATTTCATTGCTCGCGCTTTGGGATTTTTATGCGAAATATCTTGAGATCATTGCAAGCTCGGGATCCGGAAAAATCGATCCCGCCGTGTCCATCGACTTGTTCGATTCGATCGGGTTGCGCCTGGGCCTGGTGACTTCCGTCAGCTTAATCTTGTCGACGATAACCAGCCCCTTGATCACCACCGTCATGTACTTCGATTTGCGCGCACGCAAAGGCGAAAGTGCGTGAGAAAATGCCTGCACTTGAAAGTTACACCATGGTAAGACGAGCTTTGGGCGCCTCTTACCCGGCGCCGAATCTCGCGACCACAACGAGCTCAACATGACATTGTCGCCTGCCAGCGAAGGATCGTGGGAACGCAATGGCCGCAGCATGAGTGCGGCCGCAGTATTGGGCCTGTTGTTGGTTGGGGTCGTATATTTCCACGCGCAGATTCTGCTGGTGGTGGCGGCCATGGGGCTGCAGCATCTGCACTCGGGCTCTCAGCCTGCGCCAGCGAATTTTGACGACAAGTTTTATCTTGCGATGAGAAACCAAGTTGGTGCGGTCCGGTTGGCTTTGGTTGTGTCGCAATATTGCTTTATGCTGTTGCCAACCTGGTGGCTGGTGAAACGATGGCACACGTCGAACGTCGGCCAATATGTTCGCCTGTGCAAAAGCTCAGTGCCGGAAGTCGCACTTGCCATTATCACAACCGTGGCGATTCTGCCGGCATGCAATTACCTCGCCAACGAATTTACGCAGCGACTGCGACTCCCCGAGAATTTGACGCGCTTTATGGTTGAAATTTTTACGGCGCACTCTTTCTCCGAATTCCTGCTGTTGGTCTTCGTCGTGGCCGTGACCCCGGCGATTTGTGAAGAGTTTTTTTTCCGCGGTTACGTTCAGCGCACCCTGGAGCGAACCATACATGGAAAGAGTGCATGGTTGGTTGGCGTATTCTTCGGGCTTTTTCACCTGCAGCCTCTCGGTCTGATTTCCCTGGTTTTGTTGGGCGTTATCTTTGGCTATTTCTTTTATCGCAGTCGAAGCCTCCTGCCTTCCATCGTGGCGCACTTCACCAATAATTTCATCGCCATTTGGCTCATGTATCGCGCGCCCCGCCTCGGCGAGGTGGACCTTGGCGCCACCGAGCAAATTCCTCTGTCTTGGGTACTTGTGAGCCTGCCAATCGTGGCTGCATGCCTGGTTTTGTATCACCGGCTTACGGCCGGCAACTTTTCCACGCGCGCCCGCGTTTAAAACTCGCTGCTTCTTTTCCGATGGCATCTTGTGCTCGCGTTGCTTAAATTTTTATGCTTGTTTTCAGTCAGGTTGAAAACTGAAGCTCTTCGAGCAGCTAAGCTATAGCCCACGGAAAGGGAACTTCCCACGGAAGTGTAATACTTCTTTCCGTGGGAGTTCTTTTTCCGTGGGCTAAACTTTTGGAATTTTTTCTAACTGGTGCGGCTGAATAGTTACGAATTACGATTTGATCCTCCGCAGCGAGCTCGAACAGTATGAACGGCATTCGACGTATCTTGCATATTGCTCCTTTGAATACCTCAGGTGTTCCCATCACCTTCGTGCGCACCGAGCGCAAGATGGGCCTCGAAAGCCGTTTGATCACGCTGGCGCGCGATCCGCGTGGATATCAGGAAGACCTCTGCCTGCAATTGCCTTTTTTGAGCTCGAAAGGTGTGCGTTGGGCAAAGCGGATATTTTCAGATCCGAAAAAATTGCAGATCAGCAACCGCCAGATCGCTGCGGCGCAAACGCCGCCGGTTTGGCAGCCACATTCGCGTGCGGAGAAATGGTTGATCGCCTGGCGCGAATCGGCATGGCAAGCCCGCATCGATCGTGTGATGCAGGAGCTCGATTTTTGGAACTTCGATGTGTATCAGCTCGACGGCGGCTTGGAATTTTTTCGCGACGGCCGCACCGTGCGCGAGCTGAAACGGCGCAGAAAAAAAATCGTTGTTCTTTACACGGGCTCGGATTTGCGCACGCGCGGACTCATTCCCGCGATTGATGGGCTTGCTGATTTGCGCTTGACTTTGGAATTCGATCACCTCCGCCTCGATCCCAGTTTGACGCACGTCTGCTTTCCATTTGAGTTTGAAAAACTTCAACCCACTAAAGCACACCCGTCGCACGATCACATCGTCATCGGCCACGCGCCCACAAATCGGCATGCCAAAGGCAGCGAAGCCATCATCACAGCCGTGCAAAATTTGTCGAATGATTTTCCCATTCGTTTGGAATTGATTGAAGGCGATACGCATGCCGAAGCCATTCGCCGCAAAGCCGATTGCGATATATTTATCGACAATATCAGCGCATTAGGCTACGGCGTCAATGCGATTGAAGCGCTGGCATTGAACGTTTGTACGTGCACAAGTTTGATGCAGGAGTTTCTCGAGCTCCATCCCGATCACCCTTTTGTCGAGCTCACTTTTGAAAATGTCCGAGAGCAATTGTACCGGCTATGCGCAGATGCCGGCCTGCGCCGCGCGCTTGGTGCAAAGGGACGGCTTTGGGCAGAAAATAATCACGAGGCCACGCAAGTCGTGCGCCAGGTTCATCATCTGGTACAGGAACAGGCACATCATTGAACGCAGATTTCGCAGATGAACGCAGATTCTTGTCGTGTCGCTTGATATTCAGCAAATGAATACTGCCTCCGACAGAGACGCGCCCTTCCGATATTTTCTCGTGCGGCGCTGGCAAAACAAGCGCTGGTCCACGGAATCAGATTTTTTGGTCGTGGAAGAGCCGTTGGAAATTCGTGTGAACAACCAAACGCTCGCCGCGATCATGCGTACGCCCGGCCATGAGTTCGAGCTGGTCCACGGATTCCTGCTCGCCGAAGGGTTTTTTTATCAAAGTGATTATGCTGCCGTCGAAATTGAGTGGGTAAGAGACGAGCTGGGTTTGAGAATTCCGAACGTGGTGAACTGCGCGATTCCCAATTTCTCTTCGCATGACTTCGAGAAAGGCCGGCGACGGCTCACCGCCACTTCCAGTTGCGGCATTTGCGGCCGCGCCTCACTCGAACAAGTTTTTTTGCAAGCACCGCCCCTGAGCGGAGATTTCAAAATTTCCTTCATTGACCTGCAATCATTGCCGGACCATCTATACGTGCAACAAGCCGCGTTCTCCCAAACCGGTGGACTACATGCGGCGGCATTGTTTTCACAAGAAGGAAAACTGTTCGCCGTGCGCGAAGACATTGGCCGCCACAATGCCGTCGATAAGGTCGTGGGTTGGGCCTTACAGCAACGCATGTATCCACTTTCAAATTGCGGTTTGTTGGTCAGCGGACGGCTCAGCTTTGAGATGGCACAAAAGGCTCTATTGGCCGGTATTCCCATGGTCGCAGCCATTAGCGCTGCTTCTTCTCTCGCGGTAGAACTGGCGGAGGAGAGCGGCATGACGTTGGTGGGATTTTTGCGGGAGGGGCAAGCTGTGATTTATGCTGGTCAGCAAAGGATTGATGATTCGTGTAACGTGTAAAGTGTAACTTGTAAGGTCAGCGCCAATTCAGTGGGAGACGGGTGAACGTCAATGCATGCCGGCAAATTCCCTTTTGCTATTCTCATCAGTAAATGCTATGTTTATTGATCAATATGGCTTCGTGCTTACACTTTACACGTTACACGATTATCGTGTAACGTGTAAAGTGTAACGTGTAAATCGACAATAAACGATCTCATCACCGAGTACTCCATGCCCACCTACTCCTATCCCCATGGCCATGTGCTCTATCGTAAGCTCCGTTATTCTTTCCCGCGCATGGTGCGCGGCGAGGGCATTTTTCTTTTTGATGAAGACGGCAAGCGCTATATCGATGCTTCCGGCGGCGCCATGGTATCGAATCTCGGCCACGGCAACCTGGACATCGTTAACGCCATCCGCACACAAGCAGCGACCCTCGATTATGTCAGTGGCATTCAGTTCACGCATGATGCGGTCGAAGAATTGGCGCGTGCGCTTTGCGAAGTCGCGCCCGAGGGATTGGACAAAGCTTTCTTTCTCTCCAGTGGCAGTGAAGCCACGGAAGCGGCGATGAAAATGGCGCGCCAGTATTGGATGGCCAGAGGCCGCGAGCAAAAATTCAAAATCATTAGCCGTATGCCGAGCTATCATGGCAACACCCTCGGAGCGATGGGGGTGAGCGGCAGGCAAGCTTATCGCACTTTGTTCCAACCGCTTTACCTCGATCATCCCAAAATTCCGCCGCCGCTCTGCTATCGCTGCCCTTGGGGAAAGACTTTCCCACAATGCGATTATGAATGCGCTCACGAGCTGGACCTTGCTATTCAAAAAGAGGGCCCGGAGACCGTTGCTGCAATTCTAGCCGAGCCGGTTCTCGGCTCCACCGGCGCAGCTATGGTGCCGCCGGCGGAATATTATCCGCGCGTTTTGGAAATCTGCCGCAAGCACGATACTCTGTTCATTGCCGATGAAATTCTCTGCGGCATGGGCCGCACCGGCGACTGGTTTGCGATTGCGAGCTATGGCGTATCACCCGACCTCATGCTGGTTGGCAAAGGCGTCACCGGTGGCGTCGTTCCGCTTTCCGCCGTGTTGGCGCGGCATGAGATCATTGACGCCATTTACGAAAGTGGGAATGATTTCCTGCACGCGCAGACTTTCGCGCATCATCCCGTCGCCTGTGCGGCGGGCCTGGCAACGATCCGTTACGTGCAACGGCACAATTTGGTCGAACGTTGCCGTGAAATGGGAAAAGTGCTGCACGAAGCGTTGCATCTACTTAAGAAGCATGCCATGGTCGGCGAGGTGCGAGGTCAAGGCTTGCTGGCGGGATTAGAGTTGACCGCGGACAAAACCACGCGCGCGCCGTTTCCACGCCGCTTGAAGATCGCAGAAAAAATTTCCGCGGAAGCGCTAACACGCGGATTGATCGTGTGGACGAACACCGGCCACGTCGATGGAGTCAACGGCGATGCGATCTTGCTGGCGCCGCCGTTCATCGTGACACGCGAGCAGATCGAAGAAATAGTGGCAATTCTGGAAGCTGCGATGAAGGCGGTGGCAACTCATTGACTTAGAAACTATCTGAAATCTTCATGATGTCATGCTGAAAGCATCTTGGTGGATTTAGCAGCCTGCCCAAAACTTACACAGTGCTTGAATCAACCAAGATCCCTTGCGGGCATCGGTGTCAGGCTAAATAATTCAGCACAACTTTTGTTTACAACTTCATAAAAACTCATCCCCTAAATCCCCTTCTCTTAAAAAGAGAAGGGGACTTTCAGAGCTTCAAATCCGCTTCTCCCCCTTCTCTTCCCAAGAGAAGGGGGCAGGGGGCATTTGTGTCAAGCTAAGCCGGGCTGAATTTTTGCGAGCAGCGCCATAGGATATGTTCTCTGGTTGCTTTTGCCTTTGAGACATTGTTTCATGATAAACCTTACGGCGTTCGTTAAAAGTTTTGAAACGCTTTTGGGGTGTTGAACGATAGCCACAAGCCACAGCAAGGCGACGATCTTGA
>JBOHQX010000254.1:0-15368 GCA_050732395.1 bacterium
GCTTCATACAGGGTATGTCCTTGCGGCGTTTTAGAAATCTCAAAGATGCCGCCCAGTCTCTTAACGTGCTCGCTGGGCAGTCCTCACCGCTGATGACACTGGTGAAAATCATCGCCGAGCATACGGACTTCAAACAAGAATTGACGCAGGCGCAATTCGCGGAAAAACCTTCGCCTTTCAAAGCGACGCCCCCGCTTGTGCAAGTAATGCAAGATTTTCAATCCATTCAGCGTTTAATGTTGGTGCAAGATGGAACGGTAACGCCGCCTATCACTCCGTATTTTGACGCGTTGGCGGAGTTGGGCGATGCGATGCAGAAGATCGCCGCGGCGTCGGAGGGCGGGGCCACCGCTTTTGCCCAGGAGTTTCTTTCCGGCAAAAATAATGCTTTATCACGTGGGATGGAGAGTATCGAGCGCCGCATGGGCAATCGTGATAGTTTGCTGCGACCCTTGTTCGAACAACCCCTTAAATACTCCTGGGATGTGATTCTGGTCGAGGCACAAGCGCACCTCAATAAGCTTTGGGCCAATGCCGTGTACGCCCCCTTCGTCGAGACGCTCGCGACCAAATATCCTTTTGATCCTCAAGGCCGCGAGGACGCGAGCCGCACAGAAGCGGGCGACTTTTTCAAACCAATAAACGGAACCTTTTGGAGTTTTTTTGATAAACATCTCGCCGGATTCGTCGATCACCAGTCCGGGCCGACGAAAGGTCGGCCAGGCTTCGAGGGCATTCGCGTATCTGAAGATTTTCGTGCAGCCCTCGCGCGGGCAGATTTCCTCTCAAAGAACTTAGTTGCCACGGAGCGACAAACACAACCGATCTCTTTGCGCCTGCAACCGGAGCCGCCGCAGAATGCACCAAACATTGATACCATCGAGCTGTACTATGACGGTAGAGCCTACCAGTACAAGATGGGACAGCGACCGATATGGACACTCACTTGGCCGGTGGCGAATCAAAAGATTCAAATCATGGCCAAGACACAAAACAGGCCAGTCGCGATAAAAGTTTTTGCCGGCCATTGGGCGCTGTTTAGAATGCTGAGCGCCGCCAGAATGGAGCAACACACCCTGTATTGGAATTTCGAAGGAATGAAGACCAATATCGGGTTCACGGTCGTAGAAATGAGCTCCACTTTGTTACCTATGATAAAAAACTTGCAAAGCTTTCACTGCCCGGGCAAGCTGGACTAAAGTGAAAATGGAGTGGTGGATTAATGGATTATTGGATCTCTGGATTGTTGGGTTACTAGGGTCTAGGTTCCAGAAGCCCATCAACCTTATGTGCGAATCATCAACTTGGACGAGCACTTTGGTGATATGAGGTATGATGATTTTTTAACTTAACTTTGCCGAACCTCCTCGGATCCGCTTGGGCTCGAGATCAAGCATGCTCGAGGCATTAATTTATACACGAGCGATGACCGTCGTTACATTGATTTCATCTTCGGCATCGGCGTGATGAACATCGGGCATGGTCATCTCAAAGTACAAGCCGCCATTCAAGCGCAAATGCAGAAGCATCTGCACGTGATGGTTTACGATGAGTATGTCCTTCTACCGCGCTGGAAGGATCGATGGACATGGAGGGCAAGCACAAAGACTAGGCAAAGAAGGCCGGTTATGATAGCAACGATGATCGGAAAGATCACAAATCCTCGACTCACACCTGGATCGCCATACAAAACAAACGGAGCCCAAAAGAAAGGATGCTGATAATAAACGCCATGGTCCTTGATTTTGGCATGTAACGCCGATCGTTTGGCTTCCGCCAGCGCTTCTGCTTTGGAAAGTTTATGGTTGAGAAATTGATCATAAAATTCCGGCATTAAATGCGAAGCGAACTCGTCGTGCACCGGCCACAAGGTCATCAGCACGGATTGCGCGCCAGCCCGCAAGAACAAACGCGGCAATCCCAGCACCCCCTCTCCTTGTGCGAGTTGACCCAGTCCCGTCTCGCATGCGCTCAAGGTCACCAGATCACATTCCAGATTTAAGTCAGCAATTTCATAATGCGCTCGGGCAAAGGGAATGCTTTTTCGACGGGCTCAAACAACAGGCGATACAAATCATGGGCGAGCTCAGCATGGTAGGGAATCTGCGTAACCGCGTTGATCTCGACAATTTGAAACGGCCGCATCAGAGAATCGATCTTGGCACTGAGCGCAGAAGGGTTGATGGCCAGACCTATGAGCTTCACTTTTTTATGCGCCGCCGCCAGAACAAAAGCTGTGTCTTCGGAGAGATGATAGATTAATAACTCAACTTTCTGACTTCGTGATTTGAGGCTGTAAAAACAGATCTGCGGCGGCATTCATTAGATCATCAATTAATTGTGCCAAAAGTTTCTCGTCGCATTCCCATCGCTGCCTTAACCGTTCAATCACAAAGGCGATGAGACGGTTGATAGCTTGGGCCAGGGTTAAGTCTTTGAGTTCTTGTATACATTCCCGAAAGATGCCATCGAGCGTGCGCTCATCCACGGCTTGACGTTGTTGACACGCTAACACCGGGTAACGCGTAAACACGAGCGTGGTGTGCGCAATCAAGGCGTCGTAACTTTTGGTCTGGATTTCTTTCGCTAAGTGCCCTGCCTCGTAAATTCGGTGACGTATTCTACATTTGGAATACATGTGATCTCTTTTGTAACTAATCTTCTGCTTCTTAATCCCGAAGGGATGACATGATTATAGCTTGATGTTAAGACATCCACATTCTAACCCCGAAGGGGTGAAATGTTCTCGAGCCAGCCATTCGAACAGGAAGCGAGCAACATATCACTGCAAATATCGCTTGGAGGTAAATTTGTGTGACTGTCCCCACTACTGTGTTTTTCGCCCTATTTCACCCCTTCGGGGTTCGGGAATGTTTGCTGCCGTCGTCTATAATCATGTCACCGCTTCGCGGTTGAGATTCTGTGGCCTCGTTTTGCTGTGGATGGCGTTGTAGTCAGGCCTTCAAAGGGTTCTACGACAGTGCGCAGTATCTCATGAATTTTGTGATGTATGTTTCATAATGCAATTGCTATCGATGTGAATTCTTGTGTTCGCTTTTACGTCATCGTAATTGTGAAATCTTGTACTTAGGCAAAACTATTTGAGACGCAATGTTTGAACGGAGCTTTTCTTCGCGATCTTTAATCGGTTCACGTGCGAAACGCAAGCAACCTGCTGCTTCCAATAAGGTTCAAATCCTCGAAAGGGGTGCCACAAAATCGCCAACGCCACAGAACTGCCCTGAGCACTTTTCTTATTATTTTCACATATCTTACCGCAATCCCTTCTCCTCCTTGCTCCCGCCAAGTGGCATCCATTTGCTAACCGAAGCGGCCGCAGTTATTTAATCTAAGCCGCTATATTTTATTGATTTGTTTTAGTTCAGTGATAACGGCAAATTTTTTGCAAATGACTATCTGAGATTACATTGTTTTGTTGTTTTACAATTTATTGTTATTATTTTAATGCAATCTTAATATGACTTAATAAATTTATATATAATGACAAATTACTTAAATTATTTTTTATTGAGCCTTGAAGTGCTTTTTGATGGACCACTTGAACAAATTTCAGGAGAAAGCGATGAAGTCATTCAGTAGGAAACTTCGTATTGTCAGTTTGGCGTTATTGCTCAGCCTGTCTTCGCTGCAAGGGCAAACGGTGCAGTCCTCCGACCTCGGCACCGAAAGCCCGCAGCTTCGCCAGAAGATTCTGATCAGAGGCGTGCGTGGTTACCAGGCTAATTTACGTTCGGGCGTCGATGCAATCACCGAGTCCACGATGCTTCATAGCGTTGTGATGAGAATCAAATTCCCGGATCAAGATTACGCCAAGATCATCAGCGAGCTGAAGCGCCTTTCGTTTGAAGCTTCGAATCCCGGGCTGCGCTATAAGGCTTATCTCACCGCCTCGATCATGCCCAATCCTGAGGTGTTTTTTACTCCAGTTGAGATCGAGCGGTTGCTGGCGCAGACCGAGGAGACGCGCAACGAGTTTTTCGGCCTCATTGCGGCGGCGTTAGAAAATCGGATCTCTGATTGACTGATATAGCTTAGAATTTCTCTCCCTTAATCGCTAGGGATCGGGAGGCGCTCTTGCGAATGCCAAATCAAAGACGGCATGGTATGACGCCTGATGGCTTGACTTCGCCGGAAGCTGCGCCTCCCGCATCCCGGTAATATTGTTCATGACGTCATATGAGCAGTGCAAAGTTTTTGCGAGGAATAAGTTTATGGCGGCAACGATTTATGAAGTCGCAAAGAAGTCCGGCGTCAGTATCGGCACGGTGTCGAGAGTCTTGAATGACAGCCCGTTGACGGCGGTGGCGACACGCAAAAGAGTTTTGCAAGTGATTGACGAGCTCGACTATCAGCCGCACGCCATGGCGCAAGGCCTGGCGCGCCGAAAAGCCAGCGCCGTCGGCGTGGTCCTGCCTTTTTCCAGCGAGCACACCCACATGGAAGTGTTGCGCGGCATTCAGCGCGGCCTGGCGTACGACCATCTCGATCTGATACTTTTTGGTGTCGACGACTTGCAACAGCGAGACGCCTTTCTATGGCGCGCTTTGCAACAACGCCGCGTGGACGGCCTGCTGTTGGTCTCTATGCACGTCTCCGGGGCGCTGGCGGTGGACTGCAAACGCCGGCGCTTACCATTGGTTTTAGTGGATAGTAACCACCATCAATTCGATTCGATCACCGTCAACAATCAAGCCGGCGCCAGGTTAGCGGTGCAGCATTTGAGGCACCGGGGATATCAAGACTTTGCCGTCCTTGCCGGGCCCCAAGAAAACCTCTCTGCGCAGCAACGTGTGCAAGACTGCCAGCGCGCGCTGCAGGAAGCGGGCATTGCGGATTCCGAGCAAACCATCTTCACAGACGAATCGCGGGCAAAGGATTCAACTGAATGGAGCAGCGCTTCCCCGGCTCGAGAAGGATATGCCGCGATGAAAGAGTTTTGTGCGCACCTTCTTTGCAGGGATGCCGCGCGCCAAGTCCCGATGGCCGTGTTTGTGACCTGTGACGCCCATCTGCCGGGGGTGATCAAAGCCGTGCAAGAGTCCGAGTTGCGCATGCCAGAGCAGATTGCGATTGCCGGCTTCAACGATAGTGAGCTGGCCGAACATGCCGGCGTATTGGTTGTTGACCAACAGAAAAAGCAAATCGGCCTTCAAGCCGTGAAGCGCCTGCTGGCCTTGATGAAGAATCCGGATCTGCCACTCGAGCACCTCAGTTTGAAGCCTCGGTTGTTAGTGCGGCAGAACGACAATGAAGCTTTATGATTTGGACAAAGTATGGACAAAATCAAAAACGTCGCGCTCGTCGCGCACGACCACCGCAAGAAAGATTTGGTCGAATGGGTGGAATGGAATTTCGAAGTGCTGCTCGTTCACAACCTGATTTGCACCGGCACAACCGGCAAGCTGATTGAAAAAGCGATCAACAAGAAACTGGCGGCGACACGCCGCGAGAAATCTGCCCTCAAAAGCATTGTCCGATTGAAATCCGGCCCCCTCGGTGGCGATCAGCAGTTGGGTGCGTTGATCACCGAAGGCAAGATCGACTTCATCATTTTCTTTTGGGATCCGATGAGCCCGCATCCGCACGACGTCGACGTCAAAGCACTGCTGCGCATCGCTGTGGTTTATAACATCCCGATTGCTTGCAATCGTTCGACTGCTGACTTCATGATTTCCTCACCGCTGTTGAATGAAAAATACACGCCGATCGTGAAGGATTACCACAAGTATCTGGAACGGGAGGTCGAGGATATCTAGGCGATTAGCGCATCAAACGTAGAATAGAATTCTAAAAGTTTTTTGACAGGATGAACAAGATTTACAGGATGAGGATCAATCTCGTTCATCTTGTAAATCCTGTCGAAAAAGAACTGGCCGCGCATCGGCTTCTGTTTTCAACCTGAAACCTCCCCCTCTGCGACTGGGCCGATTTTAGACTTTTCGGCATCCGGTTAATGTTTCCCTGCCTTCTTTCCCCGAATAAACTTATTGCTTGTTTTCGAGTTTTTTCTAAATTCCCCGCCGATGTCAGTTGGTCTACGCGTCATTAGGACATTCGAAAGCCTTTCTGAATTCTGTTGCCCAATCTCTCATTTGCGTCAATGGTCTTGCCCGAAATAGTTTTGCCTTTCGAATTGCACTTGAATTGCCATCCATCGTAATCAATTTAAGAGGAGGTAGCTATGGGCCGCTGCGTAATCGTGGCATACAAACCCAAACCCGGCAGTTCAGGCACTATGGGCTGAGTTCGGTGCCGCGTGCGACTACACCCCACTCACCAAGCTAAAAGAGTCCCACGAGATGTTCGCCGAGTTTGATGCCGTTGCACTTTCCGAGGCTCAAAGCGGACAAGCCGGAACCAAACAGGTGTAAAAGGAATCTCTGCTTTTTCCACACAGATTTGACTGTTAAGGCCACCAGTGTTGCCGAATTCGTCGAACCATAGGAATGTAGCGATGCGAAAATCCCCAGCAAAAGCCAAAATAGCGAACGAGGTTCCGGACAAATCCAACGCAAGTTTCGCGCCAATCATTAAGGCTTTCTCCAAGGACAACCGAGTCAGCCAGGGCGGGCGGTTTGGTTCTGTAAGCTTGAACCTCAACAGTGTCATTCAGGAGGAAACTTTTTGAGCGCTTGGCACTAGGCCTAAGTGAGCCGCAATCCCAGCGCTTAAAAAGATTCTTCCAGAATGACATCGGAAGGAAATGGCTTTTCATACAAACGAAAACCGCTGTAGCAAAGAAAAATAGCGATGAATCGAGCGATTGAAATATCATCAAAAATTTCTCCACCGAGACCAAGCCAGGCTGATAACGGAAAATGAAGCTAAAAGCTTGCAAGACGGAACTCAAACAGATTCAGGCTCTCCGCAATTTATTTCTACAAGAGACCAATTTTCAGATCAGGTATAACGCCTGTCATGAACGCGGCTGGACAGACTCCTATCTCTTGACGATGGATGATGGGGAAATTGGTTATGGTTCGATAAAAGGACAAGAGATCGCAGACCGAGATACAGTCTTTGAATTTTATTTAATTCCTCCGTTCAGAAAAATTTCAAACCTTATTTTCCCAGATTTACTGGCAGTTTCAGGAGCAAGTTTCATCGAATGCCAGAGCAATGACTTACTGTTATCCTCAATGCTATATGAGTTTTCACAAAACATAATTGCCGACGTTGTGCTATTTGAAGACTATGTGGTGACGCAACATCGTATTCCCGGTGTTGCTTTTCGCCGCAGGAAGGAAGATGACTCTATATTTGAGCACAAAGTCGAGCCTGTCGGTGAATTCGTTTTAAAGCTGGAAGGAGAAGTTGTCGCGACCGGGGGATTTATGCTGCACTACAATATGCCTTTTGCAGACTTATATATGGAAGTAAGAGAGGACCGCCGGAAACAAGGACTGGGAAGCTTTATTCTGCAGGAGCTTAAAAGGGAATGTTACTTATCAGGGAGGGTGCCCGCAGCGCGCTGCAATATCCAGAATATGGCTTCAAGAGCTGCCTTGATTAAGGCGGGATTGAAAGTAGCCGGGTTCATGCTCAAAGGCGAGGTCAAAAGCATGGAAACAGGTGCTGTGCCCGACTCAACCAAGATCCTGGCTGGATGACATTAACTAAACGAGTTGCGTTTTCGAATTACCCGGTACGTCAAGCGCAAGAGGTAAGCGCTCCAAGAAACAAACATTGAATAAAACGCTGAAGGTTTATAATCCCCACGGATTGAAGAAGCCCACGGACAAAGCCATCATCAGTGGGGTTTTTCAATCCGTGAGCAAGATTTAATGCTGCATGAAGTGATTCAGTTTTCAGCTTGTCTGAAAGGCTTGTGTAGAACGCAAGACGTGAGAAGGTTTTTCGGGTGAAGGTCGAGTTCGAGGAGGCAATAAAAATGAAAAAGCGCATGATGGTATGTTTCATTCTTTTTGTGGCTTTCATAATGGTGGCACAAGTACAAGAAAAAAGCAAAGGGGAAACGATGGCCACGCCAGCAACGGCAGCGCTTACGCCTGCGCAGCAAGCTTTGGTCGAGACTTGGGAAGAGCACATCAAAGGCGAATTTGAAACCAAAAGTACCGAACATACTCTCGCCATGGATTGGATGCTGCCGGGCATTGCGCCGACCGGTAAACGGGTAGAAGTTCCGCTAGTGGCCATCATCAAATTCCAAGACGGCAAGGTGGCGCATGAGCATATCTACTGTGATCAAGCCTGTGTATTGGTGCAAATTGTGTTGCTAAATCCTGGCAAGCTGCCCGTGGCTGGCCGCGAGAGCGCCCAGAAAGTACTGGACGTGAATTCGGTGCCCTCGAATGTGCTGATAGAACGCGCACATAAATAGAGGTAACGCAATTCAGATACATTTGAAAGCCAAAACTGCTCTTGGGCTAAACGATTGCGTTCACCTTCGAAGAACCAAGGCATTGGGGCGGTATAAAACCAAAAAAATTGCCCAACGGATGGAAAAGCGACCAATGGAAAATAAGCTCCGTTGGCCGCTGTTCCATCCGTTGGCAACAAGAAGTTTTTAGAACTTTTTTCGTGACTATTCAGCTAACCTGAAAAATTTACCACGAAGAACACGAAGCTCAGGAGGTTTTGCAAAACAATAAGTTGAGCAATCGGTCTGCACTACCGACCCACAGTGGAGTTGCAAGAGAAGGGCATGGCAAATGTTTTGTTTTTCGTGTATTTCGTGCTTTTCGTGGTAATGTTTGTGAATGATGCAGGCTAAGAAAATGCTTTGGAAACAGTCGGAAGCTGCTCACTGACAACGAGGGCTGGAAGACATTGATGGAGGCGAAACTCTAAATTGTTTACCGCCCGATTCTTCAAACCTGCGCCTCGGGCGGTAAATTTGAGCGAAGGATTCACTACCGCTCCGTAAACATTCAGGATGATCACATGCACGCTGCTTACGATTACGACCTCGTCGTGATTGGCTCCGGTCCTGCCGGTGAGAAAGGCGCGGCTCAGGCCGCATACTTTGGCAAAAAGGTGGCACTGGTGGAGCGCAGCCCATATCTTGGCGGCGCCGGCATTAATACCGGCACCGTGCCCTCTAAAACGCTGCGGGAGACCGCGCTTTATTTTTCCGGCTTGCGCCAGCGCGGACTTTATGGCATCGATTACTCGCTCAAAGAAAATCTCACCGTCAGCGATTTTATGTACCGCAAGGGGATTGTCGTCGAAAACCAATGGGGTCTGATTCAGCGGAATCTCGAGAAGCACAACATTGAGCTCGTGCGTGGCGTTGCGACACTCAAAGATGCGCACACCGTTCGGGTCCGGCAGTCCAGCGGCACAGAGATCGACCTCACCACTGGCTTTATTCTCATTGCCACCGGCTCCTCTCCTTATCACCCACCGGAAGTTCCTTTCGATCATCAAGTGATTTACGATTCCGATTCCATTTTAGAGATGAGCCACATTCCCAAAACCATGCTCATCGTGGGCGGAGGGGTGATCGGCTCGGAATACGCTTCTATCTTCACCGCTCTGGGCGTGCAGGTTACTTTGGTGGATTCACGCAACCGGCTGCTGCCTTTCGTCGATCAAGAAATTGCCGAGCGCCTGCAGCACCAATTGGAAGGTCTAGGCTTGCGGTTCATTTTCAATGATCGCATGGTGAATATCAATGTCAATAGTAACCACGTCACTCTGCAGCTCAAAAGCGGGGAGCTGTTGGCGGGCGAGATTGCGCTATTTGCTGCAGGCCGGCAGAGCAACGTGCGCGAGCTCGGGTTGGAGCCGCTCGGCGTCAAATTGGGAGAGCGCGGTCTTATTCTCGTCAATGAAAAATATCAAACCAGCGTGCCCAACATTTACGCGGCCGGGGACGTGATCGGTTTTCCGGCGTTGGCATCCACTTCCATGGAACAAGCGCGCGTCGCCATGGTGCATGCTTTCAATTTGCGCTATAAAGAGCAAGTCTCGCCCATTTTGCCGCTGGCGGTTTATACAATTCCGGAGATTTCGATGGTGGGGTTGTCGGAAGATGATTGCCAAAAAAAGAATATTCCTTATCTCGTGGGACGTGCATATTATGAAAACAATGCCCGCGGCCAGATCATTGGCGATTTGAGCGGATTGCTGAAGTTGGTGTTCTCACCTGATGATAAAAAGCTGCTCGGCATCCATCTCATTGGCGAAATGGCTTCCGAGCTGGTGCACGTCGGTGCGCAAGTCATTGCCGCGGAGGGTACGATTGACGCATTCATTCACACGGTCTACAATTATCCCAGCTTGTCCGATGCGTACAAGTACGCGGCTTATGATGGGTTGGGGAATCTCCGCCGGGAGCGGGGAGAGGGCATGGGGCAGAGGGCATAGAGCAGAGGGTGGAGGGCATATGGTAAAAAGTGCGCGCTAAGATTTGGTTACAGCGTCCTGCGATTGGAGGTGCAGGTTTAGAAGCAATCACTTCTATTTATGTCATTCAGTAGGAATCTTCCCAAGTGCTTGGACAAAGTCCCATTTTGGAATTGTGCCAAGCGCGTGGGAAGATTCTTTCAGAATGACAGAAGGAAAGACGGCAGAATCAAACCCGGGCGAAGATTTTTCCGCATTTCGGGCATTTGCCCGGATGGCAACGGTGGCAGAGGTTGCGTTGGCAGCCTTCGCACTGCGAACAGTCCTGGCAGAGCACGTGCAATTTCTCTTCGCACAATTGCATGGCAAAAAGCCCGGCGCCGCAGCTCTCGCACGGCAGTGCTTCGAACTCTTTGAGCAGTGGATTCCATATCAGGAAGATTTCGCGCGACAGCTTGCGCCAGCGCAGCTCTGCGGTCACGACCATGACCGGCAGATTGATGCGCAGCAAGCTGATCGGCTCAACCTCGACCTTGATCGCATACTTGGCGCGCACGTCCGCAATCTTGCGGCCACGCTCCAATTCCGTGGCGCCCTTGCGCGCTTCTTGATCCTCGCGCTCTTTTCCCTCAAGCTGCCGCCGCGCGATTTTGCGATCAATTTCGTCTATCAGGCTTTGATAATACTCGTTCAGCCGCGCCACGTCACGTTGCGAGCGCCGGTGCAGGCTGCGTTGAAATTCCACCAGCTCGCTGCGAATGAGCAGGTGCGCCTGACGGCAGGCTGCAGCATGAACTTGTTTGAAGGGTTGCGTCTCCAAACCCAGATACCCTTCGCCTTCACTGAAGGCGGTCATTTGCAACTGTGAGGTGAGCCCCGGTACCGGGCTGAGCGTGTGCTCATTGATCACCGCACGCGTGAAACCTTCTTTCTTTTCGTCTGACATCGCAGTGTATTTGAAATTCACGCACGCATAACGCAAACGTCTCTCCACCGCTCCCAGCGCTTTCCACAGGCCATTAAGAACCGTGAAACGGCCTTCCGCCGCCGCGGCCGTGCCTTGTTTGAGATGTTGATCCGCAACTTTAATTTCGGCAAAAAGACCTTTGTTCTGCATCAGGCCAAATATCCGGTCAACCAGCTCGGATTGATACGTCACCAGCTCGCCGTCAGCGATTTTCTCCTGCGGGTCAAAACACAGTACGGCTTGTTCATGGAGCTGCAAAGCGCGTGCAGTCTCGGCCGGTAGTAAAGTCTCCAAGCTTTGGCGATTCCTTTCCACCGCCGCACCGGAGAGCTCAAGAATATCGGAGATGGTGTCGATGAGTTGGGGCATGGGATTGTTGATTGATGGTCGATGGTCGATAGTCGATGGCCGATGGCCGATGGCCGATACTGGATGCTTGGATCAACTATCCAGCATCCCGTATCCAGTATCAAGCCTCCAGCCTCCAGTCACACTTCAAACTCCTCCGCAAACAGCGTCTCATCCAGCTCCTTGGTCTTCTGATACGTCGCGCGCGCTTGCAGAAGCTGATCGGCAAAACTCTCGATCTTCTGCTCGAGCTCCTGCTTTTGGTTGGAACTGAGCCAAATGTCGACGACGATGTCACTAAACTCCTCGTCGGTATCCAGATTGCCGAGAATGCTGTCGATTTCACCGATGACCAGCTCGAACATGTTGATCTTCTGGTCGAGAATATAAAGCATGTACTCTTCGATGCTTTCTTTGATGCAAAAGTTGAAAACGAAAACGTCCTTGGTCTGGCCGATGCGGTGAATGCGGCCGATGCGCTGCTCCAGTCGCATGGGATTCCAGGGCAAATCGTAGTTGATGATGGTCTGGCAAAACTGCAAATTGCGGCCTTCCGCACCGACTTCCGTGAGCAGCAACAGATCAATTTGGTCGCGAAAAGCGGCGATGGCCGCATCTTTTTGCTCCGCCGTCATGCCTCCGCGAAATTCGGCAAACGCCAAACCGGCCTCGCGAAACTGCGTGGCGAGATGATCGAAGGTGTGCCGGAAGTTGGCGAACACCATTTTTTTCGCGCTGCTTTTCTGCACGAGATGCAGAAGCTGTTTGCCTTTCTCGGTCTCGCGAACGCTTTTGAGCAAGCCCAGCATATGGTCGATTTCTTCGGCTGCGCCGTTCGCTCGGGTTTTGAGAGATTGCAACGAGCCCGCCAGGGCGAATGGGCTGCTACCGGCCTGCATCAGCAAGTTATTGAGCGTTAGGCGTTCCAATCCTTTGAGCTTGGGAGATTGCCGGCGTACGTAGCCGGTGAGGCGATCATACAACTCCTTTTCCACGGGGGAAGGCGCCACCGTGATGGTGGTGGCAAAGCGTTTGGGTAGCTTGACGTCCACCAGGCTGCGCGTGTTGCGAATCATAACTTCGCGTAACAAGTCCTTCAACACCTCGGGATTTTTAGGCTGGCGGCTATCGCCGCGCGCCACGTAGTTTTTGCGAAATTGCTGCTCCGTGGCCAACACCCCGGGCTTGAGCAGCGTGAGCAGATTGTACAATTCCATCAAGTCGTTTTGTACCGGCGTGGCCGTGAGCAAAAAGATGAATTTTTTCTGCAGCGCATTCGCCAATTTCCACGCGAGCGTATCCTTATTTTTGAGATGATGCGCCTCGTCCACCACAACGAGATCGTATTGCGCGTTCGTGACCAGATCGAAATTGGTTTTGGATTTCGCGGTGTGCAGCGAAGCAATGATCCAGGGCTGCTCGCTCCAAAATTCGGGATGGTGCTTGACCTCGACTTCATCGGTAGTGACGAATTCCAGATCGAATTTTGCCCGCATTTCTTCCTGCCATTGCGACACCAGCGCCGGCGGTGTGAGAATGAGTGCGTTGCGCACCAGCCCGCGCAGGCGATATTCTTTGATCAACATGCCGGCTTCAATGGTCTTGCCCAAACCGACTTCGTCGGACAGCAACACTCGCCCGCGCATTTGTTTGAGCACTTTTTTCACGGTCTCGACTTGATACCAATAGCGCTCGACGTTCTGGAGTGTGTCCAGGCAGAGCAGTTCGTCGAATTCGCGCAGCAGGGCAAGATGATGGAGATCGAGCTTGGCACGATAAAACGACAAACCCTGATCAGGGCCAAAAGCGGGAGCGGCCTCGCTGGCCAGGGCTTCAACAAACGGCGCGTGACGAAATGAGAAAGTGATTGGGATTTCTTCCGGAACGACGTTGGACATGGGAATTATTCGAATTGGGCGGTGTTGGGCTGATGCAAGCGCATTTTGTGGAATGCGTCAAGATAAGAAAAATAGGGAAAATGTCAAGTAGCAGACCTCAGCATTCAATCACATTCACCGCCAACCCTCCCTGCGAAGTCTCCTTGTATTTCGTTTTCATATCCGCGCCGGTTTGCCGCATCGTCGTGATCACTTGATCCAGCGAAACTTTGTGGATGCCGTCGCTCTTCATCGCCATGCGCGCGGCGTTGATGGCTTTAACCGCGCCCATGGCATTGCGCTCGATGCACGGAATCTGCACCAGGCCGCCGACGGGATCGCAGGTCAGGCCGAGATTGTGCTCCATGCCGATCTCCGCGGCATATTCGAGTTGCTCATTGGTGCCTTCCAGCGCTGCGACTAACCCGGCCGCCGCCATCGAGCATGCCACGCCCACTTCGCCCTGGCAACCTACTTCCGCGCCGGAGATCGAGGCGTTTTGTTTGTACAGCTTGCCGATCGCGCCGGCGGCGAGAAAAAAGCGGATGAGGCCTTCTTCAGTCGGATTGGCGGAGAGACGTTGGTAGTAATGTAAGACCGCAGGCACGATACCGGCGGCCCCGTTGGTCGGTGCTGTGACCACGCGCCCGCCGGCCGCATTTTCTTCATTCACAGCGAGAGCATAAAGATTCACCCAATCCAATACACTGAGCGGATCGCGCAAAGTTTTTTCGGGTTGCGAGGTCAGTTCCCGAAAAAGCTGCGGCGCGCGCCGCCTCACCTGCAAATGACCGGGCAAATGGCCTTCCTGCCGCAAACCGCGTTGCACACATTCCTGCATCACCTGCCAGATCAACAATAGCTTCTCACGAATTTGTGGCTCCGGCCGCCAGCGTTTTTCATTTTCCAGCAAAAGCTGATGAATGCTCATCTGATGCTCGCGGCCCAGGCGCAGAAGCTCGTCGCCGCTGTTGAAAGGAAAAGGAATTGCGGCCTGATCGTCCCCGAGCGGTGCTGCGCCGGCTTCTTGTTCTTGTGCGACAAATCCGCCGCCGATGGAGTAGTAAATTTGCTGTTCGAGAGGCTTTTGTTGCGGATCAAAAGCGGTAAAACGCATACCGTTGGGATGCAGCGGCAAGGATTGGTCGTAATGAAAAATCAGATGCTCTTTTTCCTGGAATGGAACGCCATGAATCTGCAGAAGAGAAAGGGCATTGGCATTTCTGATTTTCTCCAAGCGCATCTCAATGCCATCCGGATCGACCAGCTCGGGCTTTTCGCCTTCGAGGCCGAGCAAAATGGCGCGATCGGTGCCGTGGCCTTTTCCGGTCAACGCCAATGAGCCGAATAATTCCACCTGCAGCCTGACCGTTTGCGGCAAGCTGCTGTTCGTTTGCAGGCGCTCAACGAACAACCGCGCCGCGCGCATCGGCCCGACCGTGTGCGAGCTCGAGGGTCCGATCCCGATTTTGAACAGATCGAAAACGCTGACTTCAGCAGGCATGATGACATCACCCTGTTGGGTTATTGAAATATGATTCGGAAAATTTTATACATCTCTTAACGACTTTCTCGACACCGGGACACTGAGAACACGGAGTTTCACGGAGAATTGTTAGGTACTTCGCACGTAACTATTCAGGTGTTTTACCCAGACGGCAAAACTATTAAGGGCAAAACCATTAAAAGCTTCTTCTATGTTCAATTGTATTGCCCTTAATAGTTTTGCCTTTAATGTGCACCTCCCAAGTAACATGTCATGCAGGAGGCATCTTTTTCAGCACAAGCACTGTGCTCAATATCAAAAAGATCCTTCCAGGATGACATTATAATGTTACTTGCCG
>JBOHQX010000255.1:0-12658 GCA_050732395.1 bacterium
AACAAGTGTAACTATTCAACTCCTGTTTCTTGTAAGCGGATTGAACGGATAAAGCGGATTTCTAAAACTTGTTTTGCAGAATCACTATCCGTTCAATCTGCTTCATCCGTTTACTCTGCTTTTTTTGAGCTGAATTGTCACAAACAAGTAAAGCTTCAATATGCAACTATTTCATCAAAATCGCTTTGCGCGTTTGCTTGAAATTACTCGAGACGAGCGAATAGAAATAGATTCCACTCGGCAAATGGCGTCCATCAAATGAGACAGCATGCTCTCCGGGCTCCAGCCTTTCATTCATCAAAGTTGCGATTTTTTGGCCGTTAAGGTCAAATACAGCCAATGTGACGTGTTCACGTTGCGGCAGTGCAAAACGAAAAATCGTCGTCGGGTTAAATGGATTTGGAAAATTTTGTTGGAGAATGAACCTCTCCGGCTTCCCGCTCGACCTCTCTTCGACATTCGTAACGGGCGTAAACCCGGCGCGCTGCAAACCACGTTGAACGTCGGCATTTTGCATGAACAAATTCCACACGCATGCGGTGCGGTAGTTTTCGATCATCACCACAATCGGGCCTTCGTCGATACCGAGGACGTCCGGCCCCCACCAATTACGAGTTAGATTAAAAGCGTCGCGGAAACCATACTGCATCCAAATTTGATTGCGATACGTGTCATACATGTGACGCAACGCCGCGAGTGACTCGTCCGGCGTGAACGGCATGGACCCGCCGGCTGCAGTAGGCGCGATCGTGCCGTCGTCGTTTTGCGCCGGGGGTGCGCCGCGCGCGGCGTAACCGTTCGGGCCGTCACACGCCGTAAGGCCCCAAATGTTCTCGCCGTAGCCGGTGAATCTGCCCGGATTGGCAATGCTGTAAGCGCGCGCCGCCAGTGTCGCGCGCCGCGAGTTTTCAAAATAAGTAATGCCGCGACCTCGCATGTAGGCATCTTGAATGTCTCTGAAATCAATCCAGCAATGCGAGTATTGATGGCCGAACAATGGCGGAAAATTCACATAGGAGTACCCGTATTGCGTCTGCCAAACATAACCGCTCGTCCACGCCGCCCACGTGGAGACCGGTAGCGGAAACGTCGGCGAGCCGAGCCCCAAAATGGTCATGATCATGGCCTCATTGTAGCCGCGCCACCACCAATTGATGAAGCCGGTCTCGGGAAACCAGCCGCCGGTGAGATTCGGCTGGAAATTGCGCATCCAATTCCAATCCACACGATAGTAAATCGAATCGGCCAGCGCACGGATTTTGACTTCGGACGAGTCCGGCTGCTTAAAATACTGTTTGGCGTAAAGGATTCCCGCCAACAACAACGCGCTATCTATCGAAGACAATTCCGAATTCCACGTGCGCAGCGCCGTATTCATGTCGAGAAAATGATAGAAGAAGCCTTTGTAGCCGATCGTGCCTTGATTGCCCCGGCCTTGCGGCTTTTCCCAAAACGTCCTCAGGGTTGTCAAGGTGCGATCGCGGCCCTCGGCACGCATGATCCATCCGTGATCAACGGCGATGCCGATGGCGGTCAGACCGAAGCCCACCGCGGCGATACTGCACGGCGAGTCGGGCGTGCTGCGATCTTTAATCAAGCCGTTATTGGGATTGACTTCCTTCCAAAAAAAATCAAAAGCGGTGTGCTGCAAGAGATCGAAAAAAGCGCTGTCACTCATGGCTGCGGCAGATGCGGGAGGCCGATCCTGAGCGAATGAAGCCGTGGTAATGGACAGAATCGTAACCAACAGCCTGGCGACAAAAGAGAGAATTCCAACGGATAGAACCTGAATTTTGCACGCAAACCGGCCTGCAACTAAAAAGGAACCGCAACGAAAGGAGATTTGCTGGTTTGAAGGTTTTGCTAAAATCACCAAACCGGTGAGATCGCGTTTTGGTACATGCTGGATGAAAATCCCGATTTTAGAGCCTCTTTTCGTTGCGGTTCTCATTTCGTTGCAAAATCCAGGTAGAAACAACCCAACGGATTCTGATTTATCCGTTGGGTTGTTTCTATCCGTTGGCAAACAATTCCTTTGATTTGAAGGAGTGTTCATAGTGTACCCAGTGTTACGATGATTTCATGAATTGATCCCACTGCAAACACCGGCAAAGCTGGCTTCGAAGACAAGCAATGCTCGGCATATTTCTCGCCATCGATCAAAATCTCTTTTACCCCGCCATTCACATGCTCGGGATTCTTCACTTCGACATTATACGTTGCGCCGCGGAATTTACGTCGCACTTTGAAGCCCGGCCACGACGCAGGGATGCATGGATCGATAACGAGCCCTTCAAGCGTTGGATGAATGCCAAGAACCCATTCAAGTCCTACTTTAAACAACCACGCAGCCGAACCGGAATACCACGTCCAGCCGCCTCTGCCATAAAAGCTTGAACCCGGGCCTTCGATGTTGCCGGGAGTGACGTAAGGCTCGGCACAATATTCATCAGGCTTTTTGCCGCGATGAATGGGATTGATTTTAGAAAACATGCGGAATGCTTCTTCGCCGCGACCCAGCATGGCTTCAGCGATCACGGCCCACGTTGCCGCATGCGTGTAAACACCGCCATTTTCGCGCATGCCCGAGGCATAACGCGAAAGGTAGCCGATGTGCTTGTCGGGCGTTTTATAGCTCGGGTGAAGCAATACCGGCCCGGCTTTGTATTCGAGTTTTTTCTCGACCACATCCATCACTTGTTCAGCGCGTTCACGCTCTGCCACGCCGGCAATGACGGCCCAGGTTTGCGCGTTGAGGTAAATTTGCCCTTCGACGTTTTCTGTGCTGCCGATTTTTTCGCCATTGTCTTTGGTGGCGCGATAATACCATTCGCCGTCCCACGCGAGCGCATTGATTTTTTCCTTCAAATGCTGCGCGCGCGTGCGGTAGGTTTCTGCCTGCGTGAGTGCACCATATTTCTCCGCAATCGCGCCAAAGTCGTGCAAAATGCGGTGCATGAAATGCCCGAGCCAAACCGACTCGCCTCGCATTTCCAAGCCGGCCGCGCTCAGCCCGTCGTTCCAGTCGCCTGCGCCGATCAACGGTAGACCGCGCGGACTAAAACGCTCGAGTGCTTTATTGATGGCGCGCAGACAGTGATCGTAAATGGAGGCCGCACGCGCGTCATCTACAAAAGGCTCCTGGCATTCAAGAACGTCGAAATCGTTTGTTTCCTGCAAGTAATTGTTTAAGACGAACGGCAGCCAGAGCAGATTGTCGGTGATCTTGTTTTGCAGCCCGATTTCAGAGATCGGATGCCACCAGTGATACACCGAGCCGTCTTTGAATTGATGCCGCGCATGCAATAGAATTTGCAGTTTGGTGCGTTCGGAATCTATCGGCAGAAATATTTGGCTGTCCTGCAGTTGATCGCGAAAACCGAACGCGCCTCCGGTTTGGTAATATGCCGTGCGCCCCCACAGCCGTCCGGAAATGGCTTGATACTTGAGCCAGGTGTTGAGCATGATATTCATGGCGTCATCGGGGGCATCGACGGTAACCGTGCTCAACAATCTATCCCACCGCTGCTGCACGTTTGCCAGGGCCGTATCGACGTTTGCCACCGTGCGATACTTTCCGATGAGCTGCAGTGCTTCCGCTTGAGATTCCGCCGCACCCAGGGTGAAGATGAGGGTCTTCTCCTCACC
This sequence comes from bacterium, assembly GCA_050732395.1. Lineage (GTDB taxonomy): Bacteria > Zhuqueibacterota > Zhuqueibacteria > Zhuqueibacterales > Zhuqueibacteraceae > JBIOXB01. The sequence goes on from JBOHQX010000255.1 coordinate 3,649, forward strand.
GGACTTGAGCGTGACGTTGAGCTGCAGGCTGGCGATATGATCAAGCCAATTACCGGTGCGCTTTTTGAGTTTGCCGGCGGCCACGGCTTCCGGCATGCGTTGATTCCCGTACATCCCGAGGAAAGATTCCTTGTCACTATCGAACGAGACCGGCTTCGAGTTTGCGGCGTGAAAAGCGACGTACCCCCAATCAGCATTCCAATGACCGCGCTCGGTAGGAATTTCCCACAGGCGCTTCGTCGCCAGGATCGCATACGCCCCGGCATCGTAACGCGTCTCGATGAATGATTTGTGAAACTCGCGATGCCAGTCCGGTGCCTGGCCGAGTCCCCATTCAAAAAAAGAAAACAAGCTCAGGTTTTTCGACTTTTTCGTGCGATTGCGCAGTGTGAGCTTCCAAATCTCCAGCGGTTCCTCGTTGGGGACGAATAGCAACAACGTTGAATCCACGCCAAAGTGCGAGGATTCAATCACGCTGTAACCGAGGCCGTGACGGCAAACGTAACGCTCCGGTTCATGACAGACCGGCTTCCACCCTGCCGACCAAATGTTGCCTTTCTCATCGCGCAAATAGACGTATTTGCCCCATTCGTCTTTGATGAGATCCTGTTCCCAGCGTGTAATGCGATTGAGCTGTGCATGCGTGCGCCAACTGTATCCGCTGCCGGTTTGCGACACCGTGAAGCCGTAATCGCCGTTGCTGATCACATTGATCCAGGGCCGCGGCGTGCGCGGGGTGGTGATGATGTATTCCTTGCCGTCCTTGGAAAAATAGCCGTACTTGGTTTTGAAGCTTTTCATAGGAAAAGATGATCCTATTATTACACGCTTTAGATACGCAGTGGTTCTCTTGATGAATTTGCACAACGCAATCAAACAGGAATTACAAGACGGAACTCCAATTGATCCAAATGACTTTACGCAAGGGTGACAAATGAAAACTTCAAAGCATGCTCAACTAAGATGCCAGCAGAGAGGAATTCCGTCTAATTTCATTGAACTGAAATAAAGCTTGCAAAACGCTTCTTTCTACAATACATTTTGTAAGCAAAATACTAAAGTTGTCTTTAATAAACGAATTTTCTAAAAGGAGCCAACATGTCCAGCAATCATCAACAAGCCTTGATTGACGAAGTGCAAGGGCTGCCTGAAGAAGCGTTCCCCAATCTTTTGCAAATCGTTCGCTTATTCAAGGAAAGCATCCTGCTGCAAACGCGCCAATCCGTCTCAGTGCTTAGGCAAGAATTCACGGAATGGGATCAACTGAGCGACGAAGCGCTCATCGAATTTGAAAAGAGCATACAATAATTATGGGCATCGGCGACATCTACACCATTGTTTTGGTGTTTCAATTACGGGCTATAGACAAGAAGCGTTTAAAACGAAAAATAGGGCAATTGGACACCGCACATTTAGCGCAGTTATACGTGCACGTCAAGGCTCTCCTGCAGTTTCCTTGACCGCTGTCATCATTTCTTCAAAACCAATCCCACAATGATCTTCCTAAACCTCGGTCACACCGACATTAGATCGTTATCCTCGCCCTAAAATTTGAATCCCAACGTCATACGCTGAGTATCGTCCAACCTCCCATGATCAGCCCAGGCATAATCAAACCGGAAACCATACCCCTCGAAATCATATTGCAGACCAAGGCCAAGCGTGAGCCCGACTTCGGAATCTTGCAAAAACAGATTCTGATAGCCCCCGCGCAAGGCAATAATGTCATGCAGCATCCACTCCCCGCCAAAGCTGACACTTTCAGTGTTATCGCTGGGATGAAAGGCATTGACAGCCAACTCTACGCGGTTGTTCTCATTGAGCTGCAGAGGCCAGCCCAATCCCACGCGGAACAAGACCGGCAAGGAATACTCTTCGGTAAACAATTGTCCCGGCAGACTGCTGTTGTCGCCGTATTTGTCGGAGTTTTGATCATAGAGAATGCGCAGATCCCGGCCGTCATATTTTGCCGGCAGGCCAAAATTGGAGAGGCTCGCGCCGATGTGCAAACCACTCTGAGAGATACGATAAATGGTGCCGATATTGAGCCCGAACGTATACATCGAGCTGTGCCAGATGGCTTCATGAATATAGTTGAATTGTATGCCTGCTGAAAATCGGTCCGAAATCTGGCGGCCAAAGCCCAGGCCCAAAGCCAAATTGGAAACAGTATACTGCTCACCGGTGCCATGCTCCAGTTCAACCGTGCGCACCGCAATATCACCGGACGTCAGCGAAGTAACGCTCAAATAAATACTGCCCAGCTCGCCGGTCTGAAGCGAGGCCGCGGCATAATTGTATGAAATGCCGGCCAACCAGGAGCTGTGCGTGAACTGCACACCGTAGCCGGTTTGCATCCCGATGGCGCCGGGATTGAAATAGGCGGACATGATCTCATCATGGTTCGTGACACCGGCGTTCCCCATGCCGGCGACACGAGCGCTGGGCTCGATCAACAAGAATTGGCTCACGCTGGTCCCGGTCTTACTCTGCGAGATCGCCGCGCTCGTGTTGGTCAAGAAAAAAGAACAAGCGAGGAGCAATTGAATGGGTTTTGTACTCATGATCCAACTCCTTGCCTCATTTAATAACCGCAAATTTACCGAGGTGTGTACCGAAGCTGCCGGCGTCTACATGGTAGATATATAACCCAGGCGCCACGTCGAGATTGTCCTTCGTGCGCAAATTCCAGGCAACCATGCCGGCATCGGAACCGTCGTGTTGCAGGGTCTGCACCAGCTCGCCGCGCACGGTGAAGATACGGATGGTGCAATTCTGCGGCAGGTTGCGAAATTCCATGCGCCTTTCGCCGCGACCCGAGATGGCGAAGCGCTCGGCTTCGAAACTGGCAATACCGACGTAAGGATTGGGAACGACGTACGGCTCTTGCGCGGATTGCGTGCGCGCCTTTTCCGAGTTGATGAACTCTCCCGTCGTTTTAAAAGCGTACATTTCGTCTGGTTCGAAGGGATAAATCAGCTTGGCTTCGTAGACATCTCCTTGGGCGGGCACGCGCAGCGTACCGCCTTGCGCCTGGCCGGTCGTGTCGAGCACCACACGCCAGGTTTCATACGCCCGGGTATCATTCGGCAAATAGGTCACGACGTCGACGTATTCCTCCGGTAGTGGCAAACTGAGTGTGCCGTCGTTGTCTTTGTCCAGAAAATAGAATTTCATCCGCATGTCGCCCTCATGCGTATGCGCCATGATCCGGAATTTAGCCGGGCGCGCGCGCAAGAGTCCGAAGCCGCGCAACGAGGTATCGATCGGAACATCACTGAAGTTCATCGTCAGGTCGTAAGGATACCCGAGCCTTCTCATGTTGATCGGCAAAGCCGTGCGATAGGTTATTTGCAGTCGGGCATTCGTCGGGCTGGAAGGTGTGAACCCGCTTTGGGGATCAACCGAGATCGTGTGCGGCGTGGAGACCACGGGCAGCAATCCAGAGCCGACGTAGCCTCTGCCCTCCCCCTCCAGATCGTAACTATTGGTGAAAAGCACGCTGCCGGTTGTGCTATCGATCAAGTCATAGTACACCGCACGGACGCTGTCGGCCGCAACGCCCTTGAACTTCAGTTGGAAGGTATGGTTATCGGGCACGAGCGTGGAATTCACCACCTGCACTTGGACTGTGCCGGTGCCGCGTCCCTGGACCTTGGTCGCATCCGAAGCAGTGGCAGGTACATGGCCATGCACTCTGCGATTGGGCCGTACCTCCACGACATTTTTCGGCAAAATGGTGCCACCTCGGGGCGTGCGCGAGACCGCGATGGCGTTTTCTGAAGGATAGAAGCCCAGCGAATCTGAACCAAAGTCATAGGCCGTGACCGCGTAATAGTAAAGCTGCCCATTGGTCGCTGTGGTGTCCGTGAACGTGTGCGCCAGCCCGCTATTGGTTCCTAGCCAATAGGCGACACCCTCTACAACTTGCGGGGAGAATCCTCTCTTATCATTCAATAGGTCAAATTGGGCCAAAGGCTTGCCATTGCCGATGGGGCCGGTGCCGCGTCCCGTATTGATGACTTGTGGATCACGGAATTCCGGATCCGTGGCGCGGTAGACACGATAGCCTTCGAAATCATTCTCCAGCGTCACCGGATCCAGCCCGCGCTCGGCCAGATCGTCCCAGGACAATCGAACAAAACCGTCGCCGACTTCTGCCGTAACGGTAGGCATGGGCGGGGGGACGGCAAATTGATAGTTCGCATTGTAAATGAGTTGAACGGTCCTAACGGTGGTCTCCAGCTCCAGCAGGTCTGCGCCATACGCCAGGGCTAGACTGAAGCGTTCGGTTTTTCCGGCCTGCAGAGTGAATGGTCCGGAGGCAAACAAAAAAGCGATATTGTAGTTCAACGCCAGCGGCGGATCAAAGCGCTTCGCCGGATCGGGATCCGAAAACTGATCGTATAACCTTTGCGGCCAATTTCGACCGTCGTCAAAAAACACGATGCCATCTATTTCCTGACTGGGATTGCCCTGGCCGGCCCGAATGCGATTAAACTTGAACCCGGTCAATCCGATCTGATCGGACTCATGCAGATCGGTACGGTCGAAATTGGTTTCACCGAGAGTTGGAATCCCGTCGCCCTCGCCCAGATCGTTGGTCCCGGACACCCCGTCGGCGCCGACATCGTGCAATTCGGCAATCCAATCCAGGTCCTCATCGCCGGTCCACCAGCGTGCGGCGCGGTAGGCCGAGCGGCTTTCCAAAGTACCAATCGCAGTGGTGAAATCGGCTTGATTGTAGTGTGCCTGAAAATAGGCGCGAATGTTGTCTTGGCCCTCGAGCAACTGGCCCGGCCCGGCATCACGTTTCTCATCGATGATACCGTCGCGATCGTTGTCAATGCCGTCCAGCGGTTTACCCGGTGTCTCCAAATAACCGTAGCCGAGGTAACCCGTCGGATAACAATTCGTGCCGAGGGCGGCGCCGTGAGTCCCTTTGTCCCAAGTATAGACAAGGTTCAATCCCAATTCCTTGGTGTAGAACGCATTGTCGTCATCGGACTCGGCGATGCCGTCGCAGGAAATAGACGAACCGCCGACGCCGGAATCCATGTACAGGCCGAATATGATATTCTCGTTGTAGTCCGTGGTGCCTTCATTGGTAATGTCGTAATGCCAAAAGATCACATTGGCCGATTGCGGGTTGGCCCATTGGAAACCGCGTACCTCGATGCGCAAGCCCAGGCCGCGCCGGGTGGTATCGCGACTGTCCGGATGGAAATTCCAGGCATCATAAAAGTCATCGTCCATCACCGTGAAACTTTCCTGATCCGCCGCCGGCCGCTTGCCAAAATAACCGTTCCAACTACCGCGCCATCCGGGATCGTCGGGATCATTCAGCCGATCCGGCCATGCATTCGGCCAGGTGCGAGAATCGTTGCTCAACGCAGGTGAGCGACCTCTATTGATAGCTGGATCGGGTTGAAAATAATCGGGGCGCGGCTCAAAACGCATCACCCGATTGCGATACGGGCTGTTGCCCTGGCGTTCGCGAAAGCCGGTTTCCATGATATACACTTCACGGCCGTTGCGTTCGCGCACTTTGGCAAGTACGAACGGCGTGATGCCATCGCTGTAATTCAAACCGCTGCCTTTGGGCACCTCGGCGGAGTGAAACACACTCAGGTCGACATTGATGGGATCTGCCGGATAATTGCCGACCATGCCGTAGTTGGAAAACTCCGTTCGGATACTTGCGGCATCGTGAAATCCCGCACGTTCGGCATCCAACCGGCCGCGCTTTTCCGGCGGTACCACGGGCTGTAATTGGGCCCATGCGGCAGCGGCGAAAAGGAAAAAAAGAATTGGAGTGCTACGATTCATAGGGTTCTCCTTATCACCAACGGATAAGTCAAGGCCAACGGATGGAGGTGTCAAAAGTGAACGCCCATCAGTTCAAGGTGATTCTTTCCAAAATTGACAATCAATCCCGTTGAAGGATCTGAACGTAATTTGCGCGCAGAAAATTGCAGCGTAAGCACTTTAATTCCACAATAACTTTGTCTTCTGCCAAAAAATCCAATTCGAAAGTTCGAAGAGGAGAGCCACGATGCATAAGCTGGCGTCTTTGCTTGGATGCAAAGGCCAAGCCTGCTCTTGTAAACCGGCGAATCAAGCCTTGATGATATGTTTCTTCATCAAAACCGACCCCGATTTCATTTTGCACTTCCATCATGTTTCGACGCAGCTCAAAAGTCAAATCCTGATGTAATAGCCCCATATTGTATCCCCGTTCTCTTGAAAAATAAACGTATGAATATGCCCAGCATATTGCCTCAACGGATACGTGAAGGCCAACGGATAATAGCATCCGTTGGTCTTCACGTATCCGTTGGTGCTTTACAGGGACGAATTAATAGAAAATCCCACCTCAATCCGCCGCGGCGGATAATAACGATGCGGATCCGCCAGGGTGGCGCGATTTGCATTTGGAGTGAGCGAATAGTCCGGGCTACCGGTGTCGCTGAACACGAAGCCATACGTGTGGCCAAACACGGTTCCGGTGGCGAATTTCGTATCCAGCAAATTGAACGCACGGCCGAACACGCTCATGTTCAAGTTGGCCAGCCTGAAGAATTTCTCGGCGCGCACGTCGACCAATACAAACGCGGGCTTGCGCCCGGAATTGGCTTCCAAATCAGCGCCAAATCCGGAGTCAAGCTCCGGCGTAAAGGGCTGGCCACTGCCAAAACGAACAATCGTGCTCAGGGAATAGTTTTGGGGTTGATCGAAGGTGATCGTGGCATTCAGCGTATGGTGCTGATCCCAGCTCAGAGGCACTTGCCGCGGCCGTGGGTCTTCGCCGGCCTCAGCGCGGGTGGCGGTTTCGCGCGGGTCGCTGGCGTTGCCCTGGGCACGTTGCCAGGTATAATCCAGCATGGTGCTCACGATGCCGAGGCGGCGTTGATCCAATGAAATCGTATAGCCCAGCACATTGCCAAAATCAACGTTGGTGAAGCGCGTGTACTCGGCAGCAGCATACGTGGAAATAATTTCCACGCCGAGCAGATCGCGAATATCCTTGTAGAACACGCTGAGCTCCAGGCCGAGAAAATCGGTGAGCGCGTGTTTGTAACCGAATTCATATTGCACGGTGCGTTCGGGCTTGATATCGGGATTGCCGAACACGTTGTAATTGCTGATATCCGCCTGCAATTCGCTGAGAATGGAGTAATCGGAGTTGTTGAACAAATCCTTGAGGCCCGGGTATTGGTAGAAGTGGCCATAGGCGAAGAACATCGCCGAAGCGGCGCTGATCGGGTAGGATATACCGATGCGCGGCGCCAGCACCGATTTGGGCGTCGTCTCCTGCGCGACTGAAGTTGGCGCACCTTGAATGGCATTGGCGGGATTTTGCGGATCGCTGGGCAAGGTTGAGCGCGCATCAAAATACTCCCAGCGCAGGCCCGCGCGCACAATCAAGTCCTGCCACTCGATTTGATCCTGCCCGAAGGCCGAAAGCCAAATCGGCTCGTATTTTTCGAACTTTTGAAACGGGAATTGATACGTGCTTTCGGTGTATCGCTCCAATTGCGTGCCGCCCGGGCTGCGCAGCAGGCCACCGGGCATGCCGAACTCCAAGTCGGACACCTGCAGTTCTCCACCGACTTTGATGAGATGATCGCGACGGAGCTGGCTGGTGAGTGCGCCTTTGAAGACCAGGCTGTTGGTGCGCTGCTTGAAGCGGGTCAGATCGACACCCTGTACATTGTATCCGATAAAAGGCTCGCTCAATGGCGGGCCGGCGGCATCGTAGCGAGGATCAAAAATATCGCTATAGACATAGTCCTGATATTCGAAGTAGTTTTGGCGCAAACTCAAATTATAAAATGTGCTTCTGGAGAGGGTCTGGGTCCAGTCTAAACCGTGCACCAGCGAAGCGGTTTTTTGTTGCGAGGGTCCATCGGGATTGAAGGCAAAATTGAATCTGTAGCTTTGCGATTCGATCCAATTGCCAATCGCCTGATAGGAGATCTCGATGTTGGGCAGCGAGCGATTGGTAATCTTGGCCAGTCCGGACCATTCGCTCGCAAACTCCATCGGCACTTCCGCGCTGTCGCCGGTCGGAAAATAGTTCTGGGCTTCAAGATCAGAGCGATCCGTCGGCATGAACAATCGTCTGCCGTAAATGTACCCGTCATTTTTAAAACGGCGGCCACTCAGGATAAAATAGGTCTTGGGAAGCCCAACCGGACCGCTCACGCTCAACTGGTAATTCTGCAACGAGAGCGGGCGAAACTTGTCTGTAACGCCGCGCCGCTCCTCGCTCGTAAACATGTAGTCGCTGGTAAAGAATTCCCCGTTCCACTGAAAACGGTCGGATCCGGTTTTGAGCACAGCGTTGACGACTCCGCTCATGGCCTGGCCGTATTCGGCGTCAAACGTGCCGCTGATGACCTGCACTTCTTGCAGCAAGGAGCGATCAATGCGTAGCGTCGAGGTATTGTCATAGGGATTATTCACCGTGACGCCATTGATTTGATATTGCACTTCTCCAAGCCGGCCGCCACGAAAATGGCCGTCGACCACGCCTGCTTGCAGATTGACCACGTCATTCAATTCTTGCACCGGCAACGAGGCGATGTTTTCCGAAGTAACGGTAGATACCGAGCTGGTCAGGTTCACTTCTACAACCGGGCGCTTGGCAACCACAATGATCTCTTCCGCCGTCAGCGTTTCCTCGCCGAGCTCGGCGTTCAAATTGGTGGTATTGTTGGAAGAGATGAGCACGTTTTCCACGGTGGTGTTCTGGTAACCGATAATGCTGAACTGCACGCGATACGTGCCGGGGGGAATATTGAGAATGCTGTAGTAACCCTGCAGATCAGCGGCGGCACCGAGCGTACTGCCCAAAAGAATCACATTCGCACCGGGAAGAGGCTGCTTCTGCTTGTCCAGCACACGGCCAGAAAGCTTGCCGGTGGTTCCGGCCAGGGCTATAGAGCAAAAAGAAAAAAGCAAAATACAAGTTATTCCGGTTTGCCAGATGAGACCGGGCATGCGC
>JBOHQX010000256.1:0-22467 GCA_050732395.1 bacterium
GAACTATTCACAAAAACACAATGAACATCGCAAAAGCGCTATCGTATCCAATTCCACTCCAGCAACGGGGAGAGGCAGATGAATAAAAATTCAGAAATCTACCCTTTTTCGGACGGACACTAATTTACCAGCCCGCTGCGCCTGGCCTGCAGACATATATCGGCGCCATAGAGATGAAAGTGGGGGAGACTCAAATCGAAGCGCAAGCCGGTGCTCTTACGCATGACCAGAACTGCTTCATCCAGTGATTGCACCGGCACAGGTGGATGAGGGCCTCCCAGCTCCCGGTTCAGGCCATTCGAAAAAATATGGCCCACCGGCGTTCCCTGCAGTGAGATGCCATAGCACCCGAGCACGCCCCATTTTCGACCGGATGCTTCCAAAAAATCAACGTCCTTTTGCAGATTTTCGACCCAGCCTTCGGGCAAATAGACGTCCTGGTGCATGCACACGATGAGGTCGTTCTGCGCCCTCTCAATTGCCTCATTGTAGGCCAGGCTCGCAGAGGGAAAATTTCGCTGAAGCAAGACTTCGTGCCCATGGCCGTCGCGAAACGCCGACGAAACCAAGGCATTGTTGCGCAACACTTGCTCGTCATTGACCGCTATGATAAAGGAGACCGGCAGTTCGCGATGAGATGCTGTTACCATTTCTCGCATGGCTCGGGCAAAACGCTTCCAGGTCCGGCGCAAGACCGGCGCTGCTGTGAATATTCTTTCGAAGTCAAGAGCAGGTTGGCGATGTGATGGCGGCGATTGTCGCTTTACGAGCATTGACTTTTGATTTGCAGAAATATCCTGAGGGATAATGCGTATGCCAAAAGGCAACCGATGATACCCGGAATGAGGTTGAACCAGATGCGGTCGGGGGCGATATGGTGCGTGATGAGCCACGCCGCGACGACGCATCCCGAAACGCTCAAGGCCTGCAAAAAGATCACACCGTACCGCCGTAAGTCAAAGCTGATGAGCGCGCGGACCCAAAGGACCTGGACCAGATATCCGAGTGTCATGGCAATGAGACCGGCGGTCGCGGCGCCGATCAAACCGAAATTCTGTATGGCCGGATAGATCAGTACGAGCATCGTCGCGGCTCTGATCGCGGCGAACAGACGATGCAACGCGGGCTGGCCGATGGCCAGATAGAAGGTCACAATCGGAACGCCGACGGTTTGCAGGACCGAAGTGCCAAAAATGATCGCAAATGGTGTTGCGATCTCGACGTATTGCGATCCATATGCCAGGCGCAGCAGATCGCCGCCGTATAGCGCCGCATAGATGAAAAGTGGAATCCCAAAGAATGCGATCATCGCAGTCACATTCAAAATCGTGGTGTTGATTCTGTTCTGGTCCGCCTGTATTTGTGCAAAGGCCGGCATGGCCACCGGCGCAATGATGCCGCCCATGAATTGGAAGGGCATGTGCGCCATGGCCGCTGCCAGGCTGTACATGCCCAAATCCGCAGTGGGACAAAGCTTGCCGATCACAAAGACGTCGGCGCGCATGAAGATGAAAGTCAAAACGGGAAGCCCGGCTATCCCTCCGGTGTAGCGCAGGAGGGCGCGCCAATGATTCTTGTCGAAACTCAATCCCGGACGATATGGGCACACTAAATACGACAGCAGGCAGCGGGCGCCGGCTTCGAGCGTGAACCCGATCACCAGCGCCCAGATATGCCAGGCCGTAAAGACACACCGCCCGGCTCAAGGCAAGCCACCAGGCGCCGTTCAAGTACGTGCGCTCATGGCCACGCGGGTTTTGGACAATAGCAGTTTGAATGCCAATCTCCGTGATCGTCTCAAAGGCCTGGTTGGCCGCTAAAATGATGGCCATGACGCCGAAGTCTTCGGGAGCAAGCAGCCGCGCCAATAGTATGTTGCGCAGGAAGCGCAGTCCCTGTTCAACCGCGCCACCCGCTGCCAGCCACATGCCGCCGCGCGCCGCTTTGGTTCCGATACTTTCTCCGCTGCGCGGATCGTCAACACAACGGCTCAATTGTTGTCGCAGTGTTCGTGCGGTCATGAGCCTATTCTGTCCTCCACTGGATTTCTTGCGCAGGAAAGCGCAGCAGCCGGCTGACGCAAGCGATGCTTCTTCTGATCCTGAGCTTCAGCGCCGGCTTTTCTGCCGGCATGAACGGATATAAGACCAAACCCTGCAGGACTCGAAGCGCGTGATACAGCAAGCTGATGCAGCGAAAGCCAATCTGGGCGGCAGGGCTATGGTGTTTTTTCCAAAAATGTAAGTTCGCGCGCAACATCTCGAGATAGAATCTGACCGGCGCACGCGCAGAAAAGTCAACCATGCGGTCTATGCAGCCCGGCAAAACTTTGACGTCGGAGTTCACCAGGAAGAGAAAATCTCCGGCGCTTCGTTCTATGCCGATATTGTTGGCTTTCGCAAAGCCGAGATTGGCGCGGTTGCGCACCAGCCGCGTCTGCGGAAACTCCTGCGCGACGGCTTCCGGCGAGCCATCGTCCGAGCCATTGTCAACGACGATAATTTCCGCGCGACGGGGGCCGGTCTCATAGGCAAGAGAGTCCAGGCATTCCAGGAGGAACTCTTTCGCGTTCCAGCTTACGATAATGAAGGAGAGGTTGCGCATTTTGGGATTTAGACGGAAAGCCGCCAGCCGTTGCAATCACGGCCAGCAAGAGATACCAGGCTACGATAATCTGATCGAAGTAAGAAACTCCCCAAAACGAGATCAAGTGAGCGAAGAGCGAAGCGCCCAGGGCCCAGATCAGAATCCGCTCAGGCCACCGCCGCCCGCGAGTCCAGAGTGCCTGCCCGAGATTCCTGTAGCATAGTACAATGAGAGCTATGAATAAGCCCAGAGTGATCAGCCCGCCGTCCACGCCGATACGCACAAACTGATTGGTGACGTCGAAGAGATGGTCGCCCCAATGTGCCGTGGACTTCACGCCCCAAAGCCACCACTCGTCAAAACGGTTGATAAATTCGTCAAATAGATAATAGCGATGATAGCCCGTGGAGCATCCCACCACTTCCACGCGAGCCAACAGAGCCCACACCGGGGCTTGCATGCGCAAATGGAGCCCAATCACGAGGTAAGCCATACCCCAACGAATGAGGCGCATATTACGGCGCAATGGCCACAGGCACAAACCTGCCAGGCCCGCGACGTAAGTGATGAGCGGCCCGCTGGACGACGAAGTGAAAGTGATGATGGTTGCAGCCAGGCCGCCGATGATCGCGAACCTTTTACCTGCTTCGGGCTGCCACTTCAGAGACAAAAACAACGGCAACAGCGAGGCCCCGAAAGTGCCGGCCAGGATAGGGTGCACAAACGCCCCTTGGCAACGCAGCCGGCCATCGCGGATGAGCGTGAATTCCGGCACGCCGCCAAAAACGGCGAAAGCATTCCGGCCGGTCGCACGCTCGATCAACATTGCGATCGCCAGCGGCACACAAATGACGGCAAGAGCCTTCACGACGAATGTGATGTCCTGGAGATCACGCACGAGGCACCGGATCAGGAAATAACTCCCGAGAACATCAAACGAAATGCCGAGCCGGTTGATGAAGGCCCGCTCCGTCTCCCACAAAAAAGTATAGCTGATGATTCCAGCAACGGCCCACAAGATCATGCCTTTATCCAGCGCATTGAGCTTGAGACCCCGGTATTCGGAACGCAGGAGGAGCCGGGTCCAACCAAAGAGGATCAGAATCCGCAGCATGTAGAAGTCTAGCGAGGCAATCACGAGGCGCTGCTGGATGGGTATGAACACGCCCGCCACCAGGAACGGAACGATAACGTAGCGCCGGGGCAGCAACAACATGAGCACACCGGCCATCAAGGTAAACGCCAATGCGCCCGGATGAATGACGGTTTGGTCGTACAGCATGCTGAGCCATTCTCACGAATAGATTTTTCTCAGAATCCGAATCGGATTTCCCGCGACAATCGTGTTGGCAGGAACGTCTTTCGTGACCACGCTGCCGGCGCCGACGATGGCGTTCTCACCGATGGTAATGCCGCATAACAATGTTGTGCCAGTGCCAATCGAAGCGCCGCGCTTCACCAACGTGGAGCGGCAGACCCAATCCGCTTCAGTCTGCAGCTTGCCGTTTGCCGTGGTGGCGCGTGGGTAGGCATCGTTGATAAAGGTGACGCTGTGACCGACAAAGACATTGTCCTCGATGGTCACGCCTTCGCAGATAAACGTGTGGCTGGAAATCTTGCAATTCCGCCCAATCCGGACGCCCTTTTGTATTTCGACGAATGCACCGACCTTGGTATTGTCGCCAATCGTGCATCCGTACAGGGTGACGAAATGATAAATCTTTACATTATGGCCCAGTTGCACGTCGTCTGCGATGAGCTGAAGCTTCATGAGGTCCTGCCCTGGTTCTTGCTGCTAGGCGACTTTTTTCAACAGCAGAAAAAAATCGTCATTGATGGGTTGCCGGGCGCCGTTCTTCAACAGTGATTTGTTGGCCGCTTCGAGAATCGAGACGACCAGCAGCCCGGCGTAGCCGTTGCTCCTCGGCACCTTGCTTTCACTGATGCATTCCAGAAAGTGCTCGCATTCGCGGCGCAGCGGCTCGTTTTCGCTGAGGCGCGGCGTATAGATGTCACCGTAGCGATAGGCAAAGTGAAATTCGGCAAAGGTATCGTAATTGGGAAAATTCAACGTCACGGTGGCGACGTCTTCGATGTTTGGTTTGAAGTGGGCTTTGCCTTGCGCATTGACCGTGAGTGGCAACTCTTCCAGGATATAGGTGATGATCGAAATATCGTGGGGTGCTAAATCCCAAATGACGTTGATATCCGATTGAAACAGGCCCAAATTGGCGCGCGAGCAATTGATATAGTAGATTTCTCCCAATTCGCCGCTGGCCACGATTTCCTTGGCCTTGTTGACCGCGGCGGCGTATTGAAAGGTGTGACCAACCATCAGAATCCGGTCATGCTTCTCCGCCAAATGGATTAGCTCCAGGCATTCCTCCGCCGAAGCGGCCAAAGGTTTTTCAATCAGAACGTGTTTGTGATGCTCCAGACAGATCTTGCCGATTGGCAGGTGCGTATGGACCGGCGTCGCGATGGCCACCGCATCGATCTCCGGGTCATGCAAAATATCCTCTAGGCGACTGGTCGCGGTGAGCGCGGGATACAGATTTTGCATTCTTTGCAATTTCCCTGCATCCAGATCACAACATACTTTCATGTGGCAATCAGGGATTTGAATAAAGTTCCGTATCAGGTTGGGGTCCCAATAGCCGCAACCAACAACAGCCACGTTATGCTTTTTCATTTGGTATTTCCCTGGAGAAATGAAGTTCGGCGCGGAGGGCTTCTTGCGCTATGGCGGATTCATCATGGCCGTGCGGGTGGCATGAGCAGCAACCCGCTAGAAGCCATCAGGGATGAGCATCACTTTAACGGTTTTCAACAAAATTCTGAGGTCCAGGGCCAGCGACCAGTTTTTCGTATAGTAAATATCGAGGCGCACCATCTCATCGAAAGTGGTCTTGTTTCTTCCCGAGACTTGCCATAAGCCGGTGATGCCGGGCTTCACTTCCAGGAAGCGGCGACAATGCCATTTTTCATATTCCTCAACCTCGTAAGGGATCGGCGGCCGGGGGCCGACCAGACTCATTTCCCCGACCAATACATTCCATAGCTGCGGCAGCTCGTCGATGCTCGTTTTTCTCAAAAACCTGCCAACCAACGTAATTCTCGGGTCGTTTTTGATCTTGTAGATGGGTTGGGCTTGAGAGCCATTGTTGATCTCGCCACTCTGACCGTGAATCAAGCGCTTCACGTATTCCTGATGAATCCGATTTTCACAATGGTCATACATCGTGCGGAATTTCAAGAAGGTGAAGTACTCGCCGCGATATCCCACCCTTTTTTGTTTATACAGGATCGGGCCGCGCGAAGTCGTTCTCACGAGCAGAGCTGCCAATACCAACAGCGGTGAAAACAGAAGCAGGCCGGTGATTGCACCGATGACGTCCAACCCTCTCTTTAAAATCTTCTCCGCCGAAAGGACAAGATCTGAAACAGTTCGCGAATCCCACCAGCCCACGTCAAAGATCGGGACGGCAAGAGTAGCGCCGTGGCCAGCGCCCAGGCTCAGGTGTAAACCTCCACCATGACCGCCTTTGGCTTGTTCGGCAACCCCCGCAACGCACTGGACGGACAGCTTTTCCCAGGGATTTTGGCAGTAATCCTTCGCGCGTCTGGCAACGGCATTCTTCGGCAATCCTTCATACATGAGAGTTTCCGTATAGGAAATGATTTCCATCTCCATTGCATCGAGATCGAGCTGTTCCGCGCCGGCATACGTATACCGGGGCTTGGCGAGCTGTTGCGTTAGTCTTTCATACACGTGACGCGCGGCCGCCGTATCCGTATCCGGCAATAGAATCAAGATGCGGCTTTCCTGACTGCAACAGGCGACGTCGGTTTCGCGGATCGCGGCGCAGATGCTCTTCATCAGGCCGTCGAAGTATTGCTGGGCGGCAACCTCCCGCTCGTTGCTGTCGTCGAGATACTTGTTCAGGTCGATAACGATCAGTGAAGTTGGCGAATTCAACCTTTCCGCTCTTCTTGTCTCGATGAGCAGCCGTTGCCGGAATTGATCCGGAGAGGAGAGATTATTCTCCCGGCCCTGTGCGGGAAACCGCCGTGCTGATTTTGGTTGAAGGTGCTCAGGAAGTATATTTTGGAATCTGTCTCTCATAGTCATCTTTTGAGCGAATGAACAGGCCGGGATTGCAGCGTCAGACTCTATATAGCTCCGCCACGTCAGTCCCAGAGCCCGGAGGTCCTGGCCGGCATGGCCTAACACGGTGGTGAAATCCTAAAAACTTCCGTCATGATACAGTTGCAGCGGCAGGTGGGCCCGGTTAAAGCAACCTGAATTTCCCTGCCACTGCAACCGCCTCTGCAACAGCAACAACAACAACAACAACGGCAGCGTCTCTACTGCAGGTACTGCAACTGCCGCTTTTTTAATTGGCTAGCTGATATAATACTTGCTGGCCTCGTAATCTTTGACCGTTCTCGTGTCAATGCCATTCAGAATCGTGCCGATGATGTTGGTCTGGCTCCCTTCAAGCAATTTTTTGGCTCTGAGGGCCGTGTCCTCGCGTGTCCTGCCAGACTTGATCACCAGGCAGACGCCATCCACCTCGCTGCCCAAAACGATAGGATCGGTGACCGCCATCAGCGGCGGCGAATCCAGGATCACGAGATCGTATCGCCTTTCGCATTCAGCAAGCACCTCTCGCATTCTCTCGGAATCCAAGATCTCATACGGGCTAGCAGTCGGCGTGCCGCAAGGAAGAATAAACATGTTCTCAACCTCAGGCGCCTGGATGGCCCACTTGACGACCACTTTCTCTATTGGCACATTCTTGTTGCGCAAGATATCGCTCAACCCTGGTTCCGCGTCGAGCTTCAAAATGTGATGAATCATGGGGCGCCTGAGATCGCAATCGACCAGCAACGTAGTGATTCCATTTCTGGCAAAAGCCTGCGCCATGTTGATCGCGGTCAAAGTCTTCCCCTCTGCCGCGTTGGCGCTGGTCACCAATATGCTTTTCAAGGTCGTATTGCCATTGACCATGGCAAATTTGATCTGCAGGGCGCGATAGGCCTGGAACACGTGCGAGCCGGCTTCGAGCTGGGAGAGCAGCCTGCCAGCATAAGCTTCACTGGCCTCGCGGATTCCTTTCATGGGGCGTACTGCGCCATTCGGACAAATGGACGGAATCACGGCCAGCACTGGAAGATTCACGCGTTCCTCCACGTCTTTGGGTGATTTAAGTGACGTGTCCAGCGCTTCCATGAGCAAGACCAAACCGACCCCTAGGGACATTCCCAGAAAAAGGCCAAGGCCAAGATTTTTTGCTTTTTGAGGCTTAACCGGAGCGAGGGGCTCCTGTGCGGCGTCAATGAGCTGGACCTGGCCGAATTTGCTCGCTTCGGCAATTCTCAGCTCCTCACGCTTCTCCAAAAGCATGGAGTAAATCTTCTCATTCACGTCGCGTTCGCGGGTCAACCGCGCCAGCTCGACCTCCTGTTTGGGAACCCCATGGAGATCCCGGCCGTAGCCGTCAAGAATGTTCTTGAGCTCTTGCTCCCGGGCCTTATAGGTCTCCAAATCCACATCCAGGGTGATGGATTCCTGCAACAGATGCCGTTTCTGGTACGCCGGATCATTCAGGATCGAAGCAGTGTTTTCGAGCTGCCCGATCAACTGTTCCTTGACACGGGTCATTTCTCGATGAATGGAAATCATTTCCCGCTGCTCCGGCCGCGCGCCTTTCATGCGAAGGGAGGCCTGCCGCGTTTCCAGCCGCAGGAGGTGTTGTTTCAACTGTTGAATCTCCGCCCCGGAGTCGGACCCGGGCACCATTTTCAAGCTCAGGCTCTCCTGAATTTTTCCGACCACGACGCCCTCTTGCGAAAGATGGTCTCGTGCGGACGCCGCAGCCCCGAGGGTCTCGGTGATTTGTTCCGGCAAGGTCGCAACTAGTTCTTGGGCCAGGGTCCGGCTTTTGAGTTGTTCGATCAGATTGATCATGGCGCTGCGATTGAGAGCGGGCTGCTCCATCTCCGGCAGGATGCTGTGCTTGGGCTCCTGGCAAATAATCGTGGCAACCGCCTCATAAACCGGGTCTGAGAGTTCATTGAAGAGAACTGCTACCGTGACCGCTACTTCCACACACATGAGAATGATCCATTTGCGTCGCCATAGGATTTGCAAATAACCCTTGAGATCCTGGTGTTGGCTTGGCAGTTCCTGAATAACAGTCTCGTTCATAACAGATACCGATGTGAAAAATCGTAAGGAGTCAGCTCGTCGCACGGCCGTCCAGGCGCTGAGCTTCGGCGCTCGAGTCTGGCCAAAGCACCGTTACCGCGAGAGGGAAGCTTTCGGCAAAACGCACCATCACAAATGGACGCTCTTCCAGCGCTCGGGAAAGCTGTGTCGCCAGCAGCTCGCGCAGCCTTGACAAGGTTATCCCATCGACCGGCACGCCTTCCAGAAACGGGTATTCTATTTTCCCTTCCGGATTCACAAGAACACTTCGGCTCAATTCTTCATGCCCGGAGACCACGATTTCAATCACGTCCCCCGGCTTGATTCTGCGTTCCTGGCATAGCACTTCTGCAGCAGGCAATAAGGCAAGCCCGGCAATGAGCAATGTCAGATATTTCAGGCAGAACACGGCCGCTCTCCAATAATTTGTTCGCAACACATCCGCTCTCGTTCGAATGACTTTCGGACGGTTTATCACCTCAGGCGGCTAAGCGCTCCAATTCACACGGGTCGATCTCAACGGCAATCGCCTGATTGATCGCCTCAATGGCGATAATCACGCGATGGTTGTTTTTATGGGTAATGAGCGTCCCGGCAAGGCCGGTTAATGGCCCATGCTTTATTCTCACTTTTTGACCCGGCGCAAATGCATTGGCAATTTCTACGCTTGGCTTGCTCTGCAAAACCTGTTTGACAGCATCGATTTGTTCCTCGGGTATCCAGGCCGGGATGCCGCAGAAGGAAACAAGATTGACCGCACCTTCCGTTTGCAGGACTGACAGGCGATCGCGTAAGGCAATGAAGACAAAGACATAACAACTAAACAAAGGCTCCTGAACCGCCTGATGACGATCACTCCACCGGCGGTAAACTGTGTTGAGCGGGAGATAGCTGTTGAGGCCTTTTTCTTTGAGCCTTAGATCGACTTTTTTTTCGTGGCGGCTTCTGGTATGTAAGGCATACCAGTGCGGCCTGACGTTCAATTCACCGTAAACGCCGGTAGTATGCATCACTTTCACTCCTCTCTCCTCGATTGAAAATGACGAGTGGAGATATAGTCGCAGGGGCAGTGTCAAGGCAGGGGAAAACAGCAGAAAAGTACTTGCGGAATGGTAGGAATTTATGATATTGCAATTGGCATTTAATAAAGTATTCCCCTACCTTAATTTGCCAACTCGATGAGAGGCGTCTATCTCATCGGGCTTTGTTCTGGTTTTACAATATCCAATCATTGTGCCAATAGCCGTCTGCTGAGATTGTGCAGTGTTAACTTAATAAAAACAGAGCGCTTTTGGCCTTGGGACATTCAAAAAACGACGAATTACCCCATAAAGTGTCACATGAGACACATACACTTAACTCATATAAGACACATTCCTCAATTACATTGATTTTTTTAGCTAGCATTTATTTTATTTAAGTTATTTGCAGTTGAGTGAGGCAAGTAGCTTATTAATCATATTGGACACAAAGCTGTGTATCGTTGAACACATTAATGATCAAATAAAAGGATGGAGCCATTCAATGGGAATGGCGCTTTTGGCGTGGAGTTATTAGTCGTGGGATGAGGGGCGTGGAATTCCCAAGCGTCGCATCATTCTCAGCAGATTGGAATGATTGGCAATG
Organism: bacterium; assembly: GCA_050732395.1. Lineage (GTDB taxonomy): Bacteria > Zhuqueibacterota > Zhuqueibacteria > Zhuqueibacterales > Zhuqueibacteraceae > JBIOXB01. Next base: position 10,427 of record JBOHQX010000256.1, read on the forward strand.
CCAAGCGCTTTTGCGGTGTTCGTGATGTGCCATTGGTTGACTTCAAGATGTTGCAATAAAATTGCCCTCTCTGCTTCTTCTTTGAGTGCTTGAAAAGTCTCTCCTGCAAACGGACTTAATTCCGGCAAGCGATCCTCCTCTCGAATTTCAGCGGGAACATGCTGTGGCAAAATCTGCTCGCTGCTGCATTGAATAATCATTCGTTCCACTATGTTTTCCAATTCGCGCACGTTATTCTTGCGCCAATCATATTTCCTCAATACACGCAGCGTGTCCGGTGCGACACTTTTTGCGGGAATGCCAAAACGTTTGCAAGTGCGTTCGACGAAATAAGTCGTGAGCAGCTCGATATCTCCGGGGCGTTCACGCAAGGGGGGAACGTGAATGACGTGCGTGCAGATGCGATAATATAGGTCCTGGCGAAATCGGCCGCGCGCAATCTCCTCCTCTAGATTTCGATGCGTTGCCGCAAGGACGCGGACATCGACCTTGAGCACTCGCCCTTGTCCTCCGAGGCGGGTGACCTCGCCGCCTTGTAAGACCCGCAGCAATTTGGCTTGTGTTTGCAGCGGCATATCGCCGATTTCGTCAAGGAAGAACATGCCACCGTTGGCGACCTCAAATTTACCGGGGGTCGTGCGAGCGGCGCCGGAAAATGCGCCCTTTTCGAATCCAAAGAGCTCGCTTTCAACCAGGTTCTCCGGAATGGCGGCGCAATTCAAAGCGACAAACGGCTTTTGGGCGCGCGGGCTGAGGCGATGGATCTCTTGCGCGACGAGTTCTTTGCCGGTGCCACTCTCGCCGCTGATCAGGACATTGCTGGGAACCTCGGCAACTTTGACGATTGTCTCACGCAGTTTAGTCAGGGCCTCGCTTTTTCCGAGCAAAGAATTCTTGCGGGCTTCCCGTCTCAGGGTGCTGTTTTCAATCATCAGTTGGCGCCGTTCCAGCGCCGTCTCAATCACGCGGATCAGTTGATCCAGGCTGAACTCATTCTTGTCAAAAAAGTTGTAGGCCCCTAGTTGCACGGCTTGTACGCAGAGCTGGAAGCTGCCTTTTGCCGTATAGACGATGATCGGCACATCTTTGGGGCCATCTTTCGACATGACCTCGAGCATTTCAAGACCGCCCATCACCGGCATTTCCAGGTCGAGAACGACGACGTCGATGTTCTCGCTGGTGAGAAGATCCAGTGCTTCACGGCCATTGGAGGCAGTTAATACTTCAAAATTAGTTTTATGACGAATGACATCGGCATAGTGATCGCGCAAAGCCTTGAAGTCGTCAACAATGAGAATCGCCGCCATCTGATATCCTTCTCAGGTCGCACATATTCAGCCACTTGAGTATACTCGCCGTTCCGACGCTTACTGCCCTAGATTTGTATAGGCAATATCGGCGTGGGTGGCGCTTCAAGTGGCAGGCACCTGCTTGTTCTTTGCTTTTGTTGACACCAAAATCGTGCCACAATCCCTACAAATATGCATGCCGCTGAACAAGTTTTGATACGATTAGGCCATTACTCGATGGCGGTTGATGGCCTCTATGCCTGTTTTGCGCCGGCAGGACCTGTATCCTATCCGTTCTTGAAGCTGTTGCACATCCGCAAATCCAGCTTCGATCCGTCGCGCGGCCTCTTCCGAGCCGGTAAGCATCGGCGCTAAAATCTGCTCATGGCTCAATGGATATATGAGAAAAGATAAGCATAAAACCAGCGAAAATCTCAGACTTTTTGAAAAATCTTCGTTCGCCAGGCAAACCACAATTTGTTTTTCGGATTCTGTTTTTTTGTTTCGATTATACTGTTTGGGGATCGCACAAGTAGCGTTTCGAGGAAAAACACAAAGAGGTCTCGCAATGCCAGAACTTGAAAATTCTCCTCGAGACGATTATCGCCATCGAAGAGGCTTTGACGACTTCACCATTAATTCAATATGCGGTGTTTTGTGATCACTGAACACTGACTACTGAACACTGAACACCGAAGTCCAGCCCATTCACTATCCACAATCCACCATCCTCAATCTTCTATCTCTTCGAGGTCTTCGCCTGGACCTTCAACGCAGCAAAACCACCCTCTTCGCCTCCGAAAAACCTCCCGCCCGCAGCCGATAAACATAAATCCCGCTCGGCGCAGCCAAACCGCGGTTGTCTTTCCCATCCCAACGCAACACGTGCGCGCCGGCCTGGTAAGGCGCGTCTGTTAGCGTGCGAATTTCACGATCTAATAGGTCATAGATTTTCAGCGATACATGCGCTGCTGCCGGAATCTCAAACTGAATCTTCGTATCCGGATTCATGGGGTTAGGGTAATTCTGACGCAAAACAAAGCCGCGCGGCGCCGGCGAGGGCGATTGCTCTATCGCGTTGATCATTCCAGTGGTAAAGCTGCGCACAGCCGACCAATCGCTCACGCCCAGGCTGTTGGTTGCGCTGGCGCGCCAATAGTAAGTGATGCGGCTGGCTACGCCGGTGAAGTCATAGAAAGTGGAATCGACGCCGCTGGGATTGATGACCAGCGTTGAGAAAGCAGGGCTGGTGGAGATTTGCAGGGCATACGAGGTGGCACTGCATGAGGAAAACCATGACAATCGCGGCGCGCTCGCGATGCCAGTCGCGCCGTCGCTTGGTGACGCTAGCTTGGGAGGCAACGGCACGACGGCTGCGTTGGCGGCCAGCGAGGCGACGACGTAAATGCCGTTGGTGGCGTAAAGCCCTTCGCCGGATGCAAAAGCGGCAGCCACGTCGCCATATCCGGTGTCGGACGATTTGCGCCAAACGCAAAAGTGCATTCGCTCCCCGGCGCGTAAGCCGTCGATTTCCTGCGTTTGATCGTTGTCGCCCCACGCCACGATCACAGCGTTTTGTCCGGACTGCCAAATCGTAGAGCCCACGCACAGGCCCTCCGGGGTAAACACGGCGATCTCATCGCCGTTTGCCAAGGGCGCGCCCAAAATGCTCGGATTGGCGGAGCTCGGCACCGCGAGCGTGGCGTTACTGCCGGTGTTGGCAACACTTTTGAAATGCGATTGTGCCGAAACAGTGGCGACGATTGCGAAACAGAGCAATCCAAGTTTGTTTGGAATGGAATGAAACACGTCGATTCTCCAATGGGATACAGATTTTCGCAGATTCACACTGATGAGGTTGCACAAAAGTCGTAACGATTCAGACGCAAAATGAACGGCAAAATTATTACGGGCAAAATGATTGAATGGCAAAATGTTTGAGGTTTTTGCCATTCAATCAACTTGTCTAAATCTTTATGATAGCTTTGCCTGTGATTGTTTGCCCGCAATTTTAATTACAGGCTCACTTCAAAACAACCATCTTCCTCGTCTCCACAAAACTTCCCGCATGCAGACGATAAAAGTACATTCCGCTCGGTAGAGGAGTAGCTTGAAAAATGATTTCGTGGTATCCGGCCGGCTGTTTTTTGTCCACCAGCACGGCCACGCGCTGGCCGAGCATATCGTAAACGGTCAGTTTAACCTGCGCGTTCTCGGGCAAGGCGTACTGAATGCGCGTAGCCGGATTGAACGGATTGGGATAGTTTTGCGATAGGCTGAAAGAAGTTGGACGCTCTTGCGCGAACGCAACGTCGGCAACCCAAGCGGCCTCGGCCTGATAGTGAATCGCAGGATCAAGCGCGGCACCGGCCAATGCGTCGGTGAGCGAAGAAATTTCCAGTGCTTTCTCCGTTTGATCGGCCGGTGACCAAAGTTTGAGCGCGAGCGCGTCACCCTCGACGGCGCCTTCCGTGATCTCTTCGGTCAACGCATCATCGCCCCAAACTGTGATCAAGGCTGTTCCTTGATGGAGAACGCCGCTGCCAACTACAGTCGCTGCAGCAGCCACTACTGCGATCTCATCGCCATTTGCTCCCTGTGGAAAACGAATTAAGAAAATAGCATTGGCTCCAGTCTTGGCCGGCAATGGATAGTGCCGTGTGGCGCCTTCATGCACTTCCAGTACAGTCCAGTTTGCTCCTGACTTCTCCAGGCCAGCGCTCATCGCGCCGTTCGCCGGATAGGTGAGCGTAGCCGCCTGTGAGACATTCATCTGATAACCTTCACCCGGCTGCATCGATCCGATGGTATTGATGTTGAATTGTGGCCAAAACACCTGGCCGGCATTGTTTTTGACAATGACGATTCTATTCGCAATGCTGGCCAGTGCAGTTTCAATGTTCTGTGAACTGTTGCGCAAGTAGGCGACGAGATTCCATCCCTGATTCAACTGAATGGCTGTGGCTTCAGGCACGACTGGCATGCCGGTAATTGCGAGTGCGGACGCCGCACTCAAGTTGATTTGATAACCATGTCGCGGATTCCATTGCCCGATGGTGTTGATGCCGAACTGCGGCCAGAACACCTGGCCCGCACCATTTTTTACGATGACGAGATTGGCGAGAATCGACGAGAACATTGCTTGCAAATCTGGATTCGAGGGCTCGACAAAGCTCGAGATCATGTTCCAACCCGATGCGAGCACGACGCTTTGCGTCACAGTGGTTACGCCCATGAGAGAACTCAGCGCGTAAATACCATTGGTCGCGAAGTTCGGCCCGCCAGTCTGGTAAGTCACCGTGGCATTGTACTCGCGCAGCGCCGATTCGTCCCAGATTTTGTAGTTGATCAGCTCGCCTTCTGCGAAGCCCTCTTTCAACGCGGTTTGCGGATCATCGGCCCAGGCGGTGATTGAGACGTTGCGCCCGCTTTGCCAAACACTGAAACCGGCACACACCAAATGGTTATCGCGCATAAAAAATACGCCGATGGCATCACCGGTTTGTAGCGGCTCCGAGCCGATGGCGGGATTGATCGCGGCCGGCACGGCGATGGTAGCGTTGCCGCCGGTGTTGCTCACAAAATTCCAAGTATCGGGGGGCCGGGTGAAACGGATATGATCCGGCAAATTCCAGAATCCGGCGTCGATTCTTTGCGTGGCGTTTTGCGACGTGCCGATTGTCGCCTGGCCAAGCGTGCCCACGAGGCGATGATTGCTGTTCGCGCTCGCGGTGCCGCCGCTGCCGGCGACATAGGCCGGTACTTTGAATGGACCCTGCGCCCACACGCGCTGCTGAATGAGCAGGCACGCAATCAAGGGGAGCAGCGTCAACGTGGTTCTTGAGTATTGCATATATGCGCTCCTTACGGTGGCTGGACAAGCAGGGTTCAGTGCTGCGATGATAGGAGGAATTTGCCGTCACTCGAATCGTTGCCGGGCTTCTCGCCTGCTGCGCTGCGCGAGCTTGCTTCCCGGCTGTATGCTTCGGGATGCAAATAGTGGCCGCGTTCCTGCAGCGGCTTGTCCTCTTCCACGGGGATGCGAAATTTTTCGGCATAAGGATCGCGGCGGATACCGGTGATTTGCCACGAGATCTTCTGGCCGGATTTGCCGCCGGCAATTTTGAAACGACCGTGCGAAACTTCTTCGGCAATGTAAAGATTGGGCGCGGGCGCGCCGATCGCGGTAAGCTGATAACGGAAGTCCCGGTTGAGCGCCTCGAACCAGTCCGGCAGGGCGATAGAGGCTTCGCCGTTTTCGTCGAGGTGGACGATGCCGTTATAGATATTCATCATGTCCGGGCTTTCCACGAACGAATGCGAGAGATACTTATTCGCGGGATCCAGCGGGTGATCGATCTTGAAGGAACCGGCACCTTTGGAGAGCCTGCCGGAAACGTTCAAATTGCCGTCCACTCTAACATCTCTATGCATCTCGACTTCATTATTCATTTCCACTCTGCCCTCAACTCCCAGGCTGCCAATGACTCTTACGTTCCCTTCAAAGAAGCCGGCAAAGCCCTCCGGTGATTCGGTTTTTCCAAAAATGCCATAATTTGTGCCGGAATTGCCGGCGGCATAGCCGGACACGCCCCGGCCGCTGGTCGTCGTTCCGAACACGCCGGAGCCACCGCCTCTTGCTGCGCCCCAAACGCCAATGCCATTATTGCCGAAGCCGTTATTCACGCCGCGCACGCCAGCTGATAAATTTCCGGAGTTCGTAACTTCGACAATTCCCAACACACCGCTGGCTGAATCGCTCCGTGAGGCGGTTTCGCCGCGCACCCCCGGCGCCGTGCCGTTGTTGCCGGTATGCTCGCCTCTCATGCCAGCGCCCAAGACGCTGGTGCCCAAGACTCCCACTGCTGTGCTTTGCGTGGAATTGGTGATACCAGAAAGTGCCGGCCCGTTGTTGCGTGTATTGTCAATAGCAAAAAACCCGGCCCTGCCCGTGCCCGTGTTTGTTGCGGAGAGCACGTCGCTGTTGCTGCTAATCGTTCCAACTAAAGGTAACGAGCTGCTGCCGGAAGGGCTTGCCCAAACCACCGATGTGCCATTGAAGGTAAGCGCATTGCCTGCCGAAGCTCCGGCCGGACTGATTTTGCTATTCGTTACAGTGGCATCGGCGATTTTGTCGGTAGTCACGGCATTGTTGTCCAACTTATCCGTAATCACGGCGCCGTCGGCAAGCTGTTGCGCACCGACGCCGGCCCGCGCCAGTCCTAATGTGACGTTTCCGCTGTTGCCACCGCCGGTCAAGCCGGCGCCTGCGGCGACGCCCGTGATCGTTCCACCAGTGCCGGGAGCTGAAATGGTGAGAGTGTTATTACCACTGGGTGTGATGGTGACATTGGCTCCTGCCGCCAACACGACTTCATCTTTGAGCGAATTGAGCGACTTGACCACCTGCGCAGTAGCGATCTTACTCGACGTCACCGCGTTGCTGGCGAGATCTCTGTTGGCAACTGCACCATCTAGAATCTTGTCACCGTTCACGGCATTGTTATCGAGCTTATCCGTTGTCACGGCGCCGTCGGCAAGCTGCTGCACCCCGACGCCGGCCCGCGCCAACCCCAATGTTACGCTACCGCTGTTGCCACCGCCAGTCAGTCCCGCGCCCGCGGCGACGCCGGTGATCGTTCCACCAGTGCCGGGAGCCGAAATAGTAAGCGTGTTGCCGCTGGGTGAGATGGTGACGTTGGCTCCTGCCGCCAATACGACGTCATCTTTGAGTGCGTTGAGTGATTTGATCACTTGCCCGCCAGCGATCTTGCCGGAAGTCACAGCATTGTTGTCGAGCTTATCCGTGGTCACCGAGCCGTCGGCAAGCTGTTGCGCCCCAACGCCGGCCCGCGCCAGCCCTAATGTGACGTTTCCGCTGTTGCCACCGCCGGTCAAGCCGGCGCCCGCGGCGACGCCTGTGATCGTTCCTCCAGTGCTGGGAGCTGAAATAGTGAGGGTGTTGCCGCTGGGTGTGATGGTGACATTTGCTCCTGCCGCCAACACGACTTCGTCTTTGAGCGCGTTGAGCGACTTAACCACCTGCGCAGTCGCGATCTTACTCGACGTCACCGCGTTGCTGGCGAGATCTCTGTTCGCAACTGCACCATCTAGAATCTTGTCACCGTTTACGGCATTGTTATCGAGCTTATCCGTTGTCACGGCACCGTCGGCAAGCTGTTGCACCCCGACGCCGGCCCGCGCCAGCCCCAATGTAACGTTGCCGCTGTTGCCACCCCCAGTCAAGCCGGAGCCCGCGGCGACGCCCGTAATGGTTCCACCAGTGCCGGGAGCTGAAATGGTGAGAGTGTTGCCGCTGGGTGAGATGGTGACGTTGGCTCCTGCCGCCAATACGACGTCATCTTTGAGTGCGTTGAGGGATTTGATCACTTGCCCGCCAGCGATCTTGCCGGAAGTCACAGCATTGTTATCGAGCTTATCCGTTGTCACCGAGCCATCGGCAAGTTGTTGCGCACCGACCCCGGCCCGCGCCAGCCCCAAGGTGACATTTCCACTGTTGCCACCGCCGGTCAAGCCGGCGCCCGCGGCGACGCCCGTGATCGTTCCTCCAGTGCTGGGAGCTGATATAGTGAGGGTGTTGCCGCTGGGTGTGATGGTGACGTTTGCTCCTGCCGCCAACACGACTTCGTCTTTGAGCGCGTTGAGCGACTTGACCACCTGCGCAGTCGCGATCTTACTCGACGTCACCGCGTTGCTGGCGAGATCTCTGTTCGCAACTGCACCATCTAGAATCTTGTCACTGTTCACGGCATTGTTGTCAAGCTTGTCTGTCGTCACGGCAAGGTCGGCGAGCTGCTGGGTGCCAACGCCGGCCCGCGCCACTCCCAGGGTAACGTTGCCGTTGTTGCCACCGCCAGTCAAGCCGGCGCCCGCAGCGACACCCGTAATGGTTCCACCAGTGCCGGGAGCTGAAATGGTGAGAGTGTTGCCAGTGGGTGAAATGGTGACATTAGCGCCTGCAGCCAATATGACATCATCTTTGAGCGCGTTAAGGGATTTGATCACCTGTCCGCCGGCGATCTTGCCGGAAGTTACCGCGTTATTGGAGAGGTCAGCCGTGCTTACCGCGCCATCCAGGATTTTCACACCAGTAACGGCGTCATTCGCCAGCTCGTTGGTGTTGATGGCGCCATCGAAGATCTTGGCGCTGGTCACGGCATTATTGTCGAGCTTATCTGTCGTCACGGCAAGGTCGGCAAGCTGCTGCGTGCCAACGCCGGCCCGCGCCACTCCCAGCGTAACGTTGCCGCTGTTCCCACCGCCAGTCAGGCCGGCGCCCGCGGCGACGCCCGTGATCGTTCCTCCAGTGCTGGGAGCCGAAATCGTGAGAGTGTTGCCGCTGGGTGAGATGGTGACGTTGGCTCCTGCCGCCAATACGACGTCATCTTTGAGCGCGTTGAGGGATTTCACCACTTGACCGCCGGCAATCTTGTTCCTGGTGATCGTGTTGTTGGCGAGGTCGTCATTTACAATGGTGCCGTCGGCAATGCGCGCGCTATTGACGGCGTTGCCGGCGATCTGATCGCGCGTCACCGCGTCGTCTGCCAGCTTGGCGGTGCTCACTGCTCTATCTGCCAGCGCAGCGGTATTCACCGCGCCGGCGGCCAGAGAGCGCGTGTTCAAGCTATACGCCGCCGCCGTAAGCTGCGTGCGCGGCGACAACTCCGCGCCACCCGACACGGTGACGCCGAGCCAGTACTGCCTGTCAAACGCCGGTGTCAAAGGCGTTTGGCTGCCCAAGAGGACGGTGAAGATGCCGTTCGCCACGGCGGCGGTTTGCGTCTCCGTCCAAATGGCCATGCCGCCCGTGGCGGCCTCATAAAGCTTGAAAGTGAGGTTATAATTTCCATCCGCAACCACGGTGCCGCTGCCATCCGTCAAGACGCCTTGATAGCTGAGTGTTTGAGGAATCTGTCCCACGGCCATCCGGGCGACAGTGAGCAGGATGAAGGTGCAGAGCGCGTAAGCCTTTTTCATGATATCCCTCCGTACGGGTTTGAGGTGAACAAAAATCGAAACTACTCTGGCCCAAAATGAAAGGCCAAATTTTTTCGGACAGAACGACCGGCATCATGCAACTGTATGTTAGGCAAAATCAGTTTCACGCGATGCATTGTTGATCAGCCCTTGTGACCGCCGGAAATGCAAACAATTGCTGCACCTCCGGCGAGCTTCCTGGGCGTGAGACTGTGTTTTTTAGGTGTAAGACCTGGCGGACTGGGAGAAAGGGTTTCAGTTGATGGGTGGAAGAGTGTGCCCGGTTGAATGATTGTGATTCGCGGCCAGCGTACGGCCGGCGTTCCGCCTGGATGTAAATTTGTGCAAGATAAAGAAGAGAGTTGCCCCGAGTGAAACGACAGAGAACCCAAACGAGACCCCGGCTGTTTTGCCCAGCTCCATGCTTCATGTTGCCACGAGCGGCGCAGTAAAATTAAAACTGGATAATAATGCAAAAAAATGGGCAAACAGTCAAGCCGGATTTTCGAGTTTCCGTTCTCCAAACCGGCGCGGTCGCGGGCAATGCGCTTCCACACTGCCGATGCTGCCCAAGAAATGCAAGCGCAAAGACGTGCCGCCAGGAAAGGGAGGGATTAGCAAATGAGAGCGTTGTGCGGCAAATTTACCTTGCTAAATAACATGAGAGAGGTGACATTCTGACGATCAATTTGATGAAGACGGTCTAGATGAATGCTTGGTGGAAGCCCCGCCGTGAACTTCAATCAAATAAGGCACAAATGCCATGGTCAAGAAATCTGAATTGTCGAGTCCGCGCAGGGCGAATACGCACACTGCGCTGGGCAAAAAGCATTTGCAACGAATCCGGCGTATCTGTGGCGCTCTGCCGGAAACGAGCGAGAGACTCTCGCACGGGGAGCCCACTTTCTTTGTTCGCAAGAAGGTCTTTGTCATGTTTGCCAACTACCATCACAACGACGGGCACCTCGCGGTGTGGGTGCCTGCGCCGCATGGTATCCAGGAGGTGTTGATCGAGGCCTCGCCGAAGAGATTTTTCAAGCCACCCTACGTTGGCGTGCGCGGCTGGATTGGCATCGAGCTTGCTCACATCAGCGATGAGGAGTTGACTTTCCACGTGCACGAAGCCTGGCGGCTAATTGCACCGAAAAAATTGCAGGCGGCCTTGCAAAGCGTGTGAGCAGTGGGTGTTGTTATTGAGCAAGATATCCCCCATCAACCAGAAGGTCGCTGCCGGTAATAAAAGACGCTTCCTCGCTGGCCAGAAATGCCACGGCTGCCGCCACTTCTTCGGGCCGCCCTTGCCGGCCGAGTAGATGCATGGCGGAAGCCTTGCGATCTTCTTCATCAACGTCCCGGCCAAGCTGCTTGCAGGAATTGACGAACGCGGACGTATAAACATACCCCGGGCATATGCTGTTGACGCGAATGCCATAGCGGGCGAGATCCTGCGCCCAGCATTTGGTCAGGCCACGGATGGCGAATTTTGTGGCATTGTAGGTCGCGAAATCGGGCTGGCCGACAAATCCGCTGACCGAGGAGAAATTAATGATGCTTCCGCCTCCCAAATGCTGCATGTGAGGCACGACGTGTTTGGTCACCAGCGAGGTGCCCATCACGTTTACGCTCAGGATCCTTTGCCAATCTTCAACCGCAGCGTCGACGCCTTTGAATACAAAATATGCCGCTGCGTTTACCAGGATCGCCGCCGGCCCCAAGGTTGCCAGCACTTCTTTGCAGGCCTGCTCGACCTGTGCTTCATTGCTGATGTCGACGGTATACAGGCGGCAGCCGATTTGAGCGGCGCGTTTTTCTTCGTCAACTCTGAGGTCCAGCAGCGCCACATGGCAACCCTCCTGCACCAATCGTTCAGCGCTGGCGTAACCAAGATCGCCCAGCCCGCCGGTTACAATGGCAACTCTGTCCTGCAATCCCTGCATGCTCACTCCTCCACCAAGGCCACGGCCCGGATCGGTGAACCATCCCGGCCTTTGATATTCAATGGAAGGCCCATGAAAATGAAGGTCTCGGGCAGTTGCTCCAAATGGGTCAAGCCTTCGACGATGACAATTTCAACACCTGCTTTCAATAAGATATGATGGCATTCCTTCCAATCCGTGCTGGGCGTTGGGGTATCCATGCCCAGCAGGCCGATTTTGCGATCAGCAATCCACTGCGCGGCGGGCAGGGTGAGGGTTGGAAATTCGGAGAAGAATTCTGGTGTGCCAAATTTGCGGTCCCAGCCGGTGCGGTAAATGATCTTAGCGCCCGGCTGGAATTTATCTGCGTGCGGCGCAAACTTCTCCACGGTGAGAGGCGTTTTCGCGGCGAGCGCGCCGCCCGGGGCAAAATCGATCAGCGCGGTTTTGCCGTAAAATTGCTCCAGCCGCATTTGATCGAGAGTTTTGCCCTGATCATAAAAATGAAAGGGCGCATCGAGGTGCGTGCCGTGATGCGTGGACATGCTGATCTGCGTGATGTTGTAACCGATGGAGGTCACGGTGTTATGCGCCACCACACTGATTTTGGGATCCCATGGAAAATTCAGCTGTCCGTGCTCCAGCGGATGTGAAAGATCGATCAATTTCATGTCAGGAATCCTTGTTCCGTTTGAATGTTTGATCATAACTATCTACAACGGATTTTCAGACAAGCTGAAATCCGTAGCCCTGCGGGCGGCTCCAACGGATAGATTAAGTCCAACGGATAGAACACTCAATCTTTCCATCCGTTGGTCTTAATCTATCCGTTGGAAAA
>JBOHQX010000257.1:0-49748 GCA_050732395.1 bacterium
CCCTTCGGGGTTCGGGAATGTTTGCTGCCGTCGTCTATAATCATGTCACCGCTTCGCGGTTGAGATTCTGTGGCCTCGTTTTGCTGTGGATGGCATTGTAGTCAGGCCTTCAAAGGGTTCTACGACAATGCGCAGTATCTCATGAATTTTGTGATGTATGTTTCATAATGCAATTGCTATCGATGTGAATTCTTGTGTTCGCTTTTACGTCATCGTAATTGTGAAATCTTGTACTTAGTGAACCAAAGATAGAATAAAATTCTAAAAGTCCTTTGTGCTGCCCCAAGGGCTCCAGTTTTCAGCCAGGCTGAAAATCTGGTGTAGATCTCACGTCGAAAGTACTATTGGGCTAGCGCTCATAATTCCAGCAGGTTCCGCAACAAACCTGTTGCCACGTTTTCGTTTTGGAGGTATGTGGTTAGGTCCTCAAAAAACGACCGCGCGCCGTATTCTGCCCGGCGATATTGGGCCAATCTGCCCAGCTCGTGCTGGTACGGCTTGAATGATTGATAGTGTTCCGCCGACGCGGTATTCATGAACAAATGAATCGGATGAAAATTAAAGATCAAATGAAAGCCTTCGTGCTCTAATATGGTCGTCGAAAAGCGTGCCCCTGGCTCCAGAGTGAACCAAATATCATCTTCCCAGAAAATCGGCAAACGCAGCAGACCATTGTGATAGACAAACGGTTGCGCTGCAGCGTCCTTGTAACGCAGGATATTGCGATCATATTGCAAGCCAGCCCTTCTGAACAGCTCAAGCAAGGTTGTGCCGGAGAGCATGGCGTGGCTGGATACCCCCACTGCCTGTGGATAGAGCCGCTGCAAGGTCCGAAGCTTGTCCTCGTATCCTTCGGCAGTGACCTCATTGAAATTCGGATGCAATCCGACTTCCAACATTTGCGCATTGGTATCTCGCAAAGCGACATAATCATGAGTCGAAAACACCGTGGCGGCTAAATGCCGCTCGCGCAGCAATGATAATGCGAATTCCAGAACCTTTTCGGCGCACCAGTCGGTGTCCATCGTTATATAAATGACCCGCGTGCTAGCCATGCCGGAGTTCATGCGGAAATAGAGCTGCTTTCTGGTCGTGTCGAATAATTGCCAAGCTGCAATCGGATTTTTTCTGCGCATTTGACCGCAAGATATTGTCCGCGGCACCGGTAGCTATTCAAGTAATTCTCCCATTTTTGCGCCACGCTGGCAAAGTATTTCTCCTCTGCCAATTTGGCGAAAATGCGCAGGAGTTGGACGTGAATACGAACATAATCCGGCGAAGTCAAGCGCCGGCTGCGATGCAGGTCATAGTGATTCCAATAGCCGGTGTCGTACCTCCACAGGTTGGCTCTCACGCCGGCGAGGCCCGCTGCAAAACATTCCCGGGCACGTGCATCATCGCAATGCTCGGCGTAATCGTGCAGGCCCAGCAGCGCGAACAACATCCCGTTGAGCACGAGCGAAGGTTCGGCGGTGGTGTATTCTTCAAACGCCAGACCCCCATCCGGAAAAGTTCGCGCCACGCCGCCGTCGTTGATGGTGTGATAAAACGCGCGCACGGCACGATGGCTCGCTGCTTCATATGCCGGGCGCTGGAGAAGCCGCCTGGCGCGTAACAAGAGTGAGAGGCCCTGGCCTTGCGCCATTGCCGAAATCCAGGGCGCGACCGGGCCGTAAAGCGGCAATTCAAAACGATACACCCATGCGCCAATGCCATTCTTCCAATCTTCCAGATTCTCGACCAGCCAATCGGCCATGATGCCGGCAGACTCTTTGGCGGCCTCACTTTTTTGTGCGGCATAGTGCGACACCTGCGCCAGGCCAAACTGTGAGATGGTGATGGGATTGTAGACCCAGCGTTGTAGATGCGAATAATAAACCAGCGGCACGCCGCGTTCGTCGCGGCGATAGTCGGAAAAATCCTCGGTCGGCGCGAAGTTGAACGGATAAACCCAAACAGCGTGGCCGTTATCTGGTCGAGTATGCATGATTGGAGTCGAGGGCGCACATGACGGCGTCGTGCAGTAGCGGCCGAAAAGCTAGAATGCGTCTGTTTTCGCGGGTCGGATGTACGCGGTTCGATAGTAGAATGATGTACAAGTCTTGAGCGGGCACGGCCCACAACGAAGTGCCGGTGAAACCCGTGTGGCCGAAGGCGGAGGTGCTCATGAATGTTCCGGCAGAATTTTTTCCATCGGGAGTATCCCAACCTAAGGCACGGCTGCTGCCCGGCGGCAGCTCTTGGCGTTGTGTGAACAATAGGATCGTTTCGCGTTCGAGCAATTGTGGCGACCCGTGTCTACCGTCGTGCAACAACGTTTGCATGAATCTGGCAAGATCATGCGCGGCTGAAAAAAGCCCCGCATGCGCGGAAACACCTCCGAGGGCATAAGCATTCTCATCATGTACGGCACCATGCACAAACTCACCACGATGACCGGCCGGCCAGGTTTCCTGTTCGGTTGGCGGAATGCGGGTTCGCCATTCTGCAGGCGGATTGTAGCGCGTATCTTGCAGGTCCAAAGGCTTGAAAATCTCATCGCGGCAGAATTCGTCGAGCTGCTTTTGAGAAATGCGTTCGAGAATCTTGCCGAGCAGAATAATTCCCAAATCGGAATAAACCGTTTGCGCGCCAGGCGTGTAGACAAGTTCTTCCCCCAGGATCGCAACGAGAATTTCGGCCGGACTTTTGTTTTCCAAAAAATATTTTTTGTATGCTGGCAAGCCCGAGGAATGCGTGAGCAGGTGCTTGATGGTGACTTGGTTCTTATCTTTGCCGGTGAATTCGGCAAAACAGTCTTGCACCGGCGCATTCAAATCCAACAGCCCTTTTTCATACAGCAGCATGCACGCAGTCGTGGCGGCCACGACTTTGGTCAAAGAAGCCAGGTCGAAAATAGCGCCGCGTTGCATGGGTTCGTCGAAAGGAGGATAGCCGAATTTACCGAACGCTTCATGCAGCACGGTGGTGCCACCCCGACCGACGAGCAATACGGCACCTGGGAATACCGAATCGCGCACGGCCTGCTGCATCAGCGCCCGCACACTGTCCAAACCTGCTGCACGGAAGCCTGCATTTTCCGGTGAGCCATGCTTAAGTTTGAAGAAGTGTGCACTGGCAGTGACATGATCCCGAAAAGACGATTGGGCGTAAATCGGCATGAGGCTCCGATAAAATGACAACGCCAGCAGAAGAGTCGTTACCGAGTGGCGGCTGGGTGTAGGCATATTTTTCGCGATCAGCGAATTTGAAACTATTTTACGATCGTGCACAATTCCTGTCGGATGCGCTCATACACCTCCCGCAATGGTAATTGTTGCTCCCGCGCGAGACGTTTGCATTCCTCAAATTCCGGTGCAAAGAATTTTTTATCGCGCCACTCCGCGACTTTAACAAGAATTTCGCCGAGGTCTGTCTTGTGTTTTTCCTGCCAACGCTTTAGTTTGCGGCGGCCAACCGGCAGCAGGCGCACGCCCAAAGTCGTGGTTTCGGCATAAATAATGCCGAGAAGATCTTCAATTGTGTCTGCCGGCGACAAAACCGAAAGCATGACACCGGGCCGGCCTTTTTTCATGATGATCGGGCATAAGAAAGCATCCAAGGCGCCGTTTTCCAACAATCGTTCAATGACGAATGGATAGATCTCCGGATTCATGTCATCGATGTTGGTTTCGATCATGGTCACGCTGTCGCTGTGTTCATTTGTGGTTGTTTCGCCTACGAACAACCGCAGCACGTTCGGTAGATCCTGAAAATCTCGCCCTCCCGCGCCATAGCCGATTTTGTGAATTTTGAAATCGCGTTGGTCGTCAGGCTGCGCCAATGTGGTCAAAATAGCGGCACCGGTGGGGGTGAGCAATTCGAAATCAACCGGACCGGTATGCGCGGGGAAGCCTTGAATCAACTCTGCCGTTGCCGGCGCGGGCACGGGTATGACGCCATGCTCGCACTTGACCATGCCGCCGCCCAGCGGGAACTTCGAGACCAGGTTTTTTTCCACCTGCAGATGGTGTAATCCTGCCACCGAGCAGACGACGTCTGCAATCGCATCCACCGCGCCGACTTCGTGAAAATGAATTCTCTCCAGCGTGGTATTGTGCACCTTGGCTTCGGCCATGGCGAGACGCTGGAAGACGTTACTGGCAGCCCGTTTTACTTCTTGGGGAAGAGCGGCGCCATCAATAATGGCGTTGATGTGGTACAGATGGCGGTGTTTTTTTTCAGAGGGGAAAGAAACCTGCACTTTGATGGCTGAAATCTCGTTGCGCTTGACTGGCATCGCGCTCAAACTCAATCCCGATATTTGAAGTGCGGCGGCAGTTTGCTGCAAATATTCCAGCGGCACACCGGCCGCCACCAGCGCGCCGAGGATCATATCGCCGCTGGCGCCGGCGATGCAGTCGAAATAGGCGATGCGCATTTTCAGCAGTACTAAATGGACCCTTAACGAGAGGAAATCGCAGATCGAGGATAGAGAATGGCTGATCGTGTGAAGCTGGGTTTGGGTGTTCTTACAATTGACGAGCCACCATCAACGATCTACGATCCGCTATCCTCGACCGTCGATCATCTATCCTCGACAAAAAACTTCACCACCGGATCGCCGCGCTCGCCCACGTAAACCCGCTGCCAAAGGAAGCAAGAATGACCAAATCGCCGTTCTTGATCCTGCCTTGCTCCAGGGCCTCGTCCAGAGCAATGGGAATCGATGCCGCCGTGGTATTGCCGTAGCGCTGGATATTGCTCACCACTTTCTCGGGCGGCAATTCCAGCCGTTGCGCGACGGCTTCCGTAATACGCAAATTGGCTTGATG
This sequence comes from bacterium, assembly GCA_050732395.1. Taxonomy (GTDB): domain Bacteria; phylum Zhuqueibacterota; class Zhuqueibacteria; order Zhuqueibacterales; family Zhuqueibacteraceae; genus JBIOXB01. Next base: position 4,815 of record JBOHQX010000257.1, read on the forward strand.
CGGAATGAGCAGGCTGATGTCCTTCAGCGTGAGTCCGTTGGCTGCGAGCGCCTCATGAATGACTTGTGGAAATTTGGTCACGGCGTGCTTGAAAACTTCGCGGCCATTCATTTGCGGAAAGCAAGATCCGTCATTCAGGATGCCGTCATACATGCGCGGAATGCGCCGGCTGCCGGGATTTTCCGTCCATAGCTCCTGCGCGTGGCGCCCATCGGCATGCAAGTGCGTGGAAAGCACACCGCGGCCGTCGTCGCAGGCTTCCAAAATCGCTGCGCCCGCGCCGTCGCCGAACAGCACTGCGATATGGCGCCCGCGTTCATTGAATTCCAGGCCGGAGGAGTGCACTTCGGCTCCCACCACGAGCACGCGCCGGTACGTGCCGCAGCGAATGAAAGCATCCGCCACGGCGAGGCTGTAAACAAAACCCGTGCACTGTGTGCGCACATCCAACGCACCGATGCCGGGGACGCCGAGCAATTTCTGTAAGATACATCCGGATCCCGGAAACATGTAATCCGGGCTGAGCGTGGCGAAAATGATGAAATCGAGATCAGTGGCTTTCAAGCCCGCGCGCGCCAGAGCGATTTTAGCCGCTTCGTAGCCCAGATCGGAGGCGCCGATTTCCTGGTTGACAAAATACCTTTGTTCGATGCCGGTGCGCTCGCGAATCCACTCGTCGGTGGTGGGCACCCTCTTCATCAGGTCGAAATTGGTGACGACGTTGTCCGGCACGTATCGCCCGGTACTTGTGATGCGGCTCCGAATCATCTTGTTCTCCTGATTTGTGCGGCTTCTCGCATGATCATGGTTCGTTGCCCAAGCGCGGAAAAATCGGAGGATTTCAGTGGAGATGAGAGTCAAAATCGCTGAACAACTTGAGGATTTCTTGGGGAGTGGAGGCGGTGAGCAGGCGGTCGCGGAACTCGTTGCGGCGTAACAGGCGACACAGGCGCGCGAGAATTTGTAGATAGACGTTGGCTTCGTCCTTGGGGGTGCCCATCATGAAAATGAGCTGCACGGGATCCGCATGATTCGCCGTGAAAGGGATGCCTTCAGACGTGCGCGCAAAGACGATGACCGGCCGGTGCACACTGCGCGTGCGCGTGTGTGGTAATGCGACGCCGCGGCCGATGGAGGTCGGCTCGATCGCTTCGCGCGCCATCACCTCTTCGAAAAAAGTGATGGGATCGGCGATCATTTTGTTGGCCGCCAAGCTGGACACCATCGTACGGAAGGCATCCACCTTGTTCTTGGCCTGCAGGTCGAGAATGATCAAATTCTCAGACAAGTAGTCGGACAATCGCACAGAGAAGACTCCAAAGTCCATCTTGATCGCTGCCAGCAATACTTCACCATCCTAGACTTTCCTTCTCTCTGAGGACGCGCCCTCGATTCCTCTCTCCGTTACTCGAGCACTCGCGTGCTGCGTGGTGTTCCTATCCTCCTTCGTCACATGCAGGTAGCGTGAAAACGGTGACAATAATATGCGCGATTTGTTTCACAAAAGCAAATATAGTCGCGCACGGGTAAATAATCAACTGATTTGTCACATGTTTGAGACTGCATTTTTCCTCTACAAACTTCGTTCCACCCGACGCAATCTATTACTCGCTCGCACCTGTAACTGCGGAGGCAAATGAAAAGACTGTTTTATCTTGCGCGCTTGCGCGTGCGCCAGGTATACTTGGGCTTGCTGAGGTCTTGCAGCTTTTCCAGTTTTTCTTTTGCAGCACGCTCGCCCTCGGCGATGAGCGTATGCGCGAGCCGAAACTCCGACCAATGCACCTGCCCGACCTTCGGCCGGATCACGAGGTCGGCACTGGCCAGGAGCAAATGGGTGAGCTTGCGGGCCGTGATCGAATTCGCACGAAAAATAACGTCGATGACGTTTTCCGTTTCCACGCCGTTGTGCACGCTCTGGCCGACGTCGACGGCGATCACCACTTCCGCGCCCAGCTCGCGGCAGGCGTGCACCGGCACGGGCGCGACCACGGCACCATCGATCAGCAAGTAATCGCTCGCCATAACCGGCGGCAGAAACCCGGGAATCGAAATACTCGCCTGTACTGCGCCGCGCAAACTCCCTTGGTGAAAGGTGATTTCCTTGCCTGTTTTCAAATCCGTGGCCACACACGTGAAGGGCAGGCGTAAATCTTTGAACGTCTTATCGGGTAGAATGTAGTCGATCGCTCTCGCCGCGCGGCGGCCACCCACGAGCGACAGGCGGCTATACGCGAGATTGATGACGAGCCGGTCTTTCATATAAGTGGCAACCTGCCCGAAGAAATTTTCCACCGGCTTTTTTTTTCTGAATAGATCCAGCCCGCTCTCGTGGAAGGCTGGACTATGCACGAAAGCTTCGGCCGCGGTATGCAGTTTTTCCACGTTAGGCTCCAGAGCATAAACCGCGCCGATCAACGCGCCGATACTGGTGCCGGCAATCATATCAATCGGAATTCCGCAAGCTTCCAAGACTCTAATCACGCCAATATGAGCGAGCCCGCGAGCGCCTCCGCCGCCCAGGGCCAGGCCGACGACCGGGCGCCTGTGCCAATGCTTCAGCAAAGTCATAAAAGGAGCAAACGGAATGAAAACAAAGTCCTTACCTCAAGAACATCAGCTTTCTCATCTGCGTCGCTTGCGGTGTATCCAGGACGTAAAAATAAACCCCGCTCGCCACCAGGCCGCCACGATCGTCCCTGCCATTCCACGCTACGGTGTAACGGCCCGCAGGGCGCGTCGCGTTGAGCAGCTCGCGTACCTGTTGTCCCAGCAAATTGAACACGCGTACACGCACTTGCGCTTGCGTGACGATTGCAAAAGTTATATTGGTCGATTGCACTTCCGTAAGGCGGAAAGGATTGGGCAAGCTTTGCTGCAGCTCGAAGGTCGTCGGTAGCTGATCAGGCGGCCCGGTGCTGACGTCGGTGCGAATCAACAAAAAGCCCTGCGGCGCATTTTTGGGGTAGGTTACGCTACCGAAGGCAAGGTCCGTTGCCGTGAAGTAGATTTTCACGTACGCCGTATCTGTCGTGGGCTTGGGAATTTGTCCAACATAGGATATCGAATCGGATTGCACCAGCGCCGCAGTGCTAAAGCTGTTGCTGTTACGCTCGGCATAATGTACTTTCACACTAGCTGGATCAATACCCCCACGCGAAAGAATTCGCATCGTTATGCCCAGTACGCCGCTTTGGCTGGCGTCGACTTCCGGTGTATTGCTGAACGCCGGCCCAAAAGACGTAATGGCTGCTCGAGCATGGACAATGCCGTAACCGAAATCGTTGTCGGGAGCCAGCGCCTGGTTGGCGGTGCTGCGCAACGCGTCGAGCATTTGTTGTGGGGTCACTTCGGGATGCGCGGAAAGAATCTGCGCGACCGTTCCGGCCACCAATGGGCAGGAAAACGAGGTGCCGCTGCTGAACGTGTAATCCGATATCGAAGTAGAAACGACCGTGCGCACACCCGTACCCATCGCCATCACGTCCGGTTTGATGCGGCCATCGGCCGTCGGCCCGCGGCCCGAAAACCCTACCAGGCCGCCGTTTGCGGCTACAGCTCCTACGGCGATGACGTTCGGCCCGTCTGCCGGCGCGGTAATAATGCCCCAAGCGTCGTCGCCTTCATTGCCGGCGCTGTTGACGACGATGACGCCCTTGCTTGCCGCTATTTCGGCGGCTTTGGTAATGATGGCGGTTTTGCCATCCATTTGTGCCTGTGTATAGCTCACTTGCCCGGCATCGAAAGTGCTATATCCCAAAGACGTCGAGGTCATATCCACGCCTTGCCCTTCCATCCATTCGATCGCGGCCGCCCAAAAATCTTCTTCAGCGTGTGTTTCGGAGCCGATGTTCTCAGTTTTGGCCAGCAAATAGCGAGACCCGAATGCCGGCCCAATCAACTCGCCTGGTTTGAAGCCCGCGATCGTCGACAACGTTTGCGTCCCGTGGTTATCCTGGCCCGGCGGATCCCCCGGTTCATTGCGCGTAATCTCGTCATTCTTGACAAAATCGAATTCGCCGGCGACGTCAAGATGATCGAACGCCTGGTGATCCTGCCAACGAAAACCTGAATCCAGCATGCCGATCAAAACACCGCTGCCGACGATGCCGGCATCGTGCAAATTCACCGCCCCGATTTGCTCCATTTGCGCCAGTGAAGCGCCATACGTGAAACGATGCGCCATGTTCGTCTTTGCAAGCGCTGCGTGCGGCGGGGCAGTGCTGCGGACCGGCGGGACGTACAAGCGCGCGACCGTTTGAACCGCGGTCACGAATGGCAGCGCTTGCACGCGTTGCACGAGCTCGCGGGAAGCTTCGACGCTCACGGCGTTCAGCCAGCGCGAGCGCACAATTGGCTGCAAATTCATGCGCGCCAATTCATCGAGATAAGGTTGGTAGATCTCCAGGTCCGTGATTTCGACCAAGGCATTGTGCGGCAAAACTTTAGCACGGCGCTGCAACGCACGCGGCGAGAGGGATGTTTCTGCTTTGAGATAAGCGGCAGAGTTTTTCGCCAGGTTTTGCGGGCCCTTGTCACGGAAGAAAATCCACACCTTTCCCGGCTCGCTGGTTGCAGCATTTTGTGCAAATACCTGAGCAAAATACGTCAGGATGGCGGCGGTGAACAAAAAGTAGGGGGCAAGAAAGATACCACTTCGACGCAGCATGCATCACCTGTGCTTTGGTTACGAGCGCAACTCGTGATGGGAAGTACAGTTTTGTACTTGGCTTATATTTGCCGAATGAACATAGAGAAACTCCCGTGAAAAATCAAGCTCATTTCCTGGCCAAAATCGTATCTTACCGGAGGGAATAGAAAACCCCGCGACTTCCGTCCTTCAGCAGGAATGGAAATCCGGGGTCTTGGTGGCTCTGCAGAAGTCCGAAAATGCTATGCCTGCGCCTCGAGGTTGGCGTCGTGAAAAGTGACCGTGATCGGCGGCGCGGAAATGAGTAATTGGTCGATACGCTGCATCAGGTGGTCGCCGTCGATCAAGTATTCCACCCAATCATCCGCACCGCTTTGCATCAGCGCACGGCCATGAGGCTCGTCCTGCGCCCGCACGATTGCCAGGATGCGCAAGCGATTGTGCTTGTGTTTGATTTTTTCGATCAGCTTCCCGGCAGATTTGCCGTTGTTAAGAAACCGGCTGTGATGCGCATCCAAGATCAACAATTGAGGACGCTTGCGGCGAATCAGCCGCATCAACGTGATTTCGTTTTCCGCAATCTCGATTCGGTAGCGCGGGCAGAGCGCCAGATACATTCGCATCTGGGATTCAAGGTCATCGTTCAGCATGATGATGCGATACATAGTTGCAGACCAGGGTCTCAATCGTCGCTCTCGTCTTTCAAACTTATGGCATTTGGTGGGCTTCGCGTCTCAGAAGCATGGCACCCGCATAGCCGGCACAGATTTTCAGCAATCGCACCAGGCAGTAAAACGTTTAAACTGTGCTCAAAAAATAGAAGCAAGCTGATGAAAATGCGGAAATAGCCGTCAACGCTCGGCGGCTGAAAGCGGAGTGTTCAAAAAGGTGGGAATTTGAATGTCTTCTTCACAAAAACGGAAAAAGAGACGTAACCCCAAGGCCACAATCAACAAGGCGGCGAGGAGGAGGAGAGGATGCAAATGCCCGTTCCAATCCAACAACGCGTTGCCTCGCTCGGAGCTAGAATTGCTGAGGAGCACCGCAATGAAGTTGTTTTGCGCATGGACGATGGCGCTCGGAACGATCGAGTCGCTTTTCCATGCTAAAATACCGAGGAACATGGCGATGAAGATCAATTGCACGATCCACCACGGCGAAAGATGGACAAAACCAAAGAGAATGGCAGTAATGAAAATCGCAAACAGCGGGTTGTGCCGCTGTTCGAAAGCATTTTGCACGAAGCCGCGGAAGAGCATTTCCTCGAGTGCACCGGCGAAGATGACGGCGGCGAGCAAAATAAAAATCCAATCCGTCCACGATTCGGCTTTTAGAGTCTGGCGCAGCGTTTCCGCCAGAATTTCCGGAAAGGGCAGAACCAGACTCACGAGCCGGTCGAGCTCGATGGAGAGCGCCGTAATGGCCAGGCCCAGGATGAAGCTCATCGCAACGACACGCCCGCTCACCGCACGCAAGCGAAAGACGGTGCTGGCGCGGAACTTGTGGCGCCGCAAGTAAACGTAAGCCGGCAGCAGCAGAGCCAGCTCGCCGGCCAAAATCGACCATTTTTGAAAAGAGAATTCTCCCAGTAAGCTGGCGAGCAGGTAAAGCAGGATGGTCCACAGCAACACCCGCACGACACCGCCGAGCGAGGGGTATTTTTCCGAGGGTAACTCAAGGTCTGTGCTCATCTGCATGTCAACGACACATTTCCGCCAACAAGATCGCCGAGGCAATCGCGACATTGAGCGATTCGCCGCCGCCGCGCTTGGGAATGGAAACGCAATGATGAATGATCTCTTTCACGCCTGGTGACAGGCCTGCAATCTCGTCGCCGAGCACCAGCACTTTTTTTGAAGCGAAGCGCAGTGTGGTATACGGAAAATCGCCGGCTTGGTCGGCGCCATATAACACCGCGCCGAACATTTGAAACTTACGCAGCAAGTCTACGAATTCGGTGATTTCGTGGATGGGCAGGCGGAAAATCGAGCCCATACTGGCGCGCACAACTTTTGGATTGTAGACTTCGACGCAATTTGGACCGACAATCAACCCGTCCACGCCCAGCCAATCCGCGGTGCGCAGGATCGTGCCGAGATTACCGGGATCGTGCAGCTTTTCGATCGCCACGAGCAGACACCGCGGGGATTGGCGTAACTGATCCAGCGGATCGCATTCCGGGGGGCGGCGATGCACCACCGCGACGATACCTTGCGAAGTGATCGTGTCCGTAATGCCGACGAAATCATCGACCGGAAGCTCACAAACGCGAAGCTGTTTTTGCTGGGCGAGCTTGAGGGCCTGGCGGGCGCGCAGCGAGTGCAGAAACGAAGGGCAATAGAGGACGTGATCGATTTGCCAGCCGGATTGAATCGCTTCTTCGCATAAGCGCCCGCCCTCCGCCAAAAAACAATTCGTTTCCCCGCGGTATTTTTTCTGTGTTAAACGAATGATCGACTTGATGTCGTTTTTCGTGAGCATGGCAACAACAAAGTTCGCGTCCAGTGAACTCGTCAAACGTCGTGGTACTTGTCTTCTTCACGGCTGATCGCCCCGAAAGCGTCGGCAGCACTCATGGCGGTCGCGAGGCGTTCGCGAAAATCAGGCTTGTGCACCAAACGGGAAATGCGACTCAATGCTTTCAAGTGCGGGCCGGTCTGGTGCGGCGGTCCGACCAGCAGCCAAACCAGCGTCACCGGCTTGTCGTCGATCGCGTCAAATTCCACGGGCGCATGCGCGATCCCCAACGCCGCCACGATTTCCGGGGCGGCATCGGCTTTGCCGTGCGGAATGGCGACGCCGTCGCCCACGCCCGTGCTCATCACCGCTTCCCGTTCAAGAATGGCCTTCAGCACTTCATCCTTGTTCCTGATGCGGCGTGCTTGCGCCAGCATGTCGACCATCTCTTCGATCACTTGTCGTTTCTCCCGGCTCGACAGCGGAACTTTGATTAAATCTTCCGAGAGAATATCTTTCAACTTCATTGAGAGTCTTTCTCCTTCACAGTACGGCTTATCCGCGCGCAACATCTCTCCTCCTAAGTACAAATTTGGTTGGTCTGGCATCGGGTTGATCAAGAGGAAATGACCGGCCGTCTTGGGGGCATTCCTGAGTTGGGCCGATGGCGATCACCGTCAAGTCTGCGGCAGGCAGTCCATCCCCGGTGTGAGGATTACGAACTAAAACGCGGAGAATGTAGAGTGGCCAGAGCACTTTTGCAAATCATTTTTCACGGCGAGCCTTCCCCCTCGCGCCGCCTCTCATTCCGCCAACCAAGCCCCATACAACCCGCGGCGACCAGCAGCGCACCGGCGCTGGCCAAAGCGCCGGTGGTGAATGCGGATGAAGCGTAACGGAATTCCACCATGTGTTTTCCGGGCGGAATTTCTACTGCACTAAACGCGTGATTGGCACGCAAAGTTCTTGCTGGTTGCCCGTCAATTGAAGCTTTCCAGCAGATCGGGTAATAATTATCGCTCAGAACCAATATTTGCGGAAACCGGCAGTCGGTTTCGACCACAATATTGTGCAGCTCGTATGTTTTGATCTCGGCGCGAGCGGTTGAATCCGGTTGTGGCGGCGTGGCAGGTTCTTCGGATAATATGACGGTGCGATGCGGATCGAAATCGCCGGCGCGCAAACGTCCCAACGTCTCACGATCGTTCTGGCTGGATTCATACTGTCCCACCATGTAAGCGCGGGGCAAAACCGAAGGGTTTTCATAAATGATCAGCGGTCGCGCGTTGCCGTCGCGTTCGTAATTCACCACGCGGCGACGGATCCAGCCCCCGGCGGGCGAGTCCGCTTCGGGCAGCGGATAGAATGAGAAAATGTATTTTACGTTCAGCAAATCGAGCAACCGGCGATTGGCGCGATGCCGTGCGCGCGGCACCTCTTCAGCGGCAAATGGCTGTAACGCGCGCCGGCCGTTTTGATTGACCGTGCGGAAGTAGTCGTTTACGAAACCGCTCTGCAACTGCGTTGCTTCGATCAGATCCTGATAGCGCCGCGGCTTCGCGGGATGATAGCCGCCCACGCTGGCAATGGCCTGTGCGGACCAACGCAGCTCGTCGAATAAGTCCTCGACCGGAAAAATACGAAACACACTTTGATCAGCTTGCACGAAGCGCGTGGCCTCATCCGGTTGCAGGAAGGCGGAGAAGCTCTTATCCGGTACGGGCTCCGGACTAATTCTTTTGTCGACGATCCAAAGATCCAGTAAAGTCAAGAGCGTGATGACAGTGGCCGCGGTCGTGGTCGAGATTTTCTTGGAATACGCCAGTGCCAGCATGCTTAGTCCTGCGCAGAAGATCAAGCCGACAATCCAAAGGTCGGCCAGCAGCATGCTGAAGCGCTTGCTATCGAGCTGTATCTGGGTTTGCGCCTCGTATTGATCAGGATAAAAGCCGCGCATCCATTCGAACGAGACGCTGCGGCTGAGGGTGATCAACAGCATGATTGCAAAGACGGCAATCAAAACGGTCCACAATCGTTTGACGAAAACCGCGCGGAGCGCGCTGGTCTCCCGGTCAGCCTTTTGCGCGAGTGGCTGTAATAAAGCCTGTAACCCGAGTCCGGCGAGAATGGCGGTCGAGCATTGCACCAGAATCAAGATCATCGACGGTACCCGGAACTTGTTGAAATAGGGAAAATAGTCGTAGAAAATATTGTAGAACCAGGCGAAATGGCGTCCGAAGGAAATGAGTAAAGCGAGTAAAATCGAAATACCGAAGAACCCGGCGAGCGGCACGCGCTTGATCAATGCGGCCAGTGCAAGCGCCAGCACGAGAATACCCATGTAGTTGGGATAATCCGTGAACGGCATGTCGCCCCAGTAAGTGAAACCGCCGAAGCCGTAAAACGACGGCAGCACGAACGTCATCATCTCACCCGGTGAAAGCGACCATTGCGTGGCGTAATCGAAGCCCACGCCTGTGTCCGTTTTCTCCGCCGTTGCTTCCAGCACGGAAGCCGATCCGCGAATCGAATAGGGCGTATATTCGCGCAATGGCAGGAATAGAACGGCTGCTAACGCGAAAGCAATCGCCACTGCCCCCAAAAATCCGCCCAGCATGGGCAGCACGCGCGCTGTTTGCTTTTGGCGCAGCGCGATGAACACGTGATAAAGCAGATAAAAACCCAGCAACATCAAGCCGTAATAGGCGATTTGAATATGCCCTCTCTGCAGCATGAACCCCATGATCACGCCCGCCAACCCGAGATTGAGCGGCGAGAATTTTTCCAACAAGCGATCGACTGCCCATAAGGCGAGGGGAATGTAAGCGGCCGTCATCATCTGCGAGCCATGGCCGAAGATGAACATCGTGATCAGATAAGGCATCAGCATGAACGCGATGCCGCCGAACAAGGCGGGAATGTATCCTGCACCCTTGCGGCGGAGAAACAGGTAGAGTCCAAAGCCGGCCAGGACGTAGTACCACACCATGATCACCGTGCCGCGCACGAATCTTCCGATCGGCGCGAGGGCGATGTTGGGAAAATAAGAATAAGGTGCATAAACCAGGCTGCCGAGGCTCGGCATGCCGGCGAAAAGGTACGGCACCCACTGCGGGAGAACGCCATCCTGCTCGTGCATTTTTTTCAAGGGGGTCGTAACCGCCACGGGCGTTTGCGCATCCGGCGAAAGATAGGTTTTCCCCTGAAAGACAATCTCGAAGAAAAAAGCGAAAATGATTACGGTCAAAACGCCCGCTACGACAAGCGCCGGATGCTGCGCGATCCAGGCCGCCAGGGGACTGAGGCCGGCTTGCGCCCCCTTGCGGGACGGTTGCGCTTTGCTCGGCACCGGCGTCGTTGGAGTGGTCGTGGGCTTGTGCCGGACGGTGCCGGCCCGAGGTTTCTGTGTTTTCTTTTTGGCCATGGATTTTTTTTGGTTCAATGCAGAGTCACTTTGCCAGACTCTTGATCAGCGTGCTGAATTGATCGGCCTTTTCCTGCCAGTCGTTGGCAAACGCCAATTGGCGGCGGCGGTCGTGGTGCGTGTGCGCCGCCGCAAGAGCGGCATCGATTTGATGCAAGAAGCTTTCATGATCGCTGGCGAGGAAAATCTCATGGCCATAGGCGATCACCTCCGGCGAGATATCCACGCTGACGACGGCTTTGCCGGCGGCAAAATACTCATAAAGCTTGTTGGGGTTCACCGCGGCGGTCAGCTCGTTCTTGATAAACGGAATCAAGCACACCTCTGCGGCCGCGAGATATTGAGCAATGGCATCATGGCTGATTTCGCCGAGATAGTGCGCATTTGGTTTTTGCAAAATCCGCTTGAGCATCGCCTGCACCCCCGGTGCCACCGGTCCGATCAGTACCAGGGACTTATCCGGATGGGCTTCGGCCACGCGCAGCAACAAGGGCATATCGATCCATTCCGAAAGCGCGCCGAGGTATAGCAAAATCGGCCGCGGCAGATTCTGCATGTTTTCCGGAATGGCTTCGATACGCCGCGCGAAGAGGCTCGCATCCACGCCGTTGCCGATCAACAAAACTTTGTGATGGTGCTCGGGCGGAATTCTTTTTTTGAGTGCCAGCGAACTGCACACGATGCAATCGGCGCGGCGGCAGAACGATAGAAAATAGCCCCGCGCCCACGACGGCGTCATCGGAAATGCCAGATGATTGTCATTGCAGTCGTAGATCACGGGCGTTTTGCCGAACAGCAACCGTACGACGGGGCCGTAATAGATATTTGACACCACGAGCAAATTGGGCCGCCGGAATTTGCTGCGCCGCAACACCAGCCACAGCCAGCATGCATTGATGAGAATGACACCCGCGCGCACCGGCACGAAGCTGATCAGCCTCTGCAGCCACGCCTGAGAGAAGTTTTTGAAATAAGGCACGGTGAGGTAAGTGACGTTGTTTTCCCGCTGGCGTCGGAAACGATTCTCGCGGCCTCGCGCATATGGCTCAACGAAAAAAATCTGCCAATCCTTGGGAAAACGCCGCACCATCTGCTGCTTGCGCGTGCGCAAATAACGCCATTTGATCTCGGAGAGGTAGACTATTTTCAACCAGGCTTGCCTTGTTTTCGGGTTCCCTGCAATTTATTACTGTATCCTAATTTGCGTATTCTCTTTACTTTTGTCAAGCACCATGATGCGGCAAAGTGATCACGCGAGTCTTGCTGGTCTGCTCGACGGCGGCCAGCTCGACGATTGAATCGCGCAATAAACCTCAGCTCGCAAGGAGCTGGAGCTATACGGGCTTGCGCAAGATGGTCGTATAAGTCGCCGTGTCAACGCGGTATTTGCGGTCGAGCTTGTCGAGCCACAGTGCCAAATACTGATCCCACCAGAGCGGTCGCATCAAATATTGCAACGGACCTCTGGCCAAGCGATTCAAGGAATAATTGAAGCGGAGCACGGCTGTGGACCAATAGCCGGTATCAGGTTCTATGGAGATGACTTCGAAGCTGACTTTTTCAGCGAGATAGCGCAGGCCAAAGCGCGTGAAGCGAAAATAATCATGTGGAGGCTCGTGCTCGCCCCACATCAACGGCGTCATCAATAGCGCCTTCCCGCCGGGCTTCAGAACCCGAAATGCCTCGACTAAAAACTGCTGCGGCTCGGGGACATGTTCGAGAACGGAGAATGAAACCACGGTGTCAACGCTGTCACTCAGAAAAGGCAAAACCAAGGCACTGCCCACGACGTCAACGTATTCCAACCCATGAAGCGTCGTGGGATATTCCAAGCCAAAATACCGGTCACAATGTTTTTCAATGATTTTATGAAACGGCTTTCGGCCGCATCCGAGATCCAGCACCTTGCCATGAAGATGGCCGGCATTTTTCTTTAGGGACGAAATGTAAAAATGATGCAATAGCCAGTTGTGTGGAAGAGAATTCGCATTTTTCTCAACAAACATCTTTCAATACCGCTTTCGTGCGATAAAATTGGCGGAGCTCGACAAGAAGTCAAAGGGCGCAATTTTGAAAAGAGCGTTCATAAAAAAACGTGCCCAACGAGACTCGCCAAAGTATGGATAAGGGAAATTCAAGCGTTCTAAATGGCTGAACCCGGCTGCTCGTAGCAAAGTTTCGAGTTTCTTGGGAGTCAGAAGGTTAATGTGGTGCTTCTTTTTACGTTCCGCCCAATTGTATTGCGAGGGCGTGTAGAGAAACAACACACCTCCTTTTTGCAGAACACGATGGCTTTCTGACAAGAGATGCGACGAAAATTGCGCCGGCAGATGCTCGATCACCTGGTTGCAAACGATCATGGCAAAGCAATCGTCTTGCAACGGCAGCGGCGCGCTCAGATCGCAGCAGACTAAGCCCAATGCCGGCCAGCGCAACCGAGCTTGTGCCAGGCCGTAATACGAGCCCTCGGCCGCAACGCAAGGGATACTGAACCGGGCACAGCACTCCGCGAAATAACCCAGCCCTGCGCCCAAATCCAGAATCGTTCCGGGCTTTCCCTTTTCAATGCATTTTGCCAATGCATAGCGGTAGAAATTCCAGTCCCGGCCATCGGAATAATCGGCATCGAAAAGCGCTTTATCATAAATGGGGTTGGGCACGGCCTGAATTTCCATCGCGGTTGATCTTGTCATGCCGACCGGCCGATCACTCTGGCGTAAATTTGCAAAAGCTTTTCAAATTGCCGTTGCGCGTTGAAATGCTCACTGATATGTTCGCGCCCGGCTTTTCCTAGCGCCGCCCAGGTTTCTGGATGCTGAAGCAAATACTCCAGTTTTTCCGCGAGTGCGTATGCATCTCTTTCCGGAACCAAAAAACCGTTGCACCCGTCTTTAACGATCTCCGGAATATCAGCATGCCACGTGGAAACAACCGGCATGCCCAACGCCAGTGCTTCCATCAGAACAAATGGAGTCCCTTCCATATCGCCATCGCTTGCCGTCACGCTCGGCAAAATGAGCATATGTCCACGCGCCAACAGTTTTCGGAAAGCGAGCGGCTCCACGTAGCCGAGTAAGTCTATGCGATTGCGAAGATTGAGATCGGAGATCTTCCGCTCGATTTCCGGGCGCATATCACCATCGCCGGCGATGACAAGCTTATAGTTTATGGAATGATCCCGCAGCATAGCTGCAGCTTCAAGCGCATAGATGATGCCTTTTTTCTCCCGAAACGAAGCACCCATTATAATCCGCGCAGTTTCGCCTGGATTCAACTTGCTGGCTTGCAAAGGGAATTCCTCGATGACAATGCCCAGGTTCTGTATAATTATTTTTTCGGCCGGACAGCCAGCGTTCGTCAAAGCCTCTCGCATGCGCGGGCCTAACACCAAAAACACTTCGCCCTCTTCAAAGAGCTTTCGATATTTTTCAAGCCATTCGGTGCGGCGCAAGTAGCTGGAGGCATCAAGACCATAGAACCCCGTTATCATCGGCACGCCCAATTTTTTCTTCAAAGGAAGCATCTTGTAACCATCATAACCGAAATGCGCATGTAGAAGCTGTGCACCTTCCTTTTGACCGGCTTTGCGAAAAAGAGGGAAATATCCCAACGTCTTATAAATAGCCAGATTCATGCCCTGAGCGAAGGGGTTCAATCGCGCAAGGGCATATAGTTTTTGTACGGGAAAAGACTCCAGATTGTTGATTTTTCTGGCAAATACGACCGGTTTGTAGCTTGCAGTGGATTTGAGAATGGGATAAAGCCAGTTCAGCGTCGTAAAAAGAAAATTCGAAATGTAATGCGCGCAGGTCATGATCGGTTTGTGATTCATCCGTGGTAGCGCGATAGCGCTCTTTGAGCGCAGGTTACTTGTTCGATTTTTTGCTTTGCCACAGCCTTCTGGCAAAATTCGAAACATCGGCGAAGCGTCGCATGATCCCTCGCCAAGTGAAACCGGTCAGGTTCTTGACAAAGACCGTGGTTAGAAGTGCGCCGGCCATAGTGCCAATCACATTTGCCACAGCCGCTCCTTGCAGGCCATGGCTCTGAACCAGAACCAAGCTGCATAAACTGTATACAGCAACAACTATCCAAGTGATACCAAAGGTTAAGTTGGGTTTGCCCGCTCCCAGGAGCAGGTTGATCCCGATTGCGCCCCAGGGCAGTAAGAAAGCCCCAACCAAGAGCCAGCGAAATACTGGAACGCTTTCGTCATATCTTCCTGAATAGAGCTGTGAAAAAATCCCGGCGGCACCCAGTAGAAGAGCAAAGTTGAGAGGAACCACTATAAGATAGGAAAAAAAGATGGATTTTTCAAAGAGCACGCGCAGGCCGTCACGCTGCTGGGCAGCTTCTAGTTTTGAAGCCAGAGGAAGGATGACCACCTGGGTCGCTTGCGAGAAGGCATTATAGAGACGGTATATAATTTTGCCGGCGCGATAGATTCCGACCGATACAGGACCGTAGAAGTGTGCGACAAAAATAACATCCAATTGCGCATTCAAGTATGCTCCCAAACCTGCGCCAAAGGAGTATTTGCCAAACGTCAAAAAGCGAACAATTTCCGCAAACTGAATCCGCCATCTGGACTTCTGCAACACTTCCCAGGTGGCGAAGAGGCCGGCGAAAGAAGCAGCGAGTGCCGTGAAGACATTGGCGAGAATCACTTGTGCAGCGGTCGCAAGAGTGCCCGCAATTCTCAAAGAAATCAAGATCGCCAGCGAACCCAAAAAGTAAATGGCATCAATCAAGAACAGGCGCCCCGTCCATTGGCGTGCGATGCAGATCTGTGCGGTGAGATTTTTCAGATAGAATCCTGCCAATAGTGCCGGCAGGCTCCACAGCACGCTGTGCAGATTCGGGGCTTTGAACAGATCGACCAATACGGAACCGCCTGCCATGCACCCAATACTAAAGAGGAGGAGAATGCTACCGCTCAATACAAAGCCATGGGCAATAGCCCAACTCCCGAAGTTGTTTTCAGCAACGAATTTAGCCATCGGGGTTTGCACGAGCCCGTTGTCGATAGCAAGGATGAAATAGAAGATCACTTCGACAATTCCGAGTAGCCCAAACTCGTCCGGGGGCAGGGCGGGTATCACGATGAAGACGTAACCGAAGCCATACAGCAGCGGCAACGCTTTATCCAATGCAGCCCAAAGTGTCTCTGACAGATAGTCCGAAAATCGCATCTCGTGAGGGATTATGCCCCCTGCCTGTATTCGCTCAGTTTCGTTGGACGGCTATTCGACGAACAACGGCTTCCCGTTGACGGCAGATCGCCCGGCTGGTGTGGAACGTAAGTCAAACTATCTTATTGCCTCCAAAGAATCAAGTAGTTTCCTCATTGCGCAGGGTTGTCTTTGCGTTCGTATTCTCATTCTGAACGACGAGCTGATGCAGAATCTTTGCTATTCTGCTGGTTTTCTCCGTGAGAATTTCTATATTAACTGTTTAACTGAGATTACAACTTGCTGTCGGGAGAACATCATGAGCATGAGAACCGTATTTTGGACCGTTGCAATCGCCTTACTTGGAGCCGGCCATGCTTTCGCTCAAATTTTATGGCAACAATACGAAGGCAATCCCATACTCACACCAACCGCAAGCTGGGAGATGGGAAACGGCCTGCTTGGACCGCGCGTCTTAAAGGTTGCAAATCAATATAAGATGTGGTACAGCGGGTTGGGTTCAAATTGGCAGCTTGGCTTTGCGACCTCAGAAGATGGCATCCACTGGACGAAATCAAGTTCAAATCCGGTTTTGCGCCCCGGCCATTCCGGTGATTTTGATTCTCAGCTTGCGCATTACGGCGCAGTGCTTTTTCACGAAGGGCAGTACTGGATGTGGTACTCCGGCCACAATGGTTCAGTTTGGCAAATTGGCCTGGCCGCTTCGCCTGATGGCATAAACTGGACGAAGCACTCGAACAACCCCGTATTGGGTGTGGGCAGCGGCGCAGCCTGGGATGCCCTTGGAGTCATTGCGCCCGCAGTTGTTTTTGACGGCCATACTTTCCGGATGTGGTACAATGGCAACGGTTCTGTCATCGCACAAGCGTGCGGTTATGCTGAATCAACCGACGGCATGCATTGGCAAAAATATGAACACAATCCGGTATTCACACCCGTTCCGAGTGATTGGGAATCAAGAGCCGTTGGTGTGAACAGCGTGATGCTACATGATGGGCTCTATCATGCCTGGTATGGGGCGACGAGTGGCGCAGTCACGAATGGCTTTGGATACGCTACTTCAAGTGATGGAATCGTCTGGCAGCGGTATGCAAACAACCCGGTGATGTTACCCGGGGAAAATGGCGGCTGGGACAGCACCACGCTCGGTGGTTTTTCTGTGATGTATGAAAGCAACATGTTCAAAATGTGGTTCAGCGGTCGAAGCGATGACGTCTGGAAAATCGGCTATGCCACTTCTTTGCCGAGCGATGCCGGCAATTATGCGCTGCAGTTCGACGGCGTGGACGATCGCGTCAGCTTGCCAAAGAATTTCATCAGCACGCCGTCGGCGATAACCATGGAGGCCTGGGTTAAGTACACATCGCATAAAGGCTACATGCAAGCCGTTTCTTTGGAGGGAGCATATGCATTTTATTTGAATCGTTTTGCCACAGGTACCTTCACGCCCTTTTTCGACGGCGGGAGCATACATGAAAACGACCGTGCTTATGGCGCAAATCTAAATGATAACCAATGGCATCACCTCGCTGCCGTGCACGACGACAACACATTGCAAGTATACATCGATGGCGTTTTTGCAGGTGCGGTGCAGGAAATTCTCTTTGACCTCAATACTCTGGATCGCGCCTCTGCTATCGGCTCCCAATTCGACGGGTCGGAGTTTCATTTCGAAGGAACGGTTGACGAAGTGCGCGTGTGGAACGTGGCGCGCACGGCCGCTGACATTCAGGCGAATATGCATCAGCGTCTCACCGGAAATGAGCCGGGCCTCATGGGTTATTGGCGGCTCGATGAAGGCGAAGGCCAGTTCGCCCAGGACAGCAGTCCTTCCGGACTTCACGGTCACCTTGGTTCCGTGCCACAGAGTGATGCTTCAGATCCCCGGTGGGTTTTAGCCAATCGCGCCGCCACCGGCTGCAGCGGCATTCCTCTGCCCGCGGCCGCAGCTTATGGCAATCTCAACAATCAGAATCAAACTCATTCCGACAAAGTCACCTATTGCTTCCCCGGGCAGACGCGTGACAAATATCTCACCTTCGAAGTTTTCGATATTGATCAGTCCGATGAAGTCGATGTGTTGCTGAACGGCGCGCATATTTTGAATGCTCCGGTGACCGCCAACAACGGCTGGAGCGGCTTGATCGGCGTGTTGCTGTCAGACGCGCAGATGCACGACGAGCAAAGCAATGAATTGATTTTTGACAACCGGAAAAATCCGCCGAGCTCATGGCGCTGGGGTGTGCGCCGCGTCTCGGTCGACCCGTTTTATGCATTGCCTTCACCCGCGGCTTACGGGAAAATCCCCGGCGGGGATCAAGCACATGCGGACAAAGTGGTTTACTTTTTCTCGGGCCAGCCGGGTGATCTGAATTTGCGGTTTGAAGCGTACGACGTCGATCAGAGCTATGAAGTGGACGTCGTGCTCAACGGCGCAAAAATTCACGACGTCGCCATCACGCCGAATGAAAGCTGGAGCGAAGCGCGTACGCGCCTCTTGCCGGACGATCGCGTGTATGATCAAGGCATCAACGTTTTGATTTTCGAAAACACGCAAAACCCGCCGCGTGAATGGCTTTGGGGTGTGCGCAATGTCAGCGTCGCGGCGGCCTCAGGTTCTTCCGTCTCCATCAATTCTACGGTGGCCGTGCAGGTGAGCGGCAGCGGCCTGCAAGACGGCCAGTATCTGTTGGATGGGCGGAGCGCACCGCTCGCACGGCCACAAGGTGACGACGGCGCGCCTTCCGATCCGGCTGCATACGTGATCGAAGGCGCAACCACGATTACACCGAACGGCTATGCGATGGTCGAATTTCCTTCTACGCAACGCTTCGATTACCTGGCGCTTTACCCGGAATGGCATGCTCACCGGTACTTCAGCTATCGCGTGGAAACTTCCATGGACGGCAGCAATTGGCGAACGGCAGTCGACCATAGTGAAACTTTCTTGCACGGTGTGCAGCTTGTTGCTTTGCCCACCACCACGCGCTTCGTGCGCCTGGCCGGGACCAGTTGCGTGATCAACGTTGATTCGCTGCAGGCATTGAGCTTGAGTGAGGAGGGGTATTGGCAAGCGCATGCCTCTGTGCTGCAACAAGCTGTACCGGCGGATTTGGCCCTCGCCGAAGTGGCATTCATTCAAACCCGACCAACCGTAGACGTAAAGGACCCCATCGCAGAGCCGCCTGCGGCTTATCATTTAGCGCAAAACGTGCCGAATCCATTCAACCTGTCCACGCAGATTCGATTTGATTTGCCGGCAGCCGGACAAGTGCAGCTGGCGATATACAATTTACGTGGCGAGTTGGTGCGCACGCTCGTGACGGGAGAATTGCCGGCGGGGACGCATGCTTTCACATTCGATGGCAGCGGGTTGGCGAGTGGGGTTTATCTCTATCGCATGCAGGCGGGAGGGTTTGTGGCTGTGCGCAAGATGCTGCTGGCGAAGTAGGCGATTAACTCATCAGACTTAGAATAAAATCAGATAGTTTATGACACAAAAATCTCCCACGAAGGAGATGTGCATTATGTTGCTCGAGTCTTCAATCCGTGGGCAAAATCCAATGCTGCACAAAGTGCTTCAGCTTTCAGCCCGATAGGTCCCTTCAGTGGCTTGCCTGAAGGGCTGGCATAGGGCTCTTATTGCAACCAGCTCGGCGGCACATTTTTCATGATTTCGATGTTTTCAAACTTCTTGCTCTGCCGCGGGCCGGTTTTCCTTGCCCACTCCGCCATTGCCCGAATCCCATCTTCCAGCGAATGATGCGCTTTCGTTCCGAACACGCGTTGCACTTTCGAATGATCCGAGTGCGCATGCATGACTTCCTTGCGCGCGTCGAGATATTTGATGTTCGGTTTCACGCCGAACGCATGACAAACCATCTGCGCCAGTTCATTCACCGTGAACACGTCGTCCGCGCCGATGTTGAAGACTTCATTGTACGCTGCCGGTGTGTGAATCGACTTGGCGATGATCGGAGAAACGTCGCGGATATAACTGAACGCGCGCGTTTGCGTGCCGTCGCCGAAAATCGTGAGCGGCTCGCCGCGCATGATTTGATTCATAAAGATGCCGACGACGTTGCGGTATTTATCGCCGAGATTTTGGTGTTCGCCGTAGACATTATGCGGCCGGAAGATGATGTAATTCAATCCGAACAGATGCCGCGACGCCTTTAACTCCTGCTCGACCGCAAGCTTGGCAATGCCGTAGGAATCCTCGGGCATGGGCACGACCTCCTCGCGCATCGGCAACTGCGCTGCGCCGTAAACCGCGATCGAAGAAGTAAAAACAAAACACTTCACCTCATGATTGACCCCGGCGTTGATGAGATTGACGCTGCCAATCAAATTATTTTCATAGTTGAAGCGTTTGATGAAGTGGCTCAAACCTTCGGCGGCATAGGCGGCCAGATGAAAAATGTAGTCGGTGCGGTTTTCTCGAAAAATCCTTTCCACCAGCGACGCGTCGGTAATGCTGCCAACGATCAATTTTGCGCGCGGATTCACATTGTCCGCAAATCCGCCGCTCAAATCATCCAGCACGATCACTTCTTCGCCGCTCGCGATCAAATCATTCACCACATGCGAGCCGATGAATCCGGCACCGCCGGTTACCAAGACAGCCATGCAAGACTCCACATGATTTCAAGAAATGGTCCTGCTGCTTTACGCGTTAGTGTAATTTTTCTACTGAGATTTGGTTAAGAGCCTTTCCGAAAACCTCATTCTGTCATGCAGAAGGCATCTTGGTCGATTCAGCACTCAGGCCTGAGCTCGGCACTGTGCCCAAGTCAACCAAGATCCCTGCGGGATGACATTTCAGGGTTTTCGGATGGGCACTAAAACGACATGAGCATAGAGCGCAGCTTTCTCGGCGCTCCCACAAATCCTTGCAGCAGAGCCGCAACGATGCCGAAATTTCCCTTCACCAATTCCTTGCCCACGAACATCAGCGCGAGTCCCGCGATACACCACGGCATCGTGAGCCAGTGATACCATTTCGCGTATCTTTTGAAGAAAATCAAGCTGTGCTCCACTTTCAGCTTGGTTTTGAACGGCGTCAAGCCGCCGCCGCTGAACGCGGAAACTTTGTGCCACATCTTTGCCTGCGGCACGTACACCAGGCGATAGCCGGCGCGCCGCGCACGCACCGAAAGATCGGCGTCCTCGGCATAAATGGGATAATATACCGGATCGAACAAGCCCACCCGCTCCAACACTTCGCGGCGCATGAGCATGGCGCAGCCAGTGACATAATCCGTGTCTGCGACGCGATCATATTGCCCGCGATCGATTTCACGAATGCCGCGATGCGACGTCATCCCCGTGAAGAAATTCACCCGGCCACCGGCGTACCAAAAAGTATCGGGCTGTGATTGATAGTAGATTTTCGGGCCCAAAATCCCGATTTTCGCATCGGCCGCCGCAACCTCCATCAAGCAC
Source organism: bacterium (assembly GCA_050732395.1). Classification (GTDB taxonomy): domain Bacteria; phylum Zhuqueibacterota; class Zhuqueibacteria; order Zhuqueibacterales; family Zhuqueibacteraceae; genus JBIOXB01. Next base: position 25,984 of record JBOHQX010000257.1, read on the forward strand.
GAAAGCAAATTTGGATCGACGAGAATATCATTGTTGAGCAGAAACACCCATTCCGCGCCATGATGGAAAGCATAACGCATCCCGACATTACTGCCTTCACCAAAACCGAGATTTCTGCCATTCTCCAACAATGTTGCTTCCGGATGCTGTGCGCGCACGGCCTCCTGGCTGCCGTCTGTCGAGCCATTATCTAACACGATGATTTTGAAATTCGGATAAGTCATCTGCCGGACAGAAGCGAGGGTTTCCAGCAGCAAGGCTTTGCCGTTCAAATTGAGAATGATACAACAGACCGAAGGGGAAGACATAATTAACTGTTGAAAATCAAAAGAGTAATTGCTATTTTGAGATGAACTCTTGGTGAAAAACCATGACTGATTTCTCTTCATATACCGCAGGCTGGCGGCAGCGCGCACAGATTGAACGCGAACGAATCGAAACGCGCCGGCAGCGAGCTTTGGCAGCCGCGCTGAATATCGCGCGCTTTCTAGGCGAAAAATTCGCCCTCACCAAAGTGGTGGGCATTGGCTCGACATTCGATGCGGAGCGTTTCAGTCAGCGCTCAGACATCGATTTAGTGGTTTATGATTTGCCGAGCCGCGATTATTTTTTCGCCTCAGCACAAATTCGATTCATGACAGACTTTAAAGTCGACCTGATTCCACATGAATCAGCAAATGAATTGCTGAAACAGCGCATCCTAGAAGAAGGGGTGCACTTATGGCCATAGATGACCGCAGCAAAATCACACGCATTGCCGCGGAAATTCGAGAAGAGCTCAAGAAGCTGGATTGGCTTTATGCCGAATGGCGCGGCGTTGATACCGACCTCGAAACCTCCTCGCTCATCTTACGCGGCAAAGGTTCGATCTTTCATGATTTTTATTGTGGGGTCGAGCGCATCTTTCGCAGAATCGCCGACGATTTGAATGGTGGCATTCCAGCGGGTGACTCCTGGCATAGGGATTTGCTCGTCGACATGAAATTGGATTTGCCAGGTTTACGGCCAGCCGTCATCACAGAAGAGACCTTCAGAGTTCTTGCCGACTTTCTCGACTTCCGTCATAAATTTCGAAACATTTACGGTTTTGAGCTGGACTTTGAAAAGCTGAAAGTCATTGAAGAAAAATTTTCCCCAGCTTTCGAAAAAATTAAGACCGATATCTCAACTTTTCTACGTTTTTTGGACAATTTTTCCGCCTTACCATCTCCTCGTTGATCACCGTTTGTTGAAACCGAGCTCTCTTTTCACGAAATAAAACGGTGCCTGTGGCGTGGCCGCGGTGATCATCTCTCCCAATAAGCCGATCGAGACCGCCTGCACCCCGATAATCATCAACAGCAGGCCGAGGAAAAGCAGCGGACGGTTGGAAAGAAATCTCGACAAGAACAGTTTTTCAATGGCGAGATAGGCTGTGATGCCGAAACCGAGTACAAAGGCAATCAGGCCCGCGACGCCAAAAAGATGCAGCGGCCGTTTCGTATAGCGTGTAAGAAAGAGCACGGTCAGTAAATCAAAGAAGCCTTTGGAAAAACGTGACAGGCCGAATTTGCTTCTGCCGTATTTACGCGGATGGTGCTGCACCACGATCTCGCCCACGCGAAAACCCACTTGATGCGCCAGCACCGGCAGGAAACGATGCAGCTCGCCGTAGACGTGAACCGACTGTGTGACTTCACGGCGATAGATTTTCAAGCCGCAATTGATGTCGTGCAGCCGCAAGCCCGTAAACCAATTCGTGACCAGATTGAAAATCTTCGAGGTGAAGCGCTTGACGAAAGGATCTTTGCGGTTCCTCTTCCAGCCCGAAATGAGATCGTAGCCTTTGTGCAGCTCGCCGAGCAGGCTTTTGATCTCAGCCGGATCGTCCTGCAAGTCGGCGTCCATGGTGACGATGTACCCTCCGTGCGCGCGGCGAAACCCCGCGGCCAGCGCCGCCGACTTGCCGAAATTCCTGCGAAACTGAATCACCCTCACGCGCTGGTCGCGGCGCTGGATTTCGGATAGAATCTCAAACGAACGATCCAGCGAGCCGTCGTCGATAAAAATGATTTCCGCACGCAGGCGCAAATCCCGCAGCGCGGCCCCGATTTTTTGATGCAATTCTTCCAGCGAATCGGCTTCATTGACCAAAGGCACGATCACGGAAAGCTCCGTCTTGCCTCTGGTGTCCGCATGCGCGGCTTCGCGCTGCGCACGCTCGCGCGGGCGGGAATTGGCATGGTCCGGGCCGCCGGCTTCCCGGTGTTGCGAGGTAGATTCGTCTGTAATCGAGGGGCCGGGGTGCGCAGGATTGCCCTTGCCGCGAGGCGGAAAGCGGCGGCGCCATCTTCGGGGCTTCGATCTTCTTTCGGGATTCCCGGGATCGTTCATTCCATTCGACCTGGTTGCGTTGAATCGGCCGCGGTGCCGCGGCGGCGAGCTGAAAGATCTATACGTACGGCTGAAGCCGGCACGCGCATGGCGAATTCTTTGCTTTGAATTTTTCCGTTCACTTGCGCGCGGTCGTAGTAGATTGTGAAGCGTTCGCGCTGGCCTGGGCGATCCAACTGCAAATGTTGAGGCAGCCAGAGCCCGTTGATTTTGCGAAAGCGTCGAAATGTCTGCCGGCTGTAAAGGCCGCCGCTTTGATCGCGTTGCTCGGCTTTCGTGACTACGCCGCGTGCCGGATCAATCCAGTAGCTCAATTGCCACCGGTCACGCCGGCCCTCGAGGCGATATGCCCCGTCTTCAATCTTTATGGTGAAGGTGCTGTCCAGGGGGGGCAGGATGGCGCCCACAATGGCGCTCAACATTTCGTCGTATGTCACTTCGACTTGAAACAACACCAGGCGCCGCAATTGGCTCACTTCGCCGAAGAAATGGGTGTTTTCAAAAGGCGAATAGCTCTCGAAGCGTTTGCGATCGGCAAAAAAGAAGCCGGCGTCTACGCCAAAGGTGGCTTCGATTTTAATGAAGATGGAATCCGGCTGGCGCGTCAAAACGGTCGCCGACGCGACCACTTGTGTATGCGGCGAATCGATGATCAGTTTCCCCGCGCCGCGAAAGGCTTGCAGGCGCCGGTAATTTTCGGCGACCTGAAAATAGATCGCTTCAGGTTTGGTGTTGGCGTCCAACCGCACGCTGCGCGACGAGCTTGCGCAACTCGATAAAATAAAGCAAAAAACGGGCAAAAGAATTTCTGCCCGTATGCGGGCCAGGCTGCCGCACGACGGCCCCTTTTTATTGTCCATTTGTGCCTTGCGTCAATCCTAGTTTCTGCAAAAGCGTTTTGCGGCTGCCGTCCAGGTCCAATGCTTTTTGCCAGTACTGGCGTGCTTGTTCGGGTTGGCCGAGTTTGTCGTACACGTCCCCGAGATGCTCCATGACTTCAGCGGAGGTCTCGCGTACGGCAACGGATTTGAGAATATATTCCAGCGCTTTTTGATATTCTTGGCGTTGATAATGAATCCAACCTATGGTATCGAGAAATGCACCGTTGTCCGGTTCGGTCTGAATCGCGCGCTGCGACATTTGCAGAGCATCATCGAGGCGCTGCGCCCGTTCCGATAAGCTGTAGGCGAAATTGTTCAGCAGCGTGGGATCGTTGGGCTTGATTTTCAGGGCGCCTTCATATACGGAATCCGATTCGGCAAAACGTCCGAGCTCGCTCAGCGTCGCGGCGAGCGCACCCATCCAGTCGGCGTTCTCCGGCTGTCCGGCAAGGGCGCGCTTGAAATAGGTGATCGCTTCTTCGTGCTGCCGTTGCTGGCTGAGAGAATACCCCATATAAAAATTAATGATCGGGTGATCCGGCGCGAGCCGCTGGGCGCGCTCGTAACTTTGCAAGGCGCTTTCGTGTTGATTCAAAAGCGAGTGCGCGTTACCGAGTAGCAGCCAGCCTTCAACGTCTTTTTCGTTCAAAGCCAGGCCTTTTTCAAGATTGGTCACGGCCGTTTGCAGCCGCTGGCTGGCCAGCGCCATGCGGCCCAATTGCAAATACCCCTGCGCATTTTGCGGCACGCGGCGCGTCCATTCTTCCAGCGTCTGCAACGCGGCGGCGGTGTCGCCGCGGGTGATATACAGCTCGCTCAAGATCTGGACGTTCTTGAAACCCGAGGAATCATCGCGCACCTGTTTTTTCAGGCTGGTGATGGCTCGATCGATGGTATGATCGGCGTTGAGACTGTCGCCCTTGCGGCGCTGCAAGTCGCTGATTTGGATGAGCACGCGGACGTCGGCCGAATCCTTTTTCCAACGCTGCTGCAAGGCCGTAATCGCACGATCCATGCGCGCGTTGGCTTTGAGCGTGTCGCCCGACTGGAGATAAAAAGTATGCAATTCCACCAGCGCCAGCAAATCCGTGGAATCACGCGCGGCGTTCTGCTCGAGCAGAGTGATGACTTTGGATTTCTGTCCGGAAGCGAGATAGGCTTCCTTCAGTTTGTCGCGAACCTGGGCAAAATCCGGATTCTGATTGAGAACTTCTTCGTACCAGTTCACCAGGCCGGCGGTATCGGACTGGGCGGCAAACAGCGTGGCAATGGCGAGATAGCCGCGTTCATCATCGGGGGAATCTTTGATGTAATACTCAAAAGCGGCGCGCGCTTCGGCGTACTTTTTCATGGAAAGATACAACGAGCCGAGCGCCCACCATTCGCGGGGGCCGGCTTTACCCATATCCACCAGACGCTGATAGATGGCTGCAGATTGCTCGGGCTGGCGTGTGGCCATGTAATACGCGGCTAGATGATAAAGCGCCGTGGTGTTCTCCGGATCGCGCTCCAGGAGCTTCTTGTACGCCTGCGTGGCAGCGTTGGCATTGCCCATTCGTTGATAAAGCACGGCCAGGTTCTCGCGCGCCTCGAGATTGTTCGGATCAAGGTACAATGCGCGTTTGAAGGCCTGCTCCGCGCCATCCAGACGATCCAGCTCGCCATAGACTTCGCCAATGGCGTTGTACAAAGAAACCGAAGTGGAATCATGCCACAGTGCCTGCTGATAGGCGATCAAAGCGGACGGATAATCGCCCTGCGTTTCGGCGAGCGCACCTTGAATGATCAATTCAGTGGCGCGGGGATCGGCTTGGCCGATGGATTTGCTGACGCGCGGCAGCGCGGCCGTTTTTGTCGAAACTGTTTTTTTCGAGGAGGCGCAACTCCATCCTAGAGCGAGGACGAGGAGAAAAGGCACTAGATAGCTTCGGGAGATTTTCATGATCGCAACATTTAAATTCGAGCTGGTTTTCTTCTCTCAATTTCATTGGCAATATACTGTACCGGTGCTGAAATAACAAGAGGATTCTGGCTGCTGGCGCTGCGCTGCACCAGTGTGCTGCGGGAATTTACATTTCTGCAAACTTCTCGCGCACCGGCGTGAAACAGTTTGAGATAAACGAATTTTGTCCGTATGATCGGCTCACTACTTTTGCTACTTCCTTGACATGCACGAAGCGAAGGACGGCGTCACGTGCTGCTTGCTGGACACCCGATGACTTCGCTCGCACTTTCACCCAGGAATTTTCGGGCTCACAGCATCTGGTGTAATGATGGCTAAGGAATCTCTACCCCTCAGAAAGAAGCTCGTTTTTTTTATGCTCGCGCTGGTTGCAATCTGGTCAATCTGTGAAATGATGTCTTTCGCAATGTACCTGGTTCTGACCGGGAGAGTCTTCCCGCTCACAGAGTACCACCTGGCAATTCGCCGCGCCGGCAGGCAGAATTCCAGTGCACGTGAGCAAGCCCAATGGAATCGTCAGGGAATGTACGCCGTTCACCCGTATTTGGGGTACGTCGAAAACCACCGGTCGAGAATCCGCCGCCCAATATTGGTGTATCGAACTATGGTTTCATTGACAACCCAGTCTTTTCAAGAACGGATGATAAACTGATCGTCGCCATATTGGGCGGCTCGTTTGCGTCTCAAACCGCAACTTACGCCAAAGACAGCTTGATAAAGGCGTTGCAGCCCTTAAACCGCGACGTCGCGGTTCTCAATTTGGCGATAGGAGGCTATAAGCAACCTCAGCAACTATTTGCGCTCTCGTACCTATTGGCATTGGGCGCGCAAATCGATATCGTGATAAACATTGATGGCTTCAATGAAGTGACTTTACCGCCAGCAGAGAATACGCCCAAAAAGGTATTTCCAGTATATCCCCGGGGCTGGTACTTCATTGTGAATGAGCTGAATGACCCAATCATCGTCAAGAATCTTGCTAAAATAGAGACTCTGGATGAAGACCGGATCAACTGGGCGAATCTTTTTTCGACGGGATATCTGAATAAAAGCCTGTCGCTGTGTCTGGTCTGGAAAGCCATGGATCAACAATACGAAAGGAGAATAAATGAAGCGCTGTTGTCGCTCAACGACTATAAAGTGGACGACCCTTCCAGCTTCACCCGCAATGGACCACGATTCAATTTTGAAAATGAAAGCGACTTGTATGATTACTTGGCAACCCATTGGCAGCGTTGTTCGCTACAAATGAAAAGCATTTGTGAAGCTCAGAACATTCGCTACTTCCATTTTTTGCAGCCGAATCAATACTATCCCGGCTCAAAACCGATGGGGAAGGAAGAGCTGAAAGGATCATTCTATGACGACCATGTTTATCGACCCAGTGTCGTCATGGGCTATCCCATTTTTGGACAACATGGTCGAGAGCTGAAAAAACTCGGCGTCAGTTTTCATGATCTCACGATGATCTTCGCAAATGTCGAAGAACCGTTGTATGCCGATACCTGTTGTCACCTAAACTCGAGAGGATATGGAATAATTGCGACGAAGATCGGCAAGACGATTGTTGCAGAATTTGATTGAGCCAACGCTCGCCGCCGGATTTTTCTTGCATTTTTGAAATAATTTTCATACCTCCTGCCGTTCTTGAACGAACATTGCGATTTTTGGGGCCCAATTTACTCTCGCCTGATTTCACAGAGCTGGTCTTTGAGGTGGAGCAGACCGGATTCCGCCCAGTCTTCATCTGACGCATTCACCCCGAAGTTGATCCACACTCAACCAGCCAACCCATTCTAAACCATCTGCGCAGCATCATGGCACGGCATCAGTCTTTCCACCTATTCTTGTTGAAGTTAGGAGGCCATATGCCCGAGGTCGCTCGAGCTTCTGCCGGCCGCCGGTCACCAGATCAGACAGCTCTGGCACGGCGACGCGCCTTTCTGAGTTATGATCCCCGGTTGGAGAATTTATCTCAGGACGATGATTTCTCGCCGGAAATGAAATTGACGATCGATCCGGCGCGCACTCGCCTCGCCCAAAATGGGCTTTCAATTGGCGGCTCGGATAATCTTTCTTTCTTTCAAGGCGGCACCATTTCTTGGGGCGCCGCGGAAATCCGCCACTTATTCGGCCGCGCGAGTTTCGGCTTGAGCGTTGCTGACGCGCATGCGCTCTTGGCTCTCCCGAAGGAAAGCGTACTCGACCATCTCTTGCAAGACGCGCCGCTGCCAGAGCCTCCCGGATTGTGGGTTGCTGAGCCGTTCGACCGTACAGCATTCTCACAGCTTACGCCTGAAGAGCAGCAGGCCTGGCAAAGACAAAACCGGCAACGCCTCAATGAAGTGCGCGGCTGGTGGATAGCCCTGATGCTCACGCCTCTGTACAATTTGCGCGAGCGCATGACGTATTTCTGGCACAATCACTTCACTTCCGACATTCGCACGGTGCAATTGGCGCAATTCGTCTATTTGCAAAACGCCACGTGGCGCCGGCATGCACTCGGCAATTTCGCCGAGTTTCTGAAGGCGATGTACAAGGATCCGGCGATGCTGATTTATCTCAACGGTGATCGCAATGTCGCGCGGCAGCCGAATGAGAACTTCGCACGGGAATTGCTGGAGCTGTTTACGATGGGTGTGGGCAATTATTCTGAAAACGACGTCCAGGAAGCCGCGCGGGCCTTTACCGGCTGGCAAGTAGACCAGCTCCATTTAGCCCCGGTATTCAATCCGCGGCGGCACGACGCCGGCCGTAAGACGTTCCTGGGGAGAGCCGGAAATTTCGCCGGCGACGACATCATCGACATCATTCTCGCGCAGCCGGTCACGGCCGAATTCATTTGCCGCAAGCTCTGCGCCGCTTTTCTGAATCGCGAAGTCGAGAATGATTTCGTGCAGCAGCTCGCGCAGGTTTTTCGCTCGAATCATTACGAGCTCAAGCCGGTATTGCGCGAATTGTTCAGCAGCGATCTTTTTTACGGCGATCAAGCCGTAGGTGCGCTCATCAAATCTCCGATTGAAATGGCAGTGGGCAACGCCCGTATGTTTGCCCGGACGCAGCTCAATTTGCGTGATCTGCTCACAGCTTGTGCCGAGCTGAATCAGGACGTACTGAACCCACCCAGCGTGGCCGGCTGGCCCGGCCAGCGCGATTGGATTTCCCCCACGACTTTTGTGAGCCGCAATGCATTTTCTGAGTCCTTCATCACCGGCGGCAGGTTCGATGACCCCGGCGGAGGACGCGGCCTCGCCCCCCTTGAGATCATGAAATTCGCGCGCAGTTTCGGACCCACGCAAGCGCGCGAGCTGGCGCACGCCATGGCCGATCATCTGCTCGCTGTGCCCCTGGCGGGAGAGACGTTTGAAGCGTTATTGGCGGTTCTGGTGGGCACTGCCGATCCTGAGGATTGGTCTTTGGATTATCCCGGCGCGGAGCAGCAGGTGAAAGATTTTCTCGTCGCACTCGTCCGTCAGCCGGAGTTCCATTTGATATAGTCAGCAGTATCAATATTAAACGTTACACCTTACACGTTACACGATGCTCGTGTAACGTGTAAGGTGTAACGTGCTGGCGGGTTCACTGGAGCATCGATTCATCTCACTGAGGAAATCATTATGAAACGTCGAGAATTCATACAAGTGATGATGCCCATCGCCGGGTTGCCGATTGTGTGGCCGATGTGGTCATTTGGCAGGCCGCGGATGCGTGGACAGGAACAGCGCGGTTTTAATTTTCCCGATGACGGCCGCGTGCTGGTGCTGGTGCAGCTTGAGGGCGGCAACGACGGCTTGAATACGATCGTGCCGTTTCGCAATGATATTTATTATCGAGAACGGCCGCAAATTTCCATTGCTACGAACGCAGTGATTCCGCTGAATGATGAAGTGGGCTTGAACAATGCGCTCGCGCCACTGCAATCACTCTACGACGCCGGAAACTTGGCCGTCGTGCAAGGCGTGGGCTATCCCAATCCCGATCGCTCCCATTTTCGCTCGACCGATATTTGGCTCACGGGCTCGGATGCGCAGGAGGTGGAAAGCACCGGCTGGCTGGGGCGCTATTTCGATCTCGTTTGTCCAGAAGGTGAAGCCTGTGGCACTACCGGTCCACCTGCGATTCAGATTGGACTGAATTCTTCACTCGCACTTCTGGGCCGGGAGCAAAAAGGCATCGCGCTGCAGAATCCGCTGGAATTCTATCAACTCGTGAGCCGGCAAGGGGAGGGCCACGATCCTCGGCCCCAGCCGCAGCCATTGACGCCATCTGGCCGCGAGCTCGAATTTCTGCGCGACATGGCTGCGGCTGCATTTCAGTTTGCCGGTGAAATTGTGCAAGCCTATCAGAGTAAGGAAAACACGGTCGCCTATCCCGCCGAATCGCTCGCGCAACAACTGAGCATCGTTGCGCGCATGATCGCCGGAGGCTTAAGCACGCGCGTGTATATCGTCTCCATGCGCGGTTTCGATACGCACGCCAATCAACCAGGCAGACATCAGGCGTTGTTGAGTCAATTGGCCACTGCGCTCGCCCTCTTTCAACAAGATCTGGAAAAACTAGGCGCGGCGGGGCGCGTGGCGGGCATGTGTTTTTCGGAATTCGGCCGTCGCGTCAGACAAAACGCCAGTCAAGGCACGGATCATGGCACGGCCGCACCGATGTTTTTGTTCGGGCATCCGGTGAGCGGCGGTCTGTACGGGGTCCATCCTGCGCTGAATGATCTTGAAAATGGCGATCTGAAGCATGTGATCGATTACCGCCAAATTTATGCGACGTTACTGGCGCAATGGCTGGTGGGCGATCCCGTGGCCGTGCTGGAATCAGGCTTCACCCAACTGCCGCTCTTCAAGGGCAGCACGCGCGTCGAAGAGGCCGCGCCGGCACCCGGCAGTTTTTATTTGGCGCAGAACTATCCCAATCCCTTCAATCCGCAAACCACGATCGCCTACGGCCTGCCGCGCGCGGCGCAAGTGAAGCTCACGGTCTTCAACCGCCTCGGCCAGCACGTGGCAACACTGGCCGATGGTTGGCAAAACGCGGGGCGCCATTCCGTGACGTGGCACAGCAACGGCCATGCCAGTGGCACCTATTTTCTCACGCTGCGTGCGGGTGAGTTCGAACAAACGCGGCGGATGAGTTTGGTCAAATAACCGCAAACAGCAACACCCAATGGGAACACTTACATGGGGGCAAACATGCTGCGCATCTTGATCACGGGGACCTGGGCAGCGCTGGCTATCAACGTGCAGGCGCAAATCATTTTTACCGAAGTGATGTTCAATCCACGCGGCAACGAAAATGCCAACGAGTTTGTGGAATTGTACAACACCAGCGCGAGCGATACTATTTTACTGGCCGGCTGGAAAATTGGCGATCAAGATGCGCTCGATGAGATCATCTCGCCCCAATCGCAGCTTAGACTTCCTCCTCAACGCTACGCTCTCATTCTCGATCCCAATTACTTCCAAGCGCCTGCGCAATACGATTCGCTCATTCCCGGCGAGGCAATGATTCTCACCGCCGCCGACAACGCTTTCGGCAGCGGCGGTTTTTCCAATAGCACGGCGGAAACCATCATTTTGGTTGATGCGAACGGCGATACCGTCGCGAAATATCTCTACTCGCCCGGGAATCCGGACGGCATTTCCGATGAAAAGATCGATCTCACCGCAGATGATGCCCTGCAAAACTGGGCGAATGCCGCATGGGTCGACGGTACGCCCGGCTTCACAAACTCCGTGGCGCCGCGGCCAATCGACGGAGAGCTGATACCGGCAAGCCTGCGGCTCTCTCCCTCTCTCCTGCGGGAAGACGTGCCCGTGACGATCGCCATTGCGATCCGAAACGCCGGAGTGGAGGTGATCAGCGAATTGACAGTCGAATTCGATTTAATTCCCAGCGGCCGCGAGTTTGGCATGCCGGTTGATCTGGGCAATATCCGTTCCGCGAGCGCCATGGCAGGTGGCGATACCTTGCAATTGGATTTTCGCGTGCCCAATCTGCGGCCGGGGAAATTTCGCCTGCTCGCGCGTCTGTCGGTGGCAGCGGACGCCCATGCCGGCAACGACACCACGTCGATTCAAATTGCAGTGGGCTGGCGGCGTGAAGTGATCGTCCTCAACGAAGTGATGTTCGATCCCGGCAGCGGCCAGCCGGAATGGATTGAGATTTACAATCCGCAAGCATTCAGTGTGCCGTTGGGAGATTGGCTCGTTGCAGATGAAAGCGGCGGCAAAAGCACGCCCGCCTTGCCTCGCGAGATTCCACCGCGGCGCTATCGGGTGCTCACGGCCTCCGCAGCAGTGGCGCAGAACTTCGGCCTGGCCGATACCGCCGTCATACTTCTGAATCGATTTCCGTCATTGAACAATGGCGGTGACGCTGTTTTGCTGCACGATTTCAGCGGAGCACTGATCGATTCGCTCGCGTATGAGGGCGATTGGGGCCAGCCGGGAAAATCGATTGAGAAAATCTGGCACGAGCGTGGCAACAATCAGCGCAACTGGCTGCCGAGCCGGGCTTCCCGCGGAGCGACGCCCGCGGCCTTCAACAGCGTGAGTCCGCGCGAGTATGATTTGGAAATCGGCCCGCTGCGAATTAATCCGCAACGCCCGCACTATGGTGAAAGCATTCACCTGGAAGCGCCTGTCTTCAACTCTGGGCGCCGCACGCTCTCGAGTTTTTCAGTGGTGCTACACTACGAGCCGGATGCGCCGCCAAGCGGAGCCGGGCCCGTTTGGCTCGCCGAATTGCCGATCACGCTTGAACTTCATGCCCAAGACTCATTCCTCGTGGAGATCCCGTGGGCGCAGCCGCCATCCGGAAAAATCAAAATAACGGCAGAAGTGCGCGCCGAGCAAGATTGCACCGCTGAAAACAGCCGCACCTCTACCCAACTGCCGGTGGGGTACCCTTCGCGCTCCGCCGTCATCAACGAAATTTACAATGCACCCTTGAGCGGTGAAATCGAATGGTTTGAGATTTTCAATCCCAGCGCGGCGCCCGTCAACCTTGCGGAATGGCTTTGGCGGGATGGCGACGCCGTGTCACCCGCAATATTACCAGACTGCACGCTTGTTCTGGCGCCGGGAGAATTTGCCGTGCTTTCTGCAACCGGTTCTATTCCTCATCTGATCGAAGGTGCACTGCATTTGCCCTTAACGAGATGGCTGACGCTGAACAATGACGAAGAGAGGATCGAAGTTTTTGATTTCAACCGGGGGAGGCAGGATTCCTTACGCTTCAATTCACGATGGGGCGGAACCACCGGCGTTTCGCTCGAGCGCATCAACCCGCATCTCACCACACAGGACAGCAGCAACTGGAGCAGTTGCGTAGATCATTCCGGCTCGACGCCGGGACGCGCCAATTCCATCCTAACCACGGCCCTGCCCGCGGCCGCCACGTTGAGCGTTTCTCCCAATCCTTTCTCACCTGACGAAGATGGCTTCCATGATTTCGCTCTTCTGCAAATCAATCTGCCGGTCACTACCGCTGCTGTGCAAGTGAAGATTTATGATCTGCGCGGCCGCTTGATCCGGCATCTTTTGAACAATCAGCCCGTCGGCTCCCAATACCAGGCCATCTGGAACGGTCGCGATGATCGTGGCGAAAGTGTGCGCACCGGTCTCTACATTGTTTATTTGCAGGCTCTCCGCGCCGATGAAGGCATATTGCTGGAGGCAAAAGCCACTATCATTGTCGCCCGCGCTCTGAATTGAGAGCATGTGATTTCTCTTGACTCGACCTTTTCGCATGGGAATTACCCATGCTATCCCCAAGTTTTTCATTGCATTTTTACCGCGTCACAGCTATATTTTTCACCAAGATGTTTGCCCTGGAGAATTATAAAGCCTTACAAGCGCGCATCGTTTCTGCCTGCCTGCGCGCGCAGCGCGATCCGGCGGAAGTGACGCTTGTTGGCGTTACCAAGACCGTCGGGGTGGAAGATATTGTCAATGCTTATCAGCATGGTTTGACCATCTTCGGCGAAAATCGCGTGCAGGAAGCGGCGGTCAAGATCGAAGCATTGCAACAAAAGGCAATTGCGCCGCAATGGCACCTCCTCGGCCATTTGCAGACGAACAAGGCCAAACGCGCAATCGAATTGTTCGACGTGATTCAGGCAGTAGACAGCCGCCGCCTGGCTGAGACCCTGCAACGAAACGCTGAAATCGGGCAGCGCTTGATGGAAGTTTTCGTGCAGGTCAACACTTCCGGGGAAAGCACGAAATTTGGCGCGGCCCCGGCGGAGGCGGTGCAGCTCATTCGCGAGATCTCCGGCTATTCCCATTTGCGCGTGACGGGTCTCATGACCATTGGCGCGCTCGACCTCGACAGCTCGAAAATTCGCCAATGCTTCCGCAACCTGCGCGAGCTCGCCGAAACTGTTACAGCGCATCGCTTTCCGAATGTGACGATGCGGCATCTCTCCATGGGCATGACCGACGATTTTGAAATTGCGATTGCCGAAGGCGCCACCATGATTCGTGTGGGCCGAGCGTTGTTTGGAGAGCGCCATTGATTCATAACGACTTTCGACGGATTGAAGCCGCGCGCCGCGGAAATTCACGCTACAGCCATGCGCAAATCAACCCGTGCGAGCGTATTTATTTTCTCATATCAAAGTAGGAGCATCACCTTGCGTTTAACACCCGTAGACATTCGCAAACAGGAATTCAGACGCGCTGTACGGGGCTACGACAAAGACGAGGTCGACACCTTTTTGGAAATGGTGGCGGAAGAGTTCGAAGCGATGCTGCGCGAGAAAGAACGCATGCAGGAAGAGACCGTGCGTGTGCGCACGCAGTTGCAAGATTATCAGGAAATCGAGCGCACCCTGAAGATGGCCTTGAAGAGTGCGGATGCCTCGTTGCACCAAACGGCAGAAAACGCCAAGCGTCAGGCCGAGACCATCGTGCGCGAGGCCGAGGTGCAAGCCGAGAAGACGTTATACGACACCAAAATCAAACTCGCCGATTTGAAGAATGAGCTGCTGCTCGTGCGTGCCCAGAAAGACTCTTTCGCACGGCGGCTGCGGCATTTGTTGGAGAGCCAGCTCGAATTGATCGGCGTGCTGGAGATGGACGATCTCGGCTTCGGCGAGCCGGAACCAATCGCAAGACCTTCGGCCGAGCGCATGGGCTCACCCGCGCCGGCGTCGCAGAATTCCGGTGTTGAGTCCGTTGTGCGCCAGGGCGCGATGAAGACGGCACCGGCCGCTGATAAAAACGTGCCGGAGACTTTCCGCCCCACCGCTTTGCGCGCGGGAGAAGTCACGCGCCGCAGCAATAACAGCCGAGGAACGGTGGGCGAGTTTCGGCCGGTGGCAGAAGCGGAACCTGCCCTCGGTGCGAAAGAACAAGCGCTCAACGGCGAGAAAAAAGAAAATCGCATTTCCGATCATTTGATTACTTGAATCGTTCTTTGCGTATTCGCCAAATTCGACGACTGGCACCGCATCATTCAGGACCGTATCTGGCCCGGCTTTCGCGCCGGCTGCTTATTATAGGACATTACCACAGGAGAACTGCAACATGTCGAATTGGAACTTTGCCCGGCGGCCTTGGGGTATCGCGGCGTTGTGTGCGTTAACCTTGAGCTACTCCGCCTGCGCCTCACGCATCGCAATGGTCGATGATCGCGGACAAGCCGTGACCCCGCAGGAGGTGGCGGCAAAAAAAACGAATGAGAATTTTTGGCTTTATACTTTCGGCGGCGGCGCTCTGAGCTTCGGCGCCAGTTTTTTCCTGGGCTCAATGGTCGAGCGCAACGCCGAGACTGAAAGCCGCACGGCATTGTGGGCGATCACCGGCGTGGGCACGGCGATCGGCACTGTTTTGTTCGCTCAAACCGGCCGCGTGCGTGATTTCAATCAGGCCGTTGAAATGGTAAAAGACGAGCGCCAGGGCTTGATGGCCAAGGAAATTGAGACGGAAAAGCAGAAGCAGGATCGGATTGCAGGAGAACGCAAGAAGCTCGAAGACGAGCGCAAAACACAGGAAGCCGCGCGTGAAGAGTTGTTGAAAAAAATTCGGAACAAGCAAAGCAAAGAACAAAGACCATAAGCCGGTTTTTGCAGACATTCGCCAGTGCACCAGCCGATCGCAGTCTAGACCGATCGGGGAATGAGCGGCGCGCGCATGGCGATTTTGGCCGGAGAGAGGATGATCGCGACGCATGGGAGCTTTAGTCCAGCAGATTCAAGAAGCGGTGGCTGTGATTCGCCAGCACACGAAATCACAGCCGAAAATCGGCATTATCTTGGGTACGGGTCTTGGAGCTCTGGCGAAGGAAATTCAACCTGAAGCAACGATTTCTTATTCCGATTTGCCGCATTTTCCACTCTCAACGGTCGAAAGCCACGCCGGCCGTCTGCTCCTCGGCACCCTCGGCAACAAACAGGTCATGGTCATGCAGGGTCGTTTTCATTACTACGAAGGTTATTCGATGAAACAGATTACCTTCCCGGTGCGGGTGATGAAAGCGATGGGTTGCGACACCTTGATGGCTTCCAACGCCTGCGGCGGCATGAATCCGCTGTTTCCGCCCGGCGATATCATGATCATGACCGATCACATCAATCTTCTTGGCGACAACCCCCTGATCGGCCCGAACGAAGACGAGCTGGGCCCGCGCTTTCCCGATATGTCCGAGCCGTATACGCGTGAATTGATTGCGCTAGCCGAGCGCGTTGCGCTGGATGAAAAAATCCGCGTGCAGAAAGGCATTTATGTCGCGCTTTCCGGACCCTGTCTGGAAACGCGCGCCGAGTATCGTTTTTTGCGCGCGATTGGCGCGGACGTCGTTGGCATGAGCACGGTTCCCGAGGTTATTGTTGCGGTGCATAGCGGCATGCGCGTGCTGGGATTCTCGGTTATCACCGATTCCTGCCTGCCCGACGCGCTGGAGCCCGTGGACATCGCCAAAATCATCAGGACCGCCGGCGAAGCCGAGCCGAAGTTGACACTGATTATGAAAAGGGTTATTGAAAGACTCTAAAATTTTTGACTCATGTTTCCGGCAGAGGCATGAGCCGGACAAGCTCGCAAGGGCCTTTCGTGGCCGGAAACCCAAAATTCAAAACACAAAATCCAAAAGTGGTTTTGAATTTTGGGCTTACCCGCTAGAAAACCACAGAATTCAAGTGTAATGTAGTAATGGCAGGATAGATTTGCCCAAATTAGCTTCGCTCTTTCATCAACTCTATATGGGCAGAATGGCTGTCGCGACATTAAAAAAGGAATATCAAACGCCGCCGAAGCCGCGCTTCATGACAGAGGAAGAATTTGAAGCGTGGTGTGACGAAGACACAAAAGCGGAGTTTGTCGATGGGGAGGTTATCATCATGTCACCAGCATCTACTGCTCATAACGCTGGCGAATCCACTTTGGGCGCTTTGATAGATCTCTTTGTCAAGAGAAATAAGCTCGGATTTGTTTCTTCTACAGGCATGGCACAAGTTCGTTTGCGGCAAGGACTGCGGCGCGATCCGGACATTGTATTCGTGCAAACGTCTCGTTTAGCCAACATAAGAGAAACGTACATCGACGGCGCGCCAGACTTGGTTGTTGAGTTTGTATCGCCGGATAGCGTCATTCGTGATTGGCATGAAAAGTATATTGAATACGAGTCCGCCGGCGTGCGGGAATACTGGATTATCGATCAAAAGCAAAAACGCATAGCCGCTTTCATATTGGGCGAGGATCACCGTTATCAACTACTCGAGCTCGAGGATGGTAAGTTATGTTCTCGCGTGCTGCCGGGATTTTGGATCAAGCCGGAATGGTTTTGGCAGGAATTGATCTTGGATACGTTTGAGATGGCCAAAGCGATCGGCATTGTCTCTTGAAATCTTTTGCAACATTCATAAGCATGGCAAGCACGGCCCCAAAGTATGGCTTGGTTCTCTTAGAACTTTACACCTTACACGTTACACGAGCGCCCAATGCGCGAGAAAAACCCGCAACGGCGTGATATCAAGAATAATGAAAGCAAAGGCATCTCCGGATGTATGACCCATTCCCACAAGAGTTGAATCTCCCCAAAATCGAAGAAGACGTTCTGGCTTTTTGGAAACAAGCCGATATTTTCAATAGGAGCATTCTTTCCCGTCCGATTGACAGACCGTTTGTATTTTATGAAGGCCCGCCCACGGCTAACGGCAAGCCTGGCATCCATCACGTGCTCGCACGCACAATGAAGGATTTCGCCTGCCGCTTCAAAACCATGCAAGGCTACCGCGTCGAGCGCAAAGCGGGATGGGACACGCACGGCTTGCCGGTCGAGATCGAAGTCGAAAAAGAGCTGAAATTCACCAAGAAAGATCAGATTATCGCGTATGGCATTGACAAATTCAACGCCAAATGCCGCGAGAGCGTGTGGCGATACAAGCAACTTTGGGACGAGCTGACTGTTCGTATCGGCTATTGGGTCGATTTGGAGCATCCTTACATCACCTATGAGAATTCTTACATTGAGAGCATTTGGTGGATTCTGCGGCAGCTCTGGGATCGCCATCTGATTTATCGCGGCCACAAAATCGTGCCCTATTGCCCACGCTGCGAAACGCCACTGTCCAGCCACGAGGTCTCCCTTGGTTACAAAGACGTGGAGGACCCCTCCGTTTACGTTAAGCTGAGACTCAAAAACGATCCGCAGACCTCGTTTTTGGTTTGGACGACCACACCCTGGACGCTGATTTCCAACGTGGCACTAGCGCTGCATCCCGAGATGACCTACGTCACCGTCTCACATCAAGGCGAGAAGCTGATTTTGGCAGAGTCACGTTTGTCCGTGCTCGAAGGATCATATGAGATTTTGGAAAAGAAGCCCGGCAGTGCATATGCAAACGTCGATTATGAGCCGCTGTTCAACTTTTTGAAAAGCCCCAAGCGCTCGCACTACACCGTGCTCGCTGATTTCGTCACCACTGCAGATGGCAGCGGCATCGTGCATATGGCGCCCGCCTTCGGAGAAGACGACTATCAAACCGGCTTAAAGCACGATTTGCCTTTCTTTCAACCCATCGACAAAAGCGGCCGCTTCACCGCTGACGTCACACCATGGCAAGGCCTGTTTTTCAAAGAAGCCGATCCGCAGATCCTGCGCACCTTGAAAGAAAATCGCAGGCTTTACAAGGTGGAGAAGTACACTCACAGCTATCCCCATTGCTGGCGCGACGGCAATCCCTTGATTTATTACGCCAAAGATTCGTGGTACATCCGCACCACGCAATTCAAAGATCGTTTTGTCGCGTTGAATCGCGAGATTCATTGGTACCCGCCGGAAGTCGGGACCGGGCGTTTTGGTGAATGGCTTGCTAACAATGTCGACTGGGCATTGTCGCGCGATCGTTTTTGGGGTACGCCGTTGCCTGTTTGGTTGGATGAGGATGGCACTGGCCATTGCGTCGGCTCGGTGCGGGAGCTCTCAGAATTAACCGGCCGCGACTTGAGCAAGCTCGATTTGCACCGGCCTTTTGTCGATGAGATCACCTTTCGCCATCCGAAAACCGGTAAAGTGATGCGCCGTACGCCGGAAGTTATTGACGTATGGTTCGATAGCGGCGCCATGCCGATCGCGCAGTGGCACTTTCCTTTCGAAAACGAGAGTATCTTCAAAAACAATTTTCCCGCGGATTTCATCAGCGAAGCCGTGGATCAAACCCGCGGCTGGTTTTATTCGCTGTTCGCGATTGCCGCGATGCTTTTCGACCAGCCCTGTTACAAAAACTGTGTGTCCCTGGAGCTGGTGCTCGATAAAGACGGGCAAAAGATGTCGAAGTCGAAGGGCAATACCGTCGATCCTTTTCAGGTTATTGCCCAGCACGGCGCTGACGCGGTGCGTTGGTATTTGATGACGGTGAGCCCGCTGTGGCAAACCACGCGCTTCGATCTTGAAGGCGTCAAAGAAGTGGTGAGCCGCTTTTTCGGCACGCTGATCAACACCTATGCCTTCTTCTCGATGTATGCCAACATCGATGAGTTCGTCTATTCCGATCGACCGATTCCGATTGAGAACCGCCCGGAAATCGATCGCTGGCTGATTTCGAGGTTGAATGGTTTGGTGGCGCGCGTGGAAGAAAACTATACTGCTTACGACGTTACCCGCGGCGGTCGGGCAATTGCTGAATTTGTCGTGGATGATCTCTCCAATTGGTACGTGCGCCGCTGTCGCCGGCGCTTCTGGAAATCCGGCATGGGCGAGGACAAGCGGGCAGCTTTTGAGACGCTATATGAAGCTTTGCTGACAGTGGGCAAATTGTGCGCACCGCTGGCGCCGTTCATCTGCGAAGCGATTTACCGCCGCCTGACGACCGCACAGAATCGCGCCGATGAAAGCGTGCATCTTTGCACTTTTCCCTCGGCAAGCCACGCCGCTCATCAATTCCGCCAACCGGATTTGGAAGCGCAAATGGAAGCGGTGCGTACCGTGGTCGTCACCGGCCGGGCGCTGCGCAATGCCCAAGGCTTGAAAGTGCGACAGCCCCTGCGCCGTCTCATGATTGTGACACCGGATGCCCAAAAACGGGCTGCGCTTCAGTCCGGAGCGAATCTGGTGCAGGACGAGTTGAATATCAAAAAGATCGAATTTTTGGATTCCGCCGCAGCGTTGACCATCTCGAAGGCCGAGCCGATTTTCAAATCTCTTGGCCCCCAATTCGGCAAGCGCGCCAATGCCGTGGCGGAAGCGATTCGCAATCTGCCTTCTGCCAGCGTGCGCGAATTGCAGGCCAAGAGCCGGCTAGAGATCAAAGTACAAGACGAAGTAGTGCTGGTCTCAGCCGAAAATGTTCGTCTGATCGAACAACAAGCGCCTGGCCTGGCGGTGGCAACGGAAGCGGGCTATACGATCGCTCTGGATACGACGTTGGACGAGGATTTGCTCGCCGAAGGCCTGGCGCGCGATTTTGTCAACCGGGTGCAAAACATGCGCAAATCCGCAAATTTTGAAGTCACCGATCACATTCGTATCGCATATCAAGCTTCGCCTCAGGTGCAGAAAGCACTGCAAAAGCTTGCGGCCTACATTCAAAGCGAAACACTAGCCGAGACCTTCGTCTTTCTTGATTCCGCCAAGAATCACCTCGCCCATCGCGAAGAATGGGAAGTTGGTAGCGAAACAGTGACAATCAGCATTGCGCAGGCATGACGCGTGAGCGGCGGGATGGCAAAAACTCAAAATTATTGTTGTTATTCACCTCAAAAGCCTTTATTCTTTATGACCCGACGTGTTTGGTGTATCCTCAGGGAGTCTCTGGCTTTCATGAAAGCAATATTGGAAGATTAATTCACAGGAGGGCACTCATGCAAGCGCAAGACTTGCACTTCTTCAAGAAATTGTTGTTGGAACGCCGTAACGAGCTCATGCAAGAACTGGAGGCCTTTAAAAACGGCGACAACAGCTCGACGATCAAGGAAGCCTCCGGCGAAAATTCCACCTACTCGTTCCATATGGCGGATCAGGGCACGGATCATATGGAGCGTGAAAAGGCGTACTATTTTGCTACGCGTGAAGGCCGTTTGCTCTATCACGTCGACCAAGCGCTCGAACGCATTGAAGACGGCAGTTACGGCAATTGCCACCATTGTGGCCAGCCCATCAGCCGCGACCGTCTGGAAGCCGTTCCGCACGCCCGCTTGTGTATCGACTGCAAAATGAAGGAAGAAAGCGGAGTTCCCTGGCAATGACATTGTTCCCATGTTGAGCCGTTTCATACTAATCGCTTACATCTCGTAGTTCTTTCAAGCCCGGATGAACATGTTTGACCGCATGCGCATATTGATCATTGCTGCTGTGATTGTGGTGCTGGATCAAGTCACGAAGCTCGCCATCAAAGCCCGTTTTTTCCTGGGCGAGTCGATCGATCTCGTCGGCGACTATCTGCGTTTCACGTACATCGAAAATCCCGGCATGGCTTTTGGTATTCGCATCGGCGGAAAGTATTTTTTCACCATATTTGCCTCGATTGCAACGTTGGTCATTCTCTATTATCTGTATCGCATTCGCCACGAGCGCTTTGCCTCGCGTCTGGCACTGGCGCTTATTTTGGGCGGCGCCTTCGGCAATCTCATCGATCGTTACGCCTACGGCCAGGTGATCGATTTCATCGATGCCGGCCTGGGCGACGTGCGCTGGCCGATCTTCAACGTCGCCGACAGTGCGGTCACCATCGGTATGATCATGCTGATCGCCTTTGTCCTGTTTGAGCGCGAAACGCCGCCGGAAAAAACCAAAATGCCGGTATTCGTGGCGAGCGAGCCTGCGCCCAGTGATGAGAACGACAAGTGGCGTGAAGCGCGCAAGCCGTAGTCAAGCCCGTGGTGTCATATATCGGCTCCTGCCTTGCAAATCATTGTCCCTCCCCATCAGAGCAAAATCCGGCTGGATAAATTTCTGGCCAACCAGATCGCGGAAATTTCGCGCGCACAATTGCAAATCCTCATCAAAATCGGCGCGATCAGAGTGGACGGCGCGGCCGCTAAGGCCAGCCATCTGATTCTGCCCGGCGAGGTCATTCAGATCGATATTCCGGAAAAAAAAACCACCGACTTGATTCCACAGGATCTGCCCCTGCGGATCATTTACGAGGATGAATATCTCGTCATCGTCGATAAGCCTGCCGGTTTGGTCGTACATCCGGCATATGGGCATCCCGACGCCACGCTGGCGAATGCGCTCTTGTTTCATTTCAAGAATGTTTCCCGAGTCGATGCCGCGCGGCCGGGCATCGTGCATCGTCTCGACAAAGATACCTCCGGCTTGCTGGTCGTGGCGCGCGATGAGCGCACGCATGCAGCGCTGGCGGCGCAATTCAAAGCCAAAAGCACACAGCGCGAGTATCTCGCCATTGTTTGGCGCGTGCCCCAACCCAAGAAGGGAACCATCTCGAGCTTTCTGACCAGAAGCACGAAAGACCGGCGGAAATTTGCGGTGAGTGCGCGGGAAGGGAAATGGGCGGTGACGCACTACGCGCTGGCAGAATCTTTTCGCACGCACAGTTTGCTGCGCCTGCGTTTGGAAACCGGACGCACGCATCAAATTCGCGTGCATCTCGCGCATATTGGGCATCCGGTGTTCGGTGATCCATACTACGAAGGTCGTAAAAGCCAGTTGAGCGGATTGAGTATGGCAGATACGAGTTTTGCGGCGGGATTATTGGCGAGCTTTGATCGCCAGGCGCTGCACGCCCACACGCTCGGCTTCAAGCATCCGGTGACGGGAGAAGCGCTGTTCTTTCGGAGTGAATTGCCGGCGGATATGAACGAGCTGATTGAAGCGTTGCGGCAGTATGGGAATCATACGTGAAACGCAATAGGTAAATCACCCAAACCTGTTCGGTTGCGATTCGCCCCCGCTACTCACTGTCATTCAGAAGGAATCCTGGTGAGCGCGTTTGACAGCATTCATTAAGATACTGTTCACAATTCTTGGACAAGCACTCACCAGGATTCCTTCTGAATGACATAGTATAGTATGGTTGTTGTTCAAAAAGACGACAGTGGGTCTTAGCATTACTTCCTCTCTGCCAAAATCTTCTGCACCGCCGCTTCAACCTCCCGTACCGTATAATTGATGCGTTGCGTGGAGGTGCCGTAACGATTTCCCACGAAGGGCTCATGCAACACCTTCCCTTCCGGCGACAGCAACCAGATCACCGGCACCGAATAATTCTGATGATCGGTCGCGGGCTTGAATTTTCCCATCCAGGGCAGCACGGACTCGGAAAAAGCCGCGCCATTGGCGTGCTTTTTATGATTGAATGCCAGGCGGAACTTGGGATCGAAATAAACTTTGTCGAAGGGAATGACGTGATTGCCCTGCAATTCATAGGCCGCGTTCACGAAACGGCCGAATTCATCTTTCCACACCTGCGCGGTTTCGGGCTGAGCCAGAAAAGTTCCGTCCATATAGCCATATTCCTCCTCACCATACACCGGCGGGCACGCAACTGCGATGACGGCGACGCCTTGTTTCTTGTATTTGAGATAAACATAATTCGACACCGGCATGTCGTTGAAAGAGTCCACGCACCACAAGCCGCCGTAACTGCTGGCCGGCTCCACGCTCGGCCCGCCGAAAAGCAAAAGATAAATCAATTTTGTGTCGGCGTCTTTGAGATCGAGCAGGCGCTTCTTTTCGCCGGTCAGGTCGCACACAAAAATATCCGAGGCAATGGTATCGCCCACTTGATAGCATGATTGAGGTTTATCCTGCGCGATGATTGGATAGGCTCGCAATGCAAGAACGACGAATGAAAATAACAGAGTGCGGTATGAATTCATATTGTTGAGGCTAGTTTTGCTTGAAATCCTCTTTTGAATTTAGCGCCTTTCCGGCGACCCTCAATTGTCATCCAGGATTTTCTTGGATTTCTGGATGCCCGCTTTCGCGCATAGGCGTCAACCGAAGGTTCTGGATACCATAAGCCCCGAAGGGCATAGGTGTCAAGCTAAGCGAACATCGATTCGAGCAAAGGCAAGGGATAGACTCTTTTTTTGCTTTTGCCTTTGAGGCAACGTTTCGCTATAAATTTCATGGCACTG
>JBOHQX010000258.1:0-55734 GCA_050732395.1 bacterium
TTGAAGAACAACTCAAGGCGTACGAGCATTGGCAGGCCAAGCCACAAAAACAAATCAGCAAAATTGCGGATAATCAACTCAAACTGTTTTGATCAGACAAAGGGGAAAGCATATGCCGGGCAAATCAAGGGGAAAACTTGCAAATGGTCAAGAGGGCTGGGCGGTAATTTTGGATCGTCTGGATCAACTTGAACAAAATATGAAAAATGGGTTTCTGCAAGTCGATCAGCATCTGCAAAAGCTCGATCAGGGTCAAGAAAGAAGCGATCAGCGTCTCGCTACGATTGATCAGCGCCTTGACGGAGTTGACCAGGGTTTTGGTCAAATGGACCAGCGTTTTGGCCAAATCGATCAACGCTTTGATCAGATCGATCAGCACTTTGGCCAAGTGGATCAACGCTTTGATCAGATCGATCAGCGCTTTGGCCAAGTGGATCAACGCTTTGATCAAATCGATCAGCGCTTTGGCCAAGTGGATCAACGCTTTGATCAAGTCGAGCAGCAAATTGCCGATGTCGAAACGCGTCTTCGCACAGAAATGAGGACAGGCCTTAGGCAACTCAATAAAGAACTATTCGACGTTGGAAGCGAGTTATACGAGAGTATTGACAAAATCCAAAACAGAGTGGACCAGATTCATCAGGAAGCCTTAAACACTTGGGCAGAAAATCGCAGTGAACTCGAAAAGCACCAAAAAGCGGACGAGGAGTTATATGACAAGCTTCAACAACTGCAAAACAGGGTGGAGGCATTGGGCGCCGCATCAGGGAAGTTTCTAAGCTAAACTTTGGCAACTTCGTCAAGAAATGGAACGGCTTCTTCAAATAATCGACGAATTTTATGAAGCTGCTCTTTTAGAAAATTGTAGTACCGAAAAACGCGCGAGCCGGCTGGCCTTTCTTGCAGATCTTCGCAAGTTCATCGCAGGCCGCGAGGCTTATCTCGCCGTAATGCACCAAAATGCGCTTGCGCATCAAGCCGAGCAGGACGGCTGGGTCGAAGAAGTCAAAAGAGTCTGCAATCCCTCACGATGAATAGAACTCTTGATAGCCAACCTTCTGCCCAAGCCGCGATGCGTCTCGACAAATGGCTGAAGCTGGCGCGCATCTACAAGAACCGTGAAGCAGCGGCATCCGACTGTGCTCTGGGGCGCATCAAGGTGAATGAACAAGTCGCCAAGGCGTCGAAGGAAGTAAAAGCCGGTGACGTGATCGTGGTCAGGCGAGGGCATCGCTATCGCACGCTGGAGATCAAACAAATTCCAGTGCGCGGGCTTTCGGCCAAAGATGCCAAGGAGATTTATCACGAGCACACGCCCGAGATTCCGGAAGATACGCGTGAAATGATGAAGCTCATCTCGGCATTCGAGCGGCAATTGCCTGAGCCCGAAAAAGGACGGCCCACCAAAAAGAATCGTCGTGAAATCGAGCGCTGGCGCGGGAAGGCTTGAACTACGCGCTATGCCCGCGTGATCGCGGCATAGTGTCGCTAACGCCAGAGAAACTTCTAGAGACTTTATCTTGGCAACGGATAGAATAGCGACCAATGGAGACGCATGAAACGAACGAAGCTCCTCGCAGCAATCCTCGGCGGCTGTTTGGGTTTTCTTTCCTATCCTGAAATCAATTTGACTTTCTTGCTTCCCATTGCTTACCTGCCCTACTTGTGGCTGCTCAATCGCTGTGAAAATCTCAAAGAAACGTTTTGGTATACCTGGCTGCATTCTGCGGTCATGACGCTGGGCGGTTTTTTTTGGATCGCGCACACCGCCGTGGAATTCGGCGGTTTGCCCTGGATCGCGGCCGTTCCCATCGTGTTGCTTTATGCCGCAGCGGGCAGTATCAATCTCGCAGTCACGGGCGGACTCGTGGCACTGTTGCGTAAGCGCTTGAGCATGAAGTGGCAGGCGCTGTGGGTCACCGCCGTTTTCGTAGTCATTGAGGCAGTATTTCCAAAATTGTTTTACTGGTACGCCGGCAACGCGCTGTATCGCACCATTCCGTTGATTCAAATTGCAGATCTCGGCGGCGCGATCATGCTGACGACGCTCATTCTATGGATGAATTACGCCCTTTTTGCTTTGTTAGATCAGCTCATCCTTCCGCGTCTGTCCTTTTATCCCGGAGCGCAAAACATTTTTGCGCCACGCGAAGCACTCCTCACGATGAGCCTGGGAATCGGCTTTCTGGCGTTCAGCATGATCTACGGGCATTTTCGTTTACACGAAGTTGCTGAGTACGCGCGCAGAGCCGTGCACAAAAACGTCGGCGTGGTGCAAGGCAACGTCGGCAACATGGATCGCTTGCTGGTGCAATTCGGCAATCGCGAAGCGTTTCAGAAAATGGCGGAGATTCATCGCGATTTGACGCTCGATTTGCAACGCCGTACCCCTGAAAAGCTGGATCTCGTGCTCTGGCCCGAAGGCGCGTATCCTTATCCCTTTCCAAACGCCCGGCCCGAGCACGCGATGCTGGCAGATTTGTCCGCGCGCCTCGGTGCGGCTTTGATCACCGGGGGCAACGCGCAGCAACGCGAGCCGGCCTTTCGCTATTTCAATGCGATGATTTTGATCGAACCCGGCCAAATGCAGGCCAGCGCGATTTATAAGAAACACATACTGCTGGCTTTCGGGGAGTACGTGCCTCTTTCAAATATTTTTCCGGCTTTGAAGAACCTCATCCCCGCCATTTCCGATTTTGGCGCCGGCCCGGGTCCT
The DNA here is from genome assembly GCA_050732395.1 of bacterium. Classification (GTDB taxonomy): domain Bacteria; phylum Zhuqueibacterota; class Zhuqueibacteria; order Zhuqueibacterales; family Zhuqueibacteraceae; genus JBIOXB01. Next base: position 2,717 of record JBOHQX010000258.1, read on the forward strand.
GAAATCATCTCCTATCAAACCATTCGGGCGGCGGCGGTGATTTGCTATGAAATCCTCGATCCACATTATTTGCGCGCATATGCACAAAAAGGCGCCAACATCATTCTGAACGTCACCAACGATAGCTGGTTCGGAAAGCTGCAGGAGCCGGAACAGCATCTCGCGCTCTCCCAATTGCGTTGCGTGGAGACGCGCAAAGTGCAGGTACGCAGCACCAACACGGGCATCTCAGCGATCATTTGGCCAGATGGTGAGATTACGCAGCGCACGCCATTGCATGAACCGGCCGTTTTCGCTGCCCAGGTACCTTTGATGGAAATGCCGCCGACCTTCTACACGCGCTGGGGGGATTGGTGGGCGGGCGTGATGGCCTTGATCGTGCTGGCCATGCTTGTATGGAAACGGCGAACGCTAGGGCATTAGGATCAAGCGGCCCTTTTACAAACTGCTGGATTCTTCGCTTGACTTTTCGACTTTGATTTGAGTTATTTGCACAACTCACACCAGCCGCATTTCGACGCGAACAGAAAAATCTCTCACACGAGGGCCAGAATGCACCGCACCGCCACCGCATGTTTCATGGCGATTTCATTTTGCTTTGCAATCAATAATGTCCATGCGCAAAATGATCCCCCAAAAAACAAAGTCGAACAGCGCGCCGCCGGGCCACAGTATCAGGCCGGGGGTCTGCATCGCTGGTTTTTCGGAGACCACCATCGCAATCTTTGGACGACGCCCGTCGAGGCGCCTATTCTTGACTTGAGCTCGTTTGCGGGTGGCCTGAAGCCGACAAAAAAAGGCGGTGGGCTTCAAACCATGTCTTTGCGCTTCGATTCCGGTGATGGGCGGGAATTTGCCTTTCGTTCGCTCGACAAGGACCCCAGCAAAACCCTGCCACCCGAGCTGCGCGAAACCATTGCGGCGGGCGTGTTGCGCGATCAGATCAGCAGCGCCAATCCTTATGCCGCCCTGGTTGTTCCCGAGATCGCAGCAGCCATCGGCGTTTTGCACGCGAATCCGCAACTGGTCATCATGCCCGACGATGCACGCTTGGGAGAGTTTCGCAAAGAATTCGCCAATTTGATGGGCTTTATTGAAGAGCGCCCGGCCGACGGGCCCAAGGGTGAGCCGGGATTTGCCGGTTCAGATAAGATCGTGGGCACGGACGAGTTGTTTTTAGATTTGCAAGAGGATAACGACGACTATGTGAATCCGCGTGCGCATTTGAAAGCGCGTTTGCTCGATATGCTACTGGGAGATTGGGATCGCCACGCCGACCAATGGCGCTGGGCGCGTTTCAAGGAGGGTAAGAAAAAAGTCTGGTATCCCATTCCGCGTGATCGCGATCAGGCTTTTGTCAAGCTCGACGGCGTGATCCCTTCTCTGGGTGAGAAGCGCTTCATCGTGCGGCAGCTTGAAAACTATTACAAAGACAATCCGGACGTCATCAGCCTCACGCATTCGGGCCGGCACATGGACCGCCGCTTCTTGAATGGCTCGACATGGGACGAATTCGATGCCGTACAAAATGAAGTGGTCACCAAGCTGACGGACGAAGTGATCGAAAAGGCCGTGCGCCAACTCCCCCCTCCTATTTATGCCATTGAAGGAGCGGACTTAGCGCAACGCTTGAAGACGCGCCGTGAGGTCTTGCCCAAAGCCACGAGACAGTATTACGAGTTCCTGGCGCAATATCCGGAAATCGTCACCAGCGACAAAGGCGAATACGCCGAGATCAAGCGAGCAGACGATGATCACGTGGGCGTGCAAATCTTCAAGCGCGACAAGGACACCGGTGAGACAAAACCTGAAGACCTGCTTTATAATCGCACCTTCAACCGTAACGAAACCAAAGAGATTCGCCTGTTCTTGATGGGCGGCAAAGACAAAGTCGTCGTTTCCGGGCAAGTGAAGAATAGCATTCTGGTGCGCATTATCGGAGGCAGCCAGGAAGATGAAATTGTGGACGAATCCAAGGCAACCGGGCGCTTCTTGTTGCTTTTTCCTGAGACGGAAAGCAAAACGTATGTCTACGATACCAAAACCGGCAATCAATTCGTTACCGGTCCCAGCACTGAGTTGAAAACCGGCACGGTCGATTCCATCATCAACTTTCACGAGAACAAGCCGCTGCTACGCGATTACGGCTACGACACGAAACCAGTGCCCTTCTTTGCATACACGCCGGACGACGGAGTCTTTCTCGGGGCCGGGCTGAAATACTTGTTCTACGGCTTTCGCAAAAGCCCTTACAGCTCTATGCTCAGCTTTGCCGGCAATTATGCCTTTCTCACCAACGCTTTTCGAGTCCGTTTCTTTAGCCATTTGGTCGACGTCAAAAAAAATCTGGATTTCACTTTCGGCGCGAGCACCACGGTGCCGCAAGAAGTGACCAATTTCTACGGCCTCGGCAACGACGCTCCGCGCGACGCTAATCAGGAAAAGAATGATTTCTATCGCGTGCGTTCAGAAGAGTATTTGCTTAGCCCCATGCTGCATGTTAAATTGGAACCCAAGACCGTCCTTTCTTTCATCACCGCGTACCGGCGATTTGAAACGCAATTCAAGGATAACGACTTCATTTCAACCGTGCAGCCTTATGGTAGCGACATCGGTTCAGTCTTTCAGCTCGGCACCGCGCTCACCTATGATAGCCGCATCCATCCGGTCGCGTCCTGGCGAGGCTTTTTCTTCCGCGCCGGCGCGATCTATTATCCCAAAACTTTCAAGAACGACAACGACTTCACCAAAACGATTGCCGACGTGAGGGTCTTCTTCATGCCTCTCAAACCGTTGAGCCTTGCCGCACGCGCGCGTGGTGAGAAAATCTTCGGAACTTTTCCATACTATGAAGCTGCATACTTGGGCGGCAGCAGATCCCTGCGCGGCTTTTTGCGGGAGCGCTTCGGCGGCGATGTTTCCGCATTGGGCAGTGCGGAAGCACGTCTCTATCTCTTCAAATACACATTTCTATTCCAGACGAGCTTCGGCATTCTCGCGGGCGCGGACATGGGTCGTGTTTGGGTGGATGGCAACAGCCCGGGCGATTGGCACACTTCTGCCACCGGCGGCATCTGGTTCGCGCCGATATTCCCTACCAATGTCTTCAGCTTCAGCCTGGCTAGCTCGCCGGAGGGGTTGCGGTTGACGATTGGGGGAGGGTTTGCGTTTTAGCCCCGGAAGCACGCTTCCAAGTAACATGTCATGCAGGAGGCATCTTTTTCAGCATAAGCACCGTGCTCAATATCAAAAAGATCCTTCCAGGATGACATTATGATGTTACTTATCGTACTAACTCTGTCAACCGGAGTCGGAAGCTGAATAGACCAAGGAAAGAAAACCGGAGAGCACTGCAAGACAACAGAGGAATGTCATTCAACTGGAATGCAGGAATTATAGCTCATTCCATTCTTCAACTGTGAGACCGGTGTCACGAATGATTTTCCGCAGCAGACCTATGCCGATATCTTTGTTGCCGTGGACGGGAATAGGAATGATTTTCTTGTAGGCATGATGAACCATGTGAGCATGCCGGCCACCGGGAATCGGGCCGTCATAATTTAAGACCCGAAGCTTGCGTATGACTTCACGCGCTGGGAGCGGCACCAGCTTGGGCATAGTCGAATTCCCTCATCTCGACGCCCGCAATCTCCGGAATCTCGAAACCGAGCTGTAACGCGAGGACGAGATTGCCTTCGATGGCGTCTTTCAAATTCTCGCGGGCTTCTTCAAAATTCTCCCCCTGAGAAAAGAAACCGGAAATATTCGGCACATGCGCAACAATGACGCCGTTCTCATCCTTTGCATATTCCGCCAGTTTTAGCGCTTGCTCAACGTAAGCGGAAAATGAAAAGGATTTGGTTTTATTATTGTTCATCTTCATGGCTGTTTTCTCGAGGCTTGTTTGTGGAAATTATGAAGCGGAGGCACTAACTGCAAGGGGTTTTTCTATGGTTTTTCCTCCAATTCCCGCAACAATGCCTCCACCTCCTTCTGCAATTCCTCGAGTTGATGCTGCTTGACCAGCGCATGACTAAGGCCGGCGTATTCTTTTGCCTTGTGAGACTGGTTTTGAGCTTGCGAAACCCCGGCGAGATGAAAATAGCTATAGCCCAGGACTTGCGCGCTATCTCCTTGCACCGCGCGATTATGCGCAATGCTTTGTTGCAAATATTGTTCGGCTTTAGGCCAATCTCTGAGCACTTTATGCGCTGAGCCCAGGTAGTTCAAGATGTTACCCAACGCCTCTTCCTCTTGTAACTGCTGCGCGAGAGGCAGGGCTTGCTCCAAATATGAGAGCGCGGAGTCGCCTTTGGCTTGCTTGACATAGCCCACGCCGATTTGGTTGAGCAGGGTTAAACGATCACTCGAGCTTAGAGTATCGCTTAATCGTGAAAGATAAACTGGATCGCGCCGATATTTCCGACCAATGTCTTCAGCTTCAGTCTGACCAGCTCACCGGAGGGGTTGCGGTTGACGATTGGGGGAGGGTTTGCGTTTTAAATTTAGCCACGGAAGCACACAGAATAACACGGAAGGAAACCGGAGAACACTGCAAGACAACAGAGGAATGTCATTCAAAGGGAATCAGGGTGTTTCAAAATGTTTTTCCCAGATTTTACTTAATTTGTTTTCAGGGACTGATTTTTGCGCTAATTAATCTACGTTCAACTGCAAAATCTGTGTTCAATTTGTGTTTTGTAGAATTTTGGAATGCAGGAATTTACTATTTCGAACTCAGAAAACGTGATCGCTTTGCCCAAAGGAAATGTAAAGCACATCGGCTTCACGGTCGTACTGATAATTGATCGGGCTCATAACACTCTCTCAAAAGAATTGAAAATAAGCGGTGACGATAAAATTCTCAAATTGAACCCTTCCGGAAGCATCTGCGCCTTCCTTGAAGATCACGACCACCACAACATGATTCATGCCATCGAGCACATCATCAAAATATCAGTGCACTGTTTGGAAGACAAAAAACGTATCCCGAATTCAAGCAGTTATTCGAGAATTTATCTTAAACCTCTCATCCCGCACCGTCGCCCCAATCACCAAACCCGCACTGATCAGCACGATGTTTTTAATGATGTATTGGCCCTCCAAGGTTGGGGCAAAGGGAATTTGGGTGAAAGCTTCATGAGGGAAAAACAGAACCGGCGTGATCGTGCCCAGCATTTGACACCATAACAACAGTAACGTGATACGCATAAACACACCCAGAATCAATCCCAACCCAATCAAACATTCCCACGCTGCCAAGATGAAAAGAGAAACGTGTGGAGGTATCAGCCCAAACGTCATCTTGTCAATGGTGCGAATGGCCAAATCTTGCGCCGGACTGAGTCCCGGAAAAAACTTCAGCACGCCAAACCAAAAGAAGACAATGCCGAGGCTCACGCGCAAAAACAAGATGCCATAACGCGCCATCCACGCGGTGAAACGCAGATCGATGGTCGTGAAGAATTTATTCAGACTTGGCATGATTCATTATGCGGTAGCGCAGCGGATCCTTCGACAACAGCAGGAACAAAACCTGCCACGCCAAAGCAACCCCAATGAACCCGTAATAGTACTCGGGATGCGTGGGCGCAGGTGGAAAATCACGACTGATTTGGCCTTCAGTAAAGTACATCGGGGTGAGAACAATCAGGCCGTAAATACCCGCGATCCGAAAGACCCACTTGGCAAATTTCATCTTTCTCTCTCTTGATGATCTTGACAATGTCAAGTTGCTTTGCGAATGCCCTTATTGTTTGTCATTCCGTTAGGAATCTTCCCCAAATGCTGCACCAGAACAAGGGAAGATGCCTACGGCATGACAGCTTGAGTGGTGCGATTCTAACAGGGCTTTTCTAGGCTTCCAGCACCCGCGGCACGCGTGTATGGAAAAGTGAATGAAATCTTCCCAACCAAAAGACCGAAGCCAGTGTTGCCATAACCGTCAGGGTAGAAACTGCGGTACGCCACTCGTGTGCGCGATAGATCACCACTATCAACACCGCGGCCAATATCAAGCGCGCGCCTTCCAGCCAAAACGCCCAGCCTTTGCGATCCAAAATGCCACCTAAGGTGAGCGTCGTGAATAGAATCATGGCTGCCAAAGCAATAAGCATCGCCATCGGCCAGGTATTTTCCTTCATCAAGATCCAAAACGTCGCGAACGTAGCGGGAAGGAATTGCGCGAACACGTATGCCGTCAAACCGCGCGGGATTTGTGTATCGAACTTGACGTAGGTTTCCACCGAAACCTCCGGATGTGGCGGCAACGACGCTACGCCGGCTGGCCGCCATTCCGGCGGCATGAAGAAGAGTTTGACTTTATCGATGAAACGTGGAAATTGTTTGGCCAGATTTTTCAATTTGATCCAATAAGAAAAATTCGCCCAGAACGGATTCCAACTGTTCAACGGTTCGGTAACGCCGTATACCACCGGCTCGGTTTCCGGTACGAAAGTACCGAACATTCGATCCCAAATGATGAAAATGCCCGCGTAGTTTTTGTCGAGATAGCGCGGGTTGCGGCCATGATGCACGCGATGATGCGAGGGCGTGTTCATCACCCACTCCAGCGGGCCGAGCTTTTTGATAGCCTGCGTATGAATCCAAAATTGATACAGCGTGTCGAAGGCTGCCACGGTCAAAAACATCGCGGGGGGAAAACCGATCAGCGCCAGCGGCAGATAGAAAATCCACGAAAACCAGCTTTGAAATGCGCTCTGCCGCAGGGCGACGGCGAGATTGAAATCCTCGCTTTGATGATGTACGATATGCGCAGCCCATGGGGCATTCATGCGGTGGCTGACGCGATGAAACCAATAGTAAAAGAAATCCACGCCGAACAGGAGCGCAATCCAGGCCATAACTGAGCCATTCGAAATCTCGAGCAATTTGAAATTTTGATAGACGCCGACATAGGTCGCAAGAATAGCCGTGCGCGTGAAAACTCCGATCACTTGTTGCGCAATGCCGCAGCTCATGTCGTTGATGGCATCATTGAAGCGGTAATAATCCTTCCTCTCGAACCGCGCAATCAGAACCTCTACGCCAATCAACAACAGAAAGGCGGGGATTGCCAATGCGATGTAGTTCAACATGGCCATCTCCGGGGAGTGGAGTGATGGATTGGTGGAGTATTGGATTGTTGGATTTCTGGTACGATCAAACTGTATGAAACTTAAGGAGTCTGGGCGGGATTGTCAATGAGGGAAAAATCAGTGATTAGTGATTAGTGATCAGTGACTACTCACTGATCACTGATCACTTATCACTAAACACCGAACACCGGCAACTTCATTTCTTCAACAACTCCTGCAGCGCCTCCCGCGCTTCAGGAGAATCGATATGTGAGAGTGCCCGCACGGCGGCGAGGCGGACGCGCTGGTCGCTTTCATTGTGCAAGACGTCGCGTAGTAAGAGCACGGCTTCGCTATCTTCGAGGCAGGCCAAAAGCTCGATCGACGAGGCGCGCATTGCCCAGTTCTGATTCTTGGCAATGATGCTTTTAATTTCGCCCAAAGCAGCATTTTCGTCTTGATTGATGAGCGCACTCAGGGCGGTAATGCGCAAGCGTTCATCTTCACTCAAATAAGACTCGTATTCTCTCGACGGATGAAAAAAGCCGCGGATCACCCAGCCGCGCTTGCAATTCTCGAGATTCGGAATACTAACCATAGGCGCAATCGGTGGAATGGGCGGAATCACCGGCATTGGCGGGATTGGCGGAACCCCAACCGGACCACCACCGTGAGGCGGCAAAGTAAACGCAAGCTCGGCCATGTGTTCGTTTAATTCGGCAAAATCGAAGTTGTGCAATTGTGCCTGCGCCATGTCCATGGCTTCGCGCGCCAGCTCCATACTTTCGTGAATAACCGGCCAGGGGACTTCCGCCAATGCCTCCCAATCTTCTCCTGCCAGCTCCGGTGCGAGCTCCGCTTCGCGCCGGGCTCTCGCAATTTCGTGCTCCGCTTCTCGCAAAGCACGGCGGGTTGCCTGTTTCGCGGAGTCTGCTTTGGCCTTTGGTGCTTTGGTTCTTTCGCTTGACGGCGCAGAAGTTTCCTGGGCAAGCAAAAGCGTCGTTGCAAGCGAAAGCACAAGCACGAGAGAGCGCCAATAAATTGAACGGATGTTTAAGCTGTGCTTCATTGCCTTTCTCCTCGAATGATTTTGAGCAACGCTTCCTTGGCTTTGGGAGAATCGATGTTGCCCAGCGCGCTTACCGCTGCGCTGCGCACTTTGGAATTTGAATCTTTCGTGGCTAGTTCATAGAGCACGGTAATAGCCTGATCTTCACCGGTATTGCCCAGCGCATGCGCCACTGCCTGCCGCACGGTTGGCGACTCCGTTTTGCGTGCGACCTCCGCGAGCGCAGTGACCGCCTCCGCTTCTCCGGCATTCGCTATGGCATACACGGCCGCTTGCTGCAAATCTTCGTCCGCTTGTGTGGTAGCAACCTTGGCGAGAGTTTGTACGGCTTTTGTACCGCCAGTGTTTCCGATGGCATATAGCGCCGCTTTACGCGCCGAGGCTGAGGAGGAAGTCTCCAAAATACGCAGCAAGGCGTCTATTGCTTCAGAAGTGCCGAGATTGCCAATGGCGTGCACGGCGGCTTCCTGCAACTTGGGCTCCGTGTCTTGCTTGGCGACTTTTTCCAACGCGGGCAAAGCTTCGGGCTGGCCGGTATTCGCCAGCGCATAAAGCGCCGCCTGTCTCGTCTTCACCTCGGAAGTGCTCTGCAGTATCTCATTTAATGCCGTCACTGCTTCCCGGGAAGATTGATTGGCGATGGCATAAACTGCGGCTTGCGCCAGATCGGGGTCCTTTTCGGTTTTCGCAATGCGCAGCAAGGTCGGAACGGCTTGCGCGTTGTCACTGTTGCCAATGGCGTACAAGGCCGCTTTGCGCACGCCGGCATCGGGATCGCTCAAAGCAATTTTACTCAACGACTCACTCGCTGCGTCTTCATCCATGTTGCCCAGGATATAGACGATTTTTTGGCGCAGATCGGCGTTCTTCTCGGCGGCGAGCAAACCGGTCAACGTTTGCACGGTCGACGGGTCGTCATAGTTGCCGAGCGCATATAAGGCTTGCAGCCGCAGCTCGGCTTCGTCGCTTTCCCGAAAAGTCTGCACCTGGGCTTGATATTCCGGCTTGCCTTGTTTCGCCAGCACCGAGGCGAGCTGAATCATATTGGCTTTGGCGTCGTCGACGTATTTGCTGCGCGAATACTTACCAATGAATTCTTTATAAGCTTGAAACACCTGCTCGGCATTGTCGCCGCGTTTTTCGCGACTATAAACGATCCAGAACTGTGCAGCATCATCGTATTTGCTCTTGGGATACTTTTGCAAGAAACCCTGCAAATTTGTGATCGCTTCATTCCAGCGCTGATCGTACACAAAGGCTTGTGCCGTTTTATAGGCTTGATAGGTCGCATCTTGTGGTTCCCCCACCGGCTCTTTGACCAAGAGGTTTTGTTGGTCAGCGGGTGAAGTCCAGGGCCGCACGGGTGCTGGAAGCAGACAAATACTGGCTACAAATGCAACTGCTTGAATACGTTTCAACATTTTTTCCTCTGCAACGATGGTTTTCGATATCAGGGCGCCAGTTTGGTATGATGCTGAACCGCGCTTACCACTTGACGTATCGCATCAATCACCAGCTCGGGATCGTCCAACTGAATATGATGCCCACTGGTTTTTGCCGTTATCTGCTTGCTGTGACGCGAGAGATTTAGCAAGTCCGCTTGCAGGCGCTTTCGTTCAACTTCCAACTTCCCGCCCTCCTCCGTATCCGGATACTCACTCTTACCGCGCGTCAGAACGATGAGCGGGAGGTCGCCGAGTGGATAGTCCTGTATCCTTCGGGCCGCGTATATTTCGGCGAATTCCTCCGCCCAACAAGGATCATTGTCCGCCGCATAATGTTGTGGCTGCGCCAGCGCCCACAGACGTACCTGTTGAACGTCCACTGGCAATCTATTGAATGGCGGCTCAATTTTTGGCGGCCCGATCTGCTTCAGAAAATCCTCAATTTGCTGCTTTTCTTCCGCAGAGAGTGTTTTATCAGCAACAGAGATAGTCGTCTGAATCGGAGGGATTGCTCTACTTTGAGAAAGCTCGCGCATCCGCTGGATTTCGCCGTTTATGATGAGTTGAGCATCTTCGTGCGTGCTGTCAACCAAGATCATGCCGGCGACTTCTTTAGGATACTGACTTGCAAACGCACGCATCAGCAGACCGCCGAGAGACTGGCCAACCAGGACGTACGGCCCCTCGATGTCAGCCTTCGTCAGCGCGGTATGCAACTCATAAACAACCTGCCCCATCGTGCGCGGGCGCGGGCCCAGGTCGCTCCAGGCGCTGCCGGCCCGATCATAAGAGCACACGCGAGCAAATCGTGCCACGCCTGGTTGCACCAGACTCCAATCGAAAGAGAAGTCCCCAGAGCCGGACTCCAAAACCACCGTTGGCGCATCGTTCTTAATTCTTTTTGTGCAGTTGAGGTGCAGCCGCCAACCACCAACGTCTATCAATCTGCCTGGTGTAGGGTAACTTTGTGTATTGGCAGACTCTTGGGCCGCCATTGAAAGCGGCAGGAGCAATGCGGCCAAAGTACACAAAAAAAATCGAGACGCTAACTTAGGTATGTCATTCATGGATTATTCTCTTATGGCGCAATCGAATCATAACCTTTATCATAGTACTCCCTTACGCAACCGCGTTCCCGGTGCCTGCTTTTCTGCCGCGCGCACCAATTCCTCAATATTGATCTTCAACAGCAAGCCTTCGCGGTCAATTCCTTCCCGTACCAATTCGACGCTGGAAAGATCATGCTCGATTTCGAGATTGGCGATTTGCAACAGCACGAATTCGAGCTGTTGCAGCAATTGCTGCACGCGCCGATCCGGCGAACCGGATAAAGCAGTCTGCAGTGCGCGCGTTTCTTGCAGCAGGGCGCGCGAAACTTTGCGCTGGCGCGCGAGATCGGAGGATCGTGCGGCATTGAAATCATCGTTGACAATGCCGATCAACAAAATCTTTGAACGCTCGAGCAATTGCGCCGTACGCGCACTGGCATTGTGCGCCGGAATGTTGGCCGGCGAGGGCTGTGTGATCGCGACCTCGACCGGTGCGTCTTTCGTCGAGAAGTATTGCCCAATCACCATGCCCAGCACCAGCAATGATGCCGCCGCCGCTACCTGCCAGCCCCACGACCATTTCGCTGAAAAAGTTTCGCGCACTTTTTCCCAAAACGAAAGCGCAGGAGCGGGCTCCTTTTCCATGCGCTCGATGAGACGATGCCAGTAGCCGTCCCAAAAGTGTAGCGGCATTTCCGGCCGTGCCGGCTCACCCATTCCCGACAAAATGCGCTCGAATGTGGCTAATTGCCTCCGGCAGGAAGCACAAATAGCAACATGTGCTTCCAGCCTGGCCTGCTCGTCGTCATTCAAATCGCCAAAAAGCTTGGCCGCCAGCAACGGTTCGTATTTTGTACAAGGCATAACGATCACTCTGATTTTGTAACCTGTGTTTTAGAAGCAAGCCAATTTTCTCTTACACGTTACACATTACACGTTACACGCCTAACGTATGAGTCGTTTATGTTCGCAATAGGTCTCAGCGAATCCCCAAATCCGCCTTATAATACGCCAAATGCTCCTGCAGTTTTCGCAGCGCGCGAAAGAGCTGGCTTTTGACCGTACCTTCGGAGATCTTCAGCATGGTGCCGATCTGTTGCAGCGGCAAATCATGATCGTGCCGCAGCACGAATATCGTACGCTGCTGTTCTGACAGCTTGTCCAAAGCCCGGCGCAAATCCTGTCGCATGAAAGCAGCTTGCGTTGCGCGCTCGGGATTGTTTCCATCTTCCGCAGCATGAGGCGCGTGCAATTCATCTCCTTCGAAACTTTCGCGTAATTCCATTTCTGAAACCGCTTTTTTGCGGCGGCGATTGAGCGCCAAATTCACGACAATGCGATACAACCACGAGCTCAATTTGGATTCGCCGCGAAAGTTGCTGATACCGCGATAGACTTTGATGAATGTTTCTTGGGAAAGGTCCTCGGCATCTTGCACATTGCCGGTCAAATCGTAAGCCAATGCGAAAATACGCTGCTTGTGGGCTTCTACCAGCTCGCGAAAAGCGGAAATCTCGCCCGCTTGCAGACGCTGAATCAACTGCGTTTCGTTGCCGATCATGCATGACCCTTCCGGTACCATCTCAGTGGCGGGTATACATCCGGCCAGTGTGCCCGCCTTTCGTGGAATAGGACAAGGGAGGGAAGCAAAAAGTTGACAGCAGTGTGGGTGAAAATTTCAAACGCTACTCGAAGATTCTTCATGGCAAACATTTTCGTTTCCACTCATAAACATACAGCCACAGGGCTTTGTCGCAGGCTCAGTGTGCCGTCCTCAAAGCCTGCTGGTTCCGGCGCTCAAACCTTTCGCAGCCACTCCCGGAGCACGCGATTCATTTCTTCTGGCTTTTCCAAGCTGGGCAGGTGGCCCGCGCCCTCAATCAACGCCAATTGGGCACCGGGGATTGCTCGCGCCATGCTTTCTGATTCGGCGTGTGGAATGAGTGCGTCGGCAGTGCCCGCAATGATCAAGGTCGGGAGGCAAAGCGAAGTCAGGAGATCATTCGCATCGGCGCGCGCGGCCATGCCTCGCAGCGCGCCTGCCAAACCATTCTGCGAAGTATTGGACATGATGCGCTCGACTTCTGTTCTCAAATTAGGATGGGCAGCGAGAGAGGCTTGCGCCACCATATTTGGCAACATTTTCATCACGACGGGCGCGGAACTCTTTTCCTTTTCAACCAATTGTGCCAAGGTCTCTCGGCCAGCTTTGCCTTCGGGCGAATCTGCAGCGGCGCGAGTGCTCACTAAAATTAAGCCCTTCACCCAATTCGGATAATTGCGCAAAAATGCGAATGCAATGTACCCGCCCATGGAATGTCCTGCCATGACGACCGGCCCGCAGTTGAGGTGCTTCAACAAAGTGAAGAGATCGTCTGCAAACTTCTCCATTGAGTAAGCCCCGGTTGGCGCTTCACTCTCCCCGTGGCCGCGCAAATCGGGCGTGATCACACAAAACTCGTCGTGCAAGGCCTCGATTTGAGGCTGCCAGATTTTGTGGCTGAGCGGGAAGCCATGAGTAAAAACAACGGGCAGCCCCTGGCCTTGAATTTCATAGTGCAACTGAATACCATTGAGAATTGATTTCACCGTCAGGCTCCTTCAATTGCTGCAATGAGGTTCCCCATAGTGAGCGGTTTCTGTAAATCGAAACCGCAGAAGAAATCGCACCCCAATCTGATTAGAATTGGGCATGAGTCAGAACTGGTACATCGAGACTACTTTCCCTAGGCAAATCTTGCTCGATCGAGTTGTTAAAACTCCGCAGTGATCCCCATCTGCACGATTCTGCCGTGACGCCACGCGGCGGGGTGAGGCGCGGCATTGCTGAAACCACCGTAGTTTCGTGCTCTTGCTGTGCCAGTATTTGTGAAACCGATCTTGTCACGATGAGTATCGATAATACCACCGTCATCCATGCCCAAGGCATTGCGGCGATTCGTCAGATTTCGCACTTCGAAAACAGCGCCGAGCCGCCAAATCTCACCGACTTTAAAAAATCGTCGGAGACGAACATCTATTTCGAAAGTTTGCGGGAAACGTCTTGTGTTTGTTTGCTCAATCAAAGGTGCGCCAGACAATGTGGAGGGTGTGTACGGCAATCCACTGGCCCAGCGTACGACGGCACTGGCACTCAACTCCTCGAAAGGATGAATACTCCCCAACCGTAAGCCTTCCTTTTCGCCGAGATCGAAGGCGCCGATGAAGACCAGTTTGTGGCGCTGATCCCAATCGACCGGAGGCGCGATGGCGGAAATGTCCGTAATAATATCCGTATTTCGAGGCAAATACACAAACTGGCCTTCTTGCAAAGTATAACTCACGTCAGCGGAGAAATTCAGGCTCGTCTTGAACGTCCATTGCAATTCCAGGCCTTTGATTTGGAAGTCGGAATCATTGAAGTAGGTAAGGAAGGCATTGCCAGCACCATCGAAGACCTGCTGCATTCGCGGCGCATTGGTGGTTTTCTTTGCAAAACCGCGCAAAGAAACAACCGTGTTCCTGCCAAAGCCATGGCGCCCGCCCAATTCGAATTGCGTGGTTTGTGCCGGGTGTACGTCGGAATCATACGCGATGGCATTCCCACTGCGAACTGGACCGCTCAAACTTTGTACGAAGCGCCCGGCGCCAGCAAAGATCACGTCACTGCCGGTCGCGGCAAAAGCCAGCGAAAGTCGCGGCATGATTTGCCAGCGCGCGCCAGGCGGTTGAAAGTTTGCGCTTGTATCGGATTGTGGCACGTTTTGATTGCCGGGATCAAACCTCCCCGCGCGTACGCCGAGATTGACCACCAGATTGGCGAAAGTCGTTTTGTCTTGCACATACACCGCTTCACGATTTGTGAACGAGCGGGCTTGAAAACGGAACAACCCGAGGCCATCGTAAGGCGCGAGGAATTGCCGTGCTACATCTGCAACTTCGCTATAGTTTGCTTCCAAGCCTCCTTTGAGCTCATGCTGTGAAAAGATTTGGCTGGTGAAATCAAACCTAAAAGCATAGTTGGTCGCTGTGCGCTTGTCAAAGCCGGCGCGGCCTGGCAGCCAGTGGCTGCCATGAATATACTGTCCGCGAAAAGGATGAGTAGCTCCTTGCAACAGCCAGGGTTGATTCAAATTCACGCTGAAGCCAGGAGCATTGTTCAAATCGTACAAGCCGTCGCCGTCCCAATCCTCAAATGGCTCTCCCAGGTCGTAGCACCGATTGCCATTGCGGTCGGTGAAGCGCTCTGCCGGCGTGCCGAAACCGCGATAAGGTTCGATCATGAATGGCAAATCTGGAATAGCCACACCGCCGGCGATCAACGCATCGAACTCGCGAATCCAATTCTCCAATTCATCAAAGCTCGAACGTGAGCGTCCGTTCTTGCCAAGCTTGGGCAAGGAGCCGCTAGAAGCGTGCGACCGCCCCAGCCTGATTTCAAAAAAGTTCTTGGGGTTCAGCATTTGCATCCAACAGAAATTCAATTGATCGCCGCGTTGCTCATAACGCGCACCACGATCATTCCCGCGCCAATCGTAGGGCTGCAAATCCTCATCGATCTGGCCGTCACGATCATCATCGATATTGTTGAGTGCTTCTTCATCCACACGGCCGTCGCGATCATTGTCGAGACCCCAGGCAAAGTCGCCAAGATAATAACTTTGGTCGAGGCGGGTGTCTTCGTCGATTGCACCGTCGCCATCGTTGTCGCGGCCATCGAGCAATTCCTCGTCGACAAAGTTGTCACCGTCCTCATTCACCAGATTGCTGATGCCAGCATCTTGCGCCGCTGCCACCAATTCGCCCACCTCACGTCCAAGCGTGAAGTTCCACTGATGAATATTGTGATCCTGGCCGCGCCAACTCAACGTGAACCGAGAGCTTGGTGTCATTTGCCAAACCAGTTTGGTATTATAATTACTCAAAACGGTTTCGCGTTTACCCCCAAGGCTGAAGAATTTGCCGAAGATTGTCTCTTGACGCAAGGCCTCGGAACTGTGTAGCTCCGGCGATTCGCGGATCAACGATTTGCGGTTGAGATCCGCTAACGCTTGCACATGAAAATCGGCACGGTCGAACATGCGAGTTTCGCCCTGCAGAAAAATCGTCATTGCGCCGGGAAGATTCACACCCAATAGCGGCAGGAGGTATTTCGTGAGCGGCTCCGGTCCACCCAGACTGCCTTCGTACCAGTCCAGCTGCGCCATGGTTTCGCCCAAGCCTTCATCACCAGTGTGATCGGTTTGGTAAGACAACCGTCCGGAGTAACGATCCGTGGCGCCTTCTGGGGTGTCAATCAAAACAAGGCCGGATTGCGCGTTGCCAAATTCGGCGTTAAAAATGCCGGAAGCAATCTGCATCTCCTGCAATGCAGAACGGCCAAGGCTCATGCCGGATGGGCCGCCATTCGGATCGATAAAGCTGAGACCCTCCACCAAATAGCCTAATTCACCAGCACCGCCCCCGCGCAAATGCAAATTGCCGCCGCTGCCGGAAGTGCTGCTATTCAAGGTGATCACGTCCGATATGAACGTGATCGGCAAAGCTTGTATTTGCCCTGCGGCGACGATCGTCGTGGTGGCAGTCTGATCCTGCTGCAGCAATGCCCGTGGCTCTGCGATTTCGGTAGTTTACTATTTCGTAAACACCGGCTGCAACCACGCCACGAATCCCCCGGAATCCAGCACTTTGGCACGAACATATTTTTCCTTGCCGCGCAAATGAAAAATTGCTGGATTGTTTTCCGTTTGGGATAATATGCTGCCGCGTTCGCCGATGAATTGCGTGCGATATCTGAAATCATTTCGCGTGCGAATGCGAAGTTCAAGTTGATTTTTTGTAATGATAATATCTTCTAGCTCCACGCCGGTGCTGGCGTAAAACAATCCTGCTTCCAGGTTGTTGACAATCTCCAATGCCTCCAGCGCGCGCGCTTTCACCACCACCCAGCCGCGGCCGGGATTGCTGCGCTCCGGAGCAAACTCGCCCTGGAAATGATGTGCGTCATCAACGGCGATGCCGTAAATGCGCTTGCCGGCCGACAACAAGTGATCCCACACCTGCTCCATGCCCGGCCAGCCCCCGCCGCCGAGATTATTCACCAAAGGATGGCCGTTAAAAATCTCCAACAATTTGTCATGGCGAATCTGCAGCAGCTCGCGCTGATGGAATGCCCAGCGAAAGTTAGGGTGGTTGATATGTGGCACGCCGTTCACACCGCGCACGGCGTCGACATTTTTCTGAATCGTGCCCGCCAATGTGCTGTCGCTTTGTGGAGGGACGGCCTGCGGCAGGTTCAAGCCATTGACGTGCACCGGCTTGTTTTCGAATCTCGCGGAGACTTCTTCGCCTGGGATGAGCAGAAAGGCGGAATCTTGCAAAGCAGCTAAAGAGGCGGGATCAACCAAAACGTTGTGGTCGGACAGAACGAGGAATTGATAACCGTGATCCTTATACCAGCGCGCCACCACTTCCGGCGGCGAATCGCCGTCGCTCATAGTGGTGTGTGTGTGCGTATTGCCCTTGAACCAGCGCATGCCGGAGGTGTCGCGGGCTTCAAACTCTGCCGGGCCTTGGCATGCCAGGAAAATGCATGCACTCATTGCAGCTAAGAATCGAGCTGTAGCCGCAGCCACGTCCGAACCGTTCATGCCTGGTAGAGATAAGCTTTGGGCAGGAATTTTTTGTCGTTTAACAATCTCACATGCTCACCGGATTGTGCAAAGACAAACAAGCCGTTGCGATATGCAAAACGATCAACGCCTTGGTCAATACTCATGCCGGCCACCGCGCCATAGAGTGTGCGTCTGCGAAACTCTGCGAAAGAGTCAAGAAAGTGCACGATGCTCGGCAAAAAATCTTTCACATCCTGAAAATACCAAAATCAAATCTGCCATGCAAGCGCAACCTTGCCGCACTCTCAAAAATCCCCCGAGATTGAAAACGAAATATTACGAATCTCTTCCAAATTCTGCTCGACAATGGTGTAGTTGTAATTGATTGCATTTTTGGCTTGCAGCAAAAATGCTAACTTCTGCCATTGATAACGCACGCGCAGGTTCACCAGCTTCTGCGGCACGCGTTCGTAATTCGGAAAAAACGACACCCGCTCCGCACGCGAGGCATATCGATAATCGCCTTCGAGGGTGACCGGTCCCAGACGCAACGCCGGTGAAATCAATCCAATAAATCGTGGGCGATATGGCAACGGATCATCTTTTTGGACGTTACAATCGGGATCATCTTCCAGACTGCGCGCATCCATCCAAGTGCCGTTTGCTAATATCGACAAACGATTTCTCCACAGGCTGAATCTCACTTCAGATTCCACACCTTGAATACGGGACTTCGCACAATTGCGTAATTGAAAACTAAGACTGCCCGGATCGGTTTGAATCAAGGAGATTTCATCGGTGTATTCGTTCGAGAAAGCCGTGATTTCGGCGGAAATATTTTCGCCGAAGCGTTGGCGCACGCCGGCATCGAAGAGCGTCGAACGCTCCGGGCTCAAATCAGGATTGTTTTCCAATTGCACGTTGTCATCCGGCTCACTGGCGCTGAAGCGCTCGGCAATACTCGGCGCACGAAACCCGCGGCCAAAGGACGAATGCAGCGTCGTGTTGGAGAAGGGATTGTAACTCAAACCGAGCTTCGGGCTGAGTTGTGTTTCCGCCGAATCGCCGACGAGAAAATAGGTGTCGTAACGCAGCCCCGCACTGAGCTGCCAGATCCCCGACACTTTCCACGTTTCTTGGAGGTAAGGCGAAATCGCGTCGCCGCGATGTTTGCCGTAATATTTCGCCTCCACTTCATCGCGCTTGTAGTCAAGGCCGGCAGTGATATTGTGATTGATATGCGGCAGCCAATTGGCTTGTACTTCCCCACCCCATCCCAGCGCCGGTTCGAAATTATTTGAGAGATTAAAGGGCAGGCCGATCAGTTGCGCATTGAACGAAAGCCGCGTGCGAAACGACAAGACCGGCGAGAACAGCTTGTTGTAGATCAAATAGGCGAAGCCGCCGTCGACGTCGACGCGATCGGTGAGCGTGGTTTCGAGCGCGTTGTTTTGATCTTGCCAGATCAAAAACAACCCGCGCGCATCGCGGCTGTACGCCGCTGAGAAAACCAGATTGGAATTGTCTTTGAAGCTGAAGACGGATTTGCCGGTGAAATACCAGCGCTGAAAATCGCCGTTCTCGCGGTCGCTCGTCGACGTATGGCGCGAAGCCGCCACGCGCAAACCCACCGGGCCAAAAGTACGACTGAAACTGAGATCCGTGCGCACGTAATGCAAATTTCGGTCAGTCCAGTCCCACTCCGGTACCCCAGGCTCGGTGTAAAGGCCCGCCACCTGCCGGAATGAGAAAGTCGGCTTCACGCTCGCCGGCTGCGTGATGATATTTACGATCCCGCTGATGCCGCCGGAGCCGTAGAGCACGGAGGCCGCGCCTTTTAAAACTTCAATGCGCTCAATTTCCGAGACCGGTAGAATATCCCAGTTGGCGCGGCCCAGATCGCTGGTGAGGACCGGCACATCATCGATGAGCATGAGCACGCGGCTGCCACCCAAACCCAGCAAGCTGTAGCCTTGACCGCCACGAATGTTGACGTTCTCACCGACTTGTGTGACGCCGGGGACGGTTTGCAAAGCTTCATCAATACGCATGCGTTCACGCTGGCGAATCTCTGAGGAGGAAATGACGTTTACGCTATTGGCCGCACGATTGAGATCCTCCGCCTGGCGCGAGCCGGTGACGATGACCTGATCGAATGCGATCGGCGTCGGTCGCAAGGCAAAGTTGATTTGAGCGGCCGTATCCTTTTGTACACGCACCGACGTTTCCACCGTCGTGTATCCGACAAAAGAAGCTTTCAAAAAATGAGTACCCACTGGCACGCCGATGATTCGAAAGTAGCCTCGCGCATCCGAGCTTGCACCCAACAAAGTTTTAGTGACGCTAATGTTTGCTCCTGGCAAGGCCTGGCCGTTTTCGGCGTCTGTGACCTGTCCCACGAGCACCCCATGATTCTGGGCTTGTGCACTCCCGAGAGCTGCAACGATCAATAAAGAAATCAACAGCGTTTTTCTGCGTGCAAGCTCTACCCCGGCTGCTTCGGGGCTGCCCGTGCGTGCAATTGTGTTACTCGAAGAAAATGCTGTACTCATCTTCCCCCTCCGATTTTCACACCGTCCGGCAGGGTGTTGAAATCTACGGTGATGTTGATATCGCTCACCAGCCCATTCCTTCCCACCGCGACCACACCAGGGCGGGTGGAATCATCCGGCGCTGGATAAAAGCCAAGGCAGCGAATTTTGTCGAGAGCGACGTCCTGACCCACCCAAAAAAAACCGATAAATTGATGTTCGCCATTGCGTACCGGCATTTCATAAGCATACGTGGAGACGCTGTCGCGCGGCAAGGTAAAATTGATGCCCGAAAAAGCCAGAAGCGAACCGGGATTTTGCAAATCCGGCACTCTTGGATAGCTGAACAAAGCGACGTACTTTGTATCTTCCGGCCAATTTCCAACATAAGTGAGAACACCTTGAACGCGCGCGTCGAACTGCGCGAAATCCCAGAGCGCATACATGTCGACGTTTACCGCCACGGGGTTCTCATCTGTCAACTGCACTCCTTTGAGGCTGGCCTGAAAGTTGGGGAGATCAAAGCCATAAAAACCGAGCAAGCTTTCCAGCGCCCAATTCCGGCCGCTCTGTTTCCACAACACGGCTATGGCGGGATACGTGCCATAAGGAACAATAATTTCAAAGTCTGCGGTGTCACGATCGGTTTTTACTTCATTGCTGAAAAAAACATCGGCAACACCGGTCGGCGGAAATTTCGCCGCAGCAACCACACGGACGTCTTCCGCGATACTGTCGACGTTTGCGGGCTTTTGAACATGAATGACTTTGCCCGTTATTTTTGAAGGCGATAATCCCAGGCCATGATCAACTTCACAGGCCTGAAACAGTAGCGCGGACAAAACGGCGGCGGGAACGAAGCGAATGATTTTGGACATAGAGGTGCACGAGTTGGTTTTGTATCGCTTGTTGATTGAGAAGTATTGTAATTGATTTTCGGCGATCCCTGCGCTATGGGTTGCGAGGCGTCAACATAGCGCGTTCACAGCATCCATGTGCGCTGGTAGATTCACACTTGCCATGGGCGGTGAGGCGTTCACGGTTTACGGTATGTGAATATGAAATGGGAAGGTCGTAGGATGGGGATGGTGTTCAGCGTTGTCCCATCGGCGAATCAAATTCTGATTCTGACATCCAGCATTTCTTTTTATGTCTGTTGCTGCAGGCAAGATACAACGTCACACCCAAAAAGTCAATACGCAGCAGCCGGGTGCCTTACCTTGACTCAACGCGGGCTGCCATTCAGAGCACATGCAGGTAAGGCCTGGCCTCATTCCTGGTTTTTGTGCTGGGAGGCATCCTGCAAAAAATGCGCAGCCACACTTGCCATCACACTTATTCCGATGAAGAGCGCATCATCATTGAAATTGAAATAATCCGAATGCAGCGGCGGATTCGGGCCTACGCCGAGGCGGAACATCGCACCGGAATACGTCTGCAAATAGTAGGCAAAATCCTCACCACCCATGCTCGGCTCATGAATTTCGAGCACATTATCTTTGCCCACCACTTCTGCGCCGACCTTGGCCACCAGATTGACAAGATGCTCGGTATTGAACAAAGCAGGGTATCCTTCTTCCATCTCGACTTCCGCCGAGCCGCCAAACGAGGCGGCCACGCTTTGCACGACTTCGATGAAACGCCGCACCATGCGTTCGCGGGTTTCATTATTGATGGTGCGAATCGTGCCCGTCATTTCCACTTGTGCAGGGATCACATTGTCGGCCGTACCGCCGTGAACCGTCGCAATCGTGAGAACCGCGGGATCGGCGCCGTGGCGCTCGCGCGTGACCAAGCTTTGCACAGCGTTAATGATTTGTGCGGAAATCCACACCGGATCAACGGCCGCAAGAGGATGTGCAGCATGGCCCGCTTTGCCGTGCACAATGATTTTAAAATCGTCAATCGCTGACATCATCGCGCCGTAGCGAATGCCGATGGTGCCGGCGGGAATGTAGGGCCACGCATGCAACGCGAAAAAAGCTCGAATGGGCAAATCGGCAAGTAATCCCGAGGCCAACAGTCGCCTGCCGCCGCCGCCGTTTTCCTCGGCAGGTTGAAACACGCAAGCCACTGTTCCGGGAAGCTCTTCGCGCAATTGCGAAAGCACCCAAGCCGTTCCCAACAGGTTCGCGGTGTGGCCATCGTGACCGCAGGCATGCATCACGCCACGATTTCGCGAACGATAAGGAATGTCGCCTTGCTCTTCGAGGGGCAGCGCGTCAATGTCCGCGCGCAGGCCAACGATTGGGCCGTTGTCGCGACCGGTAATCAAAGCCAGCGTGCCGTAAATTCCGTTCGCGGCGCGGCATTCGATGCCGTGTTCCGTCAGCCAACTGCGGATAAACGTCGTGGTTTCCTTCTCCTGCCAGCTCAGCTCCGGATGCTGGTGCAAATGCTGGCGCACGCGGGTGATTTCAGGGGAGATGTGTTGCGCGAGGTGTTTGATTTTTGTCTTCATTCGTGAAACGGAGATTAAGAAATTTTCTGGAGAGTTAAAAGAAAAAGTTTACTGTGGCAGGCGTATAAAGCGGATTGTGCAAAGACTATTCCAAACGGCGATTGCCAGGGACCCTGACAAGAGCCAAGCGTAAGCTAAAGCGCTGCCTGATACAACCCATCCAAATCACTTTTTCCCACCGCTCGCGGATTCAGCAAATGGCAGGCATCTTCCCATGCCTGCTCAACGAGGGCCGGAATTTGTTCCCGTTTTACCCCAGCTTCAGCGAGTCTTGTCGGGATGCCGATGCGGCGGTTCAGCTCGAAAACCAGTTCAGAAGGCTCACGCTGGCGATCGCCAACAAGAAACTGGGCGACGTCGGCAAGGCGGCCAGCGGCGGCAGCGCGATTGAATTCCAATACATAGGGAAGTAAGATCGCATTCGCCAGGCCATGGTGCAAGCCTGCAATCGTTGACAGCGGGTGCGCGAGCGAATGGCACACGCCCAGGCCCTTTTGAAAAGCAACCGCGCCCATGATGGCGGCCATCATCATGTCCGCACGCGCATTCAAATCATTGCCGTTTTCAATGGCACCCACCAGGCTCTGTGCGACCAATTTGATGCCGTGCAGCGCCACGGCGTCGCACAAAGGGTGGTAGCCTTGTGCGAGATATGCTTCCACACAATGGGTGAGCGCATCCATGCCAGTGGCAGCCGTTAATTTTGGCGGCAGATTGATGGTCAATTCCGGATCGACGAGTGCGATCTTGGGCATTAAATGCGGCGAGAAGATCACGGTTTTTCGGCCGGTGGATTTCAGGGTGATCACCGTGCTGCGGCCAACTTCACTCCCAGTACCTGCCGTTGTGGGGACGGCGATCACCGGCGGCTGGATCGGACCAATGTTTTTATATCCCTCGAATTTGTCATCGTATTGCTCCATCGGCCAGGCGTGCGTGCTCATCAGCGCGATGGCTTTACCCATATCCAGAGGCGAGCCACCGCCGAGTGCGATCACACTCTCGCAGCCCTCGGCCTGGTAGCGCGCCACGCCATTTATCAGGTTTTCTTCCGTTGGATTCGACAGAACGTCGTCAAAAACATCATATGAAATACCCGCTTGCACGAGTACGTCTGTCACGCGCACCAACAAGCCGCTGGCGACAACGCCTTTATCCGTCACCAGCAACGGCTTCCGGCAACCGAGTTCCTGTAGCGCCGCGGGCAGATGTGCCACTGCGCCCACACCGAATACGATTTTGGTCGGGAAGGAAAAGGTGCTGATCATGACTCAGACGGTCCAAACCAAAAACTCAAACACAATTGTATTCCCAAACCGATCGAGCGTGCCAAGTGCGCGCGTGCCAACAGAATATGTTCGCCCTGTGACGATATAACTCCTATCGACTATCCACCATCCACGATCTTCGATCATCTATCTTCAATCCTCATCATCCCAACTTCTTCCCCGCCTCCAATTCCAGCGTCAAGATCCTCCACGCCGGCACCTCGATTTCGAGGCGTGATTTTGCCAGCACAGGAATCTCTTCGAGCCGCTCTTCGGACATATTCACGCGCCATGCGTGCAGCACCGGCATGCCCCAGGCCATCTTGCCCTTTACTCTTTCGCTGGAGGTGTTATAGAGGCGCACAATCGTGGTGTTGCGCGACTCGCATTTTTTGATTGCGGTGACCACCAGGCTTTCCGGCTCGCATTGGAACAATGAAAACTCCGCGGGCAAATTGCCGTGACGGCCTTTGCATAATTCTTCCAGCACGGGCACGCGGAAATCTTGCGCAAAATTTTGCAGGTTGGCTCTCATGGCGTTGCCACTGTATGGCATGACCGCAAAGCGAAAAGTGTGCAAACCGGGGCATTGTGCTTCGGGTGTGACGTAATGCGGGCCGGCGTTGCCGCCGGGTCGCGCGGCGAGGTCATCGCGAGAAAGCCAGCCCACGGCGCGCAAGAGCGTCACGGCCAGGGAGATGCCGCTCGCGCTGGTTTTGCCGCCTTTTTGCTTGAGGGCTTCGTATTCGTAGAGCCCGTTAACAAAAATCGCCAGACCGCCGCGGCGATCTTCCACAGCGCAAAAGTGTTGCATCGGCGTCGTTGGCGAAGGCGGCTGCAGCCAGCCCTTGCCGTTGGCGGTTTTCACCGGCCGTTCCATGATGTGAAACGGCTGGCCCGCGCGTGTCGTTTGAGCGCCAATCGGCGTCGGGAAATGCACGCGCAGACGATGATCTAGCGCCAGGTTCTCCAGAGTCAACTCCACCTCCACCCACGGCGCCGCGGCTGTGACGGTGAATTTCCAGCGCAGCGGGCATTTCACCGTTTGCGTGCCGCGGTGCTGGCGCCCGCGATCGAATTTTGCGGGCAAGGCCCAAACACTTTTTACCTCGATCTCCACGCATAGTGGCGAACGATGAATGATTTTGATCTGGCCGCGGCGATTGCGGCTGAAGAGTGTGCCGTTCTTCCTGGGTGAGGAATAATCGTATTCGTCGCCCACGTCCGCGCTGTCTTCCAGGACGTTGAGGAGGCCGAAGCGCCGCTTGCTGGCCTTGTGAAAGAGCTCGAAGCTCCCGTCCGGCGAGAATTTCGCGCCGAAAAACTGATTCTCAACGGTTTTGCCTTTGATCAACACCGGATGTTGCAGCAAGGTCGCCGGAACGTCGCGCAAGGCATACATGCGATAGCCGGTTGCTGGAATATGCGCCGCGAGATACTCTACTTCTGCCAGTTTCCAGGGTTTTTCTTGCTGGCGAGGAGACAGTCCATAAGCTTCGAAGTGTTGCGCGAGTTGGGCTTGCTTGTCCACATGCAATAAAGGCCTTACGCCCGAGGCCGCAGCTTGATGCAAAAACGCTTCGGGCAAGACATAACCCTGATGCGAAGACAGGGAGCGCGTTCTGAGAACGTGCGTGGGCACGGCCTTGCCTTCCTGATCTACCAGTGTCATACTCTTCATCGATTTACCGGGCGGGATCAGCACGAACGAGCGCAATACGCGCGTGCGCGGAAACGCAAGTGTATTCACCGCCACCACTGCGGGTGCCTGCTCGGACCTCAGGTTCGCGGCCAGATATTCGAGCCCCGTGCTCGCGGCCAGCCGCGCGATCTGCCGTGCTTTTTCAAAACGCGGCAGCATGTCGCGATGTACCTGATCGATGCTGCAGCCGCAAATGGAATCGTGCGGATGATTTTGCAGCAAGACCTGCCAGGCATGCTGCAGAAAACCGGCGTAATTCTCATGACCAGTGCGCTGCCACAACATGATGCCCAGCGGCTCGGCCAGATGCGATAGCCAGGTTTCGCATTCATCATTTTGCTGCTTCAAATACACCCGCGAAGACCACACGCCCGAAAGAATCGGGTGATCCTTGCCGCCGTGGATTTCACCGTTCCAATCCGACAGCGTCAGGCCGGCGCGGCGCAAGGTATTGATGTACCGAGAAAACGTGGTATGCTCCGCCTGTACGTCCGGCAACACGCTGTTGACGTACGCCAGGATGCGCGGTAAATCCGCCTGAGGCTCGCGATGATCGCAGCCGTTGTTGATCAAGATATTGGTGCTGCCATCGTTGCCGCGCTTGGCGGCTTCGCCCAGCTCGGCGATTTCCTGCTTGAAGAAATCGAGCGCAAGGTCGAAGCGTGGCGAATCGCCGGTATGATCGGGAGGGAACTCAAAACCGATATGATCCCCGTTGCAATAACCTTTGAGCTGATTGACGGCGAGCACGCGGCTGCCGTCCGGGGCAATCCACAAAAACTCAGAGCCGATCCTGCTCAGCTCAGCGCTCATGCCGCGCGTGAAAATGAAATTGTCGATACCGAAGCCCCGCAAGATTTGGGGCAATTGCGCGATGTGACCGAACGAATCCGGCATATAGCCGACTTTCATCACGCTGCCGAATTGCTGGCCGGTGCGCTGGCCGAGCAACAAATTGCGAATCAGCGCTTCGCCGGAAACCAGGAATTCGTCCGGCAAAACGTACCACGGTCCGACTTCGAGGCGGCCGGCCTGCACCAGCTTCAACAGCCGCTCGCGGTTTTCCGGTCGAATGGCGAGATAATCTTCCAACACGATGGTCTGCCCGTCGAAAACGAAATAACGGAATTCCGGGCTGCGCTCCAATAGCTCGAGCAGGCGGTCGGCCATGCGCACCAAACGCATGCGATATTGTTGAAAACTCTGATACCATTCGCGATCCCAATGGGTGTGCGAGACGATATGCAAGCGATAGCGAATCTGACCCGGCGCGGGCTTGCCGTCCTTACGTGGTCGATGGGTGTATGGGGTGGTATAGATCATATGGGTTCTGAACGACCTAATTGATCAAATGAGCGCGATGACATGAAGGCGAGTGCGGCGCACGCGCACGGGGACGAGCACGAGCACGAAATGGAAGAGCAACACGGGAGGTCGAGGCAGAAAGACACATAATCCAGCGAACGAAATACAATATCTTTCTGCCGTGCAGACGAAGAACCTGAAGCGGCGATTTTCTCGATCGCGCGGACAATGATACGCTGGAGCGAAACAACGTTGACCATGTCTCCCTCTCGCACGCGGCGGCTTCAAGCTATTCCGGCAAGCTGCCGGCCGGAATCGAACGAAAATATTTTGCCATGATCTCCTCCTGAGTAATAGTTTTGAACACGAAGATCACGAAGCTCGAGACATGATTTGGCTCGCGCCATGCAGATTCGGGTTCAGATATCAAGCGCTCCCTCCGTCGGGCACGAATTTCCTCAACTTCGTGATCTACGAATCCATCATGATGAAGCTTTCAGAATCTGAGCTTACTTCCGACCCCTGATTTTCAACGTTTTCACTTCCCAGGCATTTAAGTTCACCGAAAACTTCGTGCCAGCGAGGGGCGTGGGTTTTTCTTCCCATTCGATCAAATTGACTTCGCTCACCGCTGTGGCAACGAAGGGCAGTGCAAGCGTTGCGGTCACCGGCGTGCCCGTCGTTTCATAAACGCGGACCACCCAACTATCATCATCTTCGGCCTTTTTGAGCGCGGACAACATTACCGTTGCAGGCTCGATACTGAAGAAACTGTATTGCGCCGGCAATTGGCCGGTCTGCTGCGTTAACACGCGCGCCAAAAGAGGTTGATTGAAGTCATAGCCCATGCGCACAGCGTGCGCTTGTTTCCAATCGCCTTTGTGCGGCATGAGCGCCAATGCGAATTTGTGCTCGCCGGCGTCGGCCTTGGGATTGGGCGACAGAGGCGAACGCAGAGGTGAAAACGAGAGCTTGCTATTTTGAATTTCAACCGCATGCACGCCTTCATTCGCCACAGTCAGGCCAAATTGATCATTGGACACGTCGAGCCATTTTTGCAGCGGCAACGGTTGCGCGTCAGCAGAGCGGGACAAAGCGCCGAACGGAATCTCCATGTGCAGCTTGCCGTCGAGTATCGCAAAGGGAAAAACAAGCTGCAACGCTTTGTTGCGCTCGCTCCACTTGACGTCGTAGCAAACTTCGACCCTTGGCAGGGTTGCGTACATGATATATTCTTGTACGATCTCGGAATCCCCAAATTGAAACTTCGTACGCAACTTGCCGCGCAATGGACCGGCTTCGATCACTTCCGTACCGGTTGCTGAAACCAGGGTGTCTCTGGTGCCGTCAAAAACGATATTCAACGCCGTGGCTTCGCCGGCTTTTTCGCCCAGCATCTGGAGGCCGCCCTGGTTGGAGGCCATCCATTCTCGATTCAACTGCGAATCAACCAGCTTTTGCAGCGCGCCCGTGCGCGCGTCCACCACAATGCTGAGATCGCGGTTGCTCATCGCCATCTCGCTGCCATCGATGCGCACGCGATGGGGCAATTCTTCTTCCGGCCTGTCCCAATAGAGCCAGTAAATCTTATAACCACACGCCGGCACTTGTTCCGGCAAGAAGAGCAAGCGATAGTGCCAACCGTTTGCGGTGGAATCACGCCAGAGTGTCTGCGTCGGCAGGCGGCTGCCGCTCGCGTCGCGCATAAAGAGCGCCGGCTCCGGCACAGTCTTTTCCTCCTCATCTTGCTTTTCTTTTTTGGAAGCTTTGCCTTTCTTTGCCGCTTCGCTTTTCTTGCGCACTGGCGCTGGCGTGACCTCAACGTCGATTTCCACACCATCTGTACGGGGCCAAGCGGAAGCATTATAGATCGCCACCGGAACCTCTTGCGGCTGGCGGCCCTGGGTGTTGATTCCAGCCTCGATTTTGGTCATGGCTTTGTCGAGCGCAGCCTTGGCAGTTTCCGCGGCCTCGCGCTGCAGGCGCTGCGCCTCTTGATACAATTCTTCACTTGCACCGGCCCCGGCGAATAATTCCTGCTGCTGATTGACCAGCACATTTTGCCAGTCGTGCATGAATTCCGCTTGGGGATAGGTGTAGCCAAATTCTCGCGCAAACAGCGCGAAGGCTTCGGCCGCCGGCAACAACATTTCACAGCGCCGATTGTTCGATTTGTGGCGCGCCTGGCTCACCCATGCACCGGGATGAACAAAATTGATCTCGCCGCGATGCAGGAACAAACCTCGCGGCTTGCTCGTCAGTTCTTCGAAGAAGCCGTCGGCGCGTGTCATGCGCACAGAAGGGACGGCCGGGTGTCCCGCGCGGCCTGCAGTGACGAACGCCAAGTCTTCCGCCAGACGGATATCACGTCCGCTCGGCGCGCTGCTGCGATCGCTGACGCCATATAAGCGCAGTGCTTTCGGCCAATTGAACCGCTGCTTGGAAATAAGTGCCTGGCGGCCAACGTCGCGCGTGAGACCGGTGTCATACCAATCCGGTGGCCGATAGCTGGCGACCCGAGTGCCATCCAATCCTTCCCATTCGAACACGCGCATGCTCTCCCACGGGCGATAAAACAAGTAGCTCGACATGCCGCTTTTCCTCAAAACTTGCGGCATATTGGCGGAGTGCCCAAAGACACTGGGCATCCAGGCGGTTTTAGGCTCGCGGCCGAATTTTTCTTTGAAATATCGCTTGCCGTACAAAAACTGCCTCGCCAGACTCTCACCCGAAGGCAGATTCAAGTCGCATTCGACCCAGGTGCCGCCGACAATCTCCCAGCGGTTTTGCGCCACGGCGGCGCGCATGCTCTCGAAGAGCGGCGGATCCTGTTGCTCCAGCCACCAAAAAGTAGCGGCCTGGCCTTGTGCGTAATGAAAACCGGGATATTTCTCCAAATTGTTCAACACTTGCCGGGACGTATGGCGATAGGCGTCAACGAATTCGACAAAGCTGCTCTGGCCTTCGAGCTTGGGGTGCGAATATCCCGCCAGGCTGACGTTGGGAACGCTCTTCTCAGCCTCGGGAATTGCAGGCAATTTGGAATGCGCCTGCTCGATCACTTGATTCAACGTGCGCACTTCCCGCTTCTTGAGCGCGGCAAACATTTTTTCATCCAGCGCCCTTTGCTCGTCCAGCAAATCGCCGCGAAATTGTTGCAATAAATTGGCGGCGGTCAAATATTTAACCAGTGCAAGATTCTCAACCGTCAAAAACAAGCGCGGCGGCGGCGTTTGTGCTTTGGCCGAAGTATCTGCAGCAGACGGATCGATTGTTCGTGCGGGAGTATTCAGATGCACGGTGATCTCGAACTTTGCCCCGGTTTCCGCACTGTCGGTCAATACGAAGTCGCCGGAATAGGCTTTGACATTGAAACCCCTTTGTTCGCCGTTGATGAAGAGATCCCCTTGCGCCTGGCCGTAGTCCGCCGAGAGCAACAACGGCATACCCGCCCATTCCCAGGGCGCCACGATGGTACGGCGAAAAGTTTCACTGCCATTTGCTGCGACGCGCTCCACGTCTTCGACCTCGAACGTACCGAGGATCTTAGCCAGCAACCGGCCATCATATTGCCATGGCACGACGCGGCGCACTTCCTGTTTTTCAAATTGCAGGCGAATCTGCCACGATCCGGAAGCTTCATAACTTGCCAGGATCATCGCTACCGGTACGATGAAATATACATTGCGAATTTCACCCGCGCGCCAATCGAATGCCTTGGACTCGCCCACCACTTTTCCCGAACGTGTTACCAAGCGCGGCTGGCACTGGCCGAGCGGCCGCTGCTGCGGATTGTATAGAACAGCTTTAAACTGAACCGCCGGCTGGTTTTCGCGCGTGTAAAGCGCACGATCCACCGGCTCGATTGAACGAATGCGAATTTGTTCCGGATTCGGTCGCGCGATCATCACCATGCGTTCAGGCGTTACGGCCTGCAGGGTTAGCCCGCTGCGATCGAGAAACCTCGCGGCCAGTGCCCATTCGCCCACGCGGTTGAAAATCTTGAACAGTACACTGTTCCAGCCCTCGCGCAATGGAACACGGAGCGTGTCCTCACTTACTTTATGTGCTCGGCTTTCCATTTTCTGCCAAACGACCTGGCCGTTTGCACGCACCACGATGCGATCATCATAATTCACGGCAAGCGCGACCGTATCGGTTTTGGGGCTTTCCACGTAAACGTGCGCGTACGCTACCGCCTGCTCGACCGGGAATAGATCCAATGTCAGATCGAGAAAATCGAGCACGGCTTCCGGCGTATTGTAATGACGCCACGCGCGCCCAGCGGTCACCATCCCGCCGTGCGGACGAACTGTAGCTTCGCTGACGATGAAATCCGTATCGAAGCTCCGCCCGCCTTCGACCGAATAGGTGCCTAGAATCAGCCACTCTTGCACAGGTTGAGCATACGTATGGGTGGCACCTGGAATTGTCAAAAATAAGGATGTCAAAGAGCATTTAATCACCCTTGACCAGAACCGGCTCGCGGGTGCGTTCGAGGAATCAGCGTTATGTTTCAATGCTGTAGAACTAATGTTCACCAATCCTTGGTACGCATCAAACACAAATCTCAAGAACATGAGATCAGCCTCCTGGCAGTTTTGCAGGATTCCAGTTTCCCTCTGCACGGCACGGTTCACCATGAAGCAGAGCGGGACCTGGCCATCCGAAAATATTACACATAAATATAGTCAACTTTTCTGCGGCCTACAAGTTGTTTGTACCGTTAATCAGTTGAAATTGAAGAAAAAGTAGCCATTAAACAATTGTCAGTAAATTCATGTACACCAAATTGGCTTCCACGAAACTTTCGAACTATCCTGAATGATTGCAAAAACTTCTTGAAATTCTCCTGGGGTTCTAATAAATATTGTCTACATGCGTTTAAGAGCTTTTATAAGGAGCTAGCATGGGTGAGATCACCGTTGTCCTCCCCTTTTATTTGTCTGATCATTTTCAAGCGATGCTCCAACAGTTTTCCAATTCCGATTGCGTCAAAAAGTTCTTGATTCTGAATGAGGGCACCGAGCTGCCTGCCTTTTCGAAAGGCGAAGGCATGAAAATAACATCACTACATTCCGGCAAGACTTGGAATGACGTCCTCAAAAAAATAAAAACCGATTATGCATTGTTCATTCCTTCAGGGGCTGAAACTCAGCTCGGCCAGCGCGCGTTGGAAAGATTCCTGGCCGTAGCGGAGAGCACGCGCGCCGGCATGGTGTATTCGGATTTCTATGAAATCAGAAAAGGCGAGCGCATCGAGCATCCCGTCAATGACTATCAACTGGGAAGTATTCGCGACAATTTCGAATTCGGCGCCGTGCTATTGTTCAACATGTCTGCGGTCCGCGCCAGCCTGAAGAAACAAGGAGGGGTAGCCAGGCTCGAATATGCGGGTTGGTACGATTTGCGCCTGAAACTTTCGTTAGGCTATGAACTGTTTCATGTGCAAGAATTTCTCTATACAAAAGTCGCATCAGATCTGCGGCAGAGTGGCGAAAAGCAATTCGACTACGTCGATCCGCGCAATCAAGCCGAGCAGCTCGAAATGGAAAAAGTCGCGACCCAACATCTTAAAAGGCTCGGCGCTCAGCTCGCGCCGCGCTTCAAGAAAGTGCCGAGGGCGTCGCATGCTTTTTCAGTGGAGGCGAGCATCGTCATTCCCGTGCGCAACCGCATGCGCACAATTGCCGACGCTGTGCACAGCGCGCTCACGCAAAAGACAGATTTCGCATTCAACGTCATCGTCGTTGACAATCATTCTACGGACGGCACCACGGAGAAACTAAAAGGACTGTCCGCACAGCATCCGGCTCTGAAGCATTTGGTTCCGCACCGCCACGATCTCGGTATCGGCGGTTGCTGGAACGAAGCCATCTTCTCCCCGCAGTGTGGCAAGTACGCTGTCCAACTCGATTCCGACGACCTTTACAGCGGCCCGCACACCCTGCAAAAAATGGTAGATGAGCTTCGCCGAGGTGATTTTGCCATGGTGATCGGCTCGTACCGGTTGGTGAATATGAATTTGGAAGAAATTCCCCCGGGCCTGATCGATCATCGCGAATGGACGCCCAACAACGGCCGCAACAACGCGCTGCGCATCAACGGTTTGGGTGCACCGCGCGCGTTCAACACGGCGCTGTTGCGTGAAGTCGGGCTGCCGAATGTCAGTTACGGAGAAGATTATGCCGTCGCTCTGCGGCTTTCCCGCGAATATCAAATCGGCCGGATCTATGATTGTGTCTATCTCTGCCGGCGCTGGGAAGGTAACACCGACGCGGCGCTGACTATTGACAAGATCAATCGCAATGATTACTATAAAGACAAAATCCGCTCCATTGAGATTCTCGCGCGGCACCAAATCAATCGCAGAAGGAGGTAAAGATCCTCAGTCCTAGAAACGCATGGACGCGTGGGGAAATGCATCCTGGCTTGCCCACGTTTTCTGAAGATCACCCGTGTCGATGCGCGTCATAGGCGAGGATTGATATGTTTGGAGAAAGCAGCATAGCGTTACCGCCCGGCCGCATCTTCGCGCACTACGATTCTTCACAAAATTCGCCTTCGCTCTCCCGGCTCGCGCTGGATTTGCTCGAGCAACAGAAGGCCGTTTGGCCGCAGCTCAGTGCAGGTTATCTCGCGCTTGAATATGTACGCAGGCGCGAGCTGCATGGGGAAGGCTTCTCAGTTTGTTTACAGTTCAATCCGCAGCGCGCCGTCAGCAGCGGTGCAAAGGTTGATACGCAATCCATCAAGGCGCGACCGTGCTTTTTGTGCATGGAAAATCTCCCGCCTCTGCAAAGGGCCATCACCTACCGCGACGAATTTCTGGTGCTGTGCAATCCCGCCCCCATTTTTGCCCAGCATTACACGATCGCACACCTACGGCACCGCCCGCAAGCTCTCGCCGAAAATTTGCGAAGTTTCTTGGAGCTGGTCAAAGATTTCAGCCCATATTTCAGCATTTTCTACAACGGTCCGAAATGCGGTGCTTCCGCGCCCGACCACCATCATTTTCAAGCATATCCGGCCGGCGCCATTCCCGTGGAAACACAGATTCATGAGGCTGCACGCCGCATATTGGTGAAAAACGTACTGGGCGTTTCTCTGCACAAAATTCAGAACCTGGGAAGAAAAATCATACTGCTCACCGGCCTCGACCAGGAAGCCATGATCTCCGCGCTGTTGCGAGTGATCGCGGCGACACAGCAGGCGATGAGCAGCGCGGGCGAGCCGATGATGAACGTGATATGCTCGTTCCATGACGGCCTTTATCAGGTTCTTATCTTCCCGCGACGCAAGCATCGCCCGGAAGTTTACTTCCACACCGGCGCAGACCGCGTCTTAATCAGTCCGGCTTCAGTCGATATGGGCGGCTTGATCGTCACCCCCATCGAGAAAGATTTTCTGAGCGTGGATGCACAACTCGTCGCCAGCATCTATCGCGAAGTTTCTGTCACTCCCGAGACCATTTACCGGACCATTTCTTTATTATGATCAAAGCAGAACCTGCCATCAAGGTCGGTGTTCTTGACCATCGCGGTGAAGTGCGCGGCAATTGCAAGGGGGGCTTTCTTGTTTCAGGCGATCTCGTCCACGCCGGTGCGTTTCATGCCCAGGCGAGCAATGGCGCCATCGTTCTGAAAAATCAGCTCGGCGAAGAAATATGCCGCGCCCGAGAGATTCATTTTCAAAATGTTTCCCATTCGAACTTCACTTTGCATGAGGTGCTCATCGGCATCGACTTTCATTGGGAAAGAATGGAAGAGCAAGCTTTTCCAGGCGATTTGCGTCTGATTTTGCGCGAGGGTGGAACGATCGCAGCGATTAATGAAGTTTCTGTCGAGGATTATCTCGCGAGCGTGATTTCGTCGGAAATGAGCGCTGGCGGGCCGCTGGAATTGCTCAAAGCGCAAGCGATTACCTCGCGCAGTTGGCTGGTAGCAATGCTGGAACGTGAAAGCAGCAAGCAACAGCGCGAGCAGACGTCGCAACGCACGATTCAAAGAGAGGGTGAGCTGATCCGTTGGTATGATCGTGAGGACCACGATTTATTCGACGTCTGCGCCGACGATCATTGCCAGCGCTATCAAGGGGTGACGAAGATTATTTCCCCAGCCGCCGCCGAAGCCGTGCGGGCGACGCGCGGCGTTTTCTTGATTTTTGAGAATGAAATTTGCGACGCGCGCTATTCGAAGGCCTGTGGCGGCTTGAGCGAGAATTTCGAGAATACGTGGGAAGAGACACCGGTACCGTATCTCCGATGTATCTCCGATGCCGAGCACCGGCACCCGCCGCTTCGATCCGCAGTTGAAGCTGAGCACTGGATTTTATCACAGCCCAATGCCTTCTGCAATACCTCGGACGGTGAGATCCTGCGACAAATTCTGCCCTCCTTCGATCAGGAAACCACGGATTTCTATCGCTGGACCGCGACTTATGCGCAGGAAGAATTACAGGAAATCTTGCGCCACAAGTCCGGCATGGAGTTCGGCACGGTGCTCGACCTGGTGCCGGTGCAACGCGGCCCCTCGGGAAGAATCATTAGACTAAAAATTGTAGGGACGAAGCAGACTCTGCTCGTGGGCAAAGAGCTCGAAATTCGCCGCTGGCTTTCCAACAGCCATTTGTACAGCTCTGCCTTCGTGGTGAGAATAGAACGCGATGCCAACGACGTGCCCACACGGTTCATCTTGCGCGGCGCCGGTTGGGGACATGGCGTGGGCTTGTGCCAAATTGGCGCGGCCGTCATGGCGATGAATGGCTATGAAGCTGAAGACATCTTGCAGCATTATTTCTGCGGCACGCAATTGAAAAAGCTATACTGATTCGCAAGCTCTGCTGCAACGGCAAGCGCAGCGGACGGTGGGCAACCATTAAGCCTACAAGCTGGCAACTGCACACTTCAGGCGATTCTAATGTCCGCCGCCGTCTTTCGGCTCTTTGCAGCAGGCGTCGAGCATGTCGTAGGCTTCGGGATCGCGTTTTTTGTCGTTCGCATCATAACCGGCAGCGGTAACGGCTTTTTCCAAATCGGCCAATCCAAGCCCGCCGCGGTCATAACTCACGATAGCGACCTTGCCCTGCAAATCCACTTTGGCACTTTGCACGCCCCCCACGTTTTTTAGCGCTCTTTCAATATTGGCCACACAGTTTTTACATTGTATGGTCGGCACTTTGATTTCAATCTGGCTGATCTGAGCGGTCTGAGCCGCGCCGTTCGCACGGTGCGCCGGCGGATTCTGTTCTCGCTCAGACGAGCTGCAGCTCAACACCATGGCGCCGTATACGGCGATGGAGATACGCGATAGGCTTTGCATAAAATCTCCTGATTGTTTTTTTCAACGCTGGATTGTCGCCCGACAATCTTCAATGTGTCTTAACAGTTTCCTTCACCTCGTCAAAACTCATGATGCGCCCACCATGCTGGATTTGGAAAGCCGCAGCGGCCTGGCGCGAGCCAAAAGCAACGAGGCTGGGATCGCATCGGTGCCAGTCCATCGCATAGATGCCACCGGTCTCGTTACGCATCATGCGCTGGGGATCACAATGATGCACATCGCTGCCTTCGACGTAAAAAGCTTGAGCCGCTACAACCGTCTTGCCGGTGGCGTAGTCGGTTGCATCGGCGGAAGCGACCTTGCCCGCATCATGAACCTGCAAATGCAGCCCGCAGGTGGGACAGCAGGCTTTGATTTTGACGCCATCCGACAGTGTTACAGTATAACGCATACCTTCATGAATCTCTTCAGCGCACAGTTTGCAGCTCCCATCGGTCGATCGTATGCCAGGGTAAAAAAAGACAACCAATACCCCCAGGGCAATCAAGCTCCCGACTAAGCATAGGGAATTTTTTCTGATCATGTCAGGTCTCACTCGCAAGCATCCCAGCGCGCACCAGCGGTAACCCAAGATACGTGATATCAAAGAATGGATCAAGACCATCGCCTAGAAACCTCGGTAGGTCTTGATCTATGCATTTGAGGTTGCTTGCCTTATCTTGCACAATTTAAACTTGAAAAGCACAGGACGAATATACCGCGAATGAATTCTTATGCCAGCTTCGCCTCCTTCCGCACATGAAAATACCAGCGCCAGACTTCATAGATGGCGGGATAAACGATCAATTCCATGATGAATGAAGTGAAGATGCCGCCAATCATCGGCGCCGCGATGCGCTTCATGACGTCTGCACCGGTGCCGGTCGACCACATGATCGGGACCAGTCCCATGAACATCACGGCCACGGTCATGAATTTTGGCCGCAGTCGCTTGACCGCGCCGTGCACAATGGCCTCGCGCAAATCGTCTTTCGTTCGCATCAAGCCCCTGGCGCGCCTTTCTTCATAGGCGAGATCGAGGTAGAGCAACATGAACACGCCGGTCTCAGCGTCCACGCCCATCAGGGCAATCAGTCCGACCCAAACTGCAATGCTGGTGTTGTAACCCAAAAGATGGAGAAACCAAATTGCGCCGACGGCGGAGAAAGGCACGGCGAGGAAGATGATGAGGGTCTTGGCGATCGAGCGGGTGTTGAAGTAAAGCAGCAGGAAGATGATAAAGATGGTGATCGGTACCACCACCGAAAGCCGCTCGGCCACGCGCTGCATGAATTCATACTGGCCGCTCCAGATGATCGTGTAACCCGGCGGCAGTTGCACTGCCTCTCGCACCGCCTTTTTCGCGTCTTCCACGTAACTGCCAACGTCGCGCCCGGATACGTCCACATAAACATAACCGCTCAAGCGGCCATTCTCATCGCGAATCATGCCGGGGCCATACGCCAGCTTGATGTTGGCCAGTTGGCCAAGAGGAATCTGCGCACCCGCAAGGGCTTTTGAGCCGTTGTTCATGGTTGGAACCAGGACGCGGCTAAGCTGGTCAACCGAGCTGCGATAGTCACGCAAATAGCGAACGTTGACCGGATATCGTTCGCGGCCCTCAACGGTGGTGGTGATATTTTCGCCGCCCACTGCGGACATGATGGCCATTTGCGCTTGCGCGATGGTCAAGCCATAGCGCGCCAGCTCTTCGCGCTTGAGCTCAAAGTCCAGGAAATAACCGCCGGCGGTACGCTCGGCAAATACGCTGGTGGTGCCCTGCACGTCCTTGAGCGCATGCTCGATGTGTTCGCCAATCTCTTGAATCTTGTTGAGGTCCGGGCCGAAGATCTTGACGCCCACGGGCGTGCGTATGCCCGTGGTTAGCATGTCGATGCGCGCCTTGATCGGCATCGTCCAGGCATTGACCGAGCCGGGAATTTGCAAGGCTTCATTCAATCCGCCGGGCCCATAGATCAATTCCTGCGTGCTCTGGTGATCGGGCCAGGCACGGCGCAAAATGTCTTGCAGCCATTCCGGTGCCCAGCTCGAATACCAGCGTGGCTTTTTTGGCCATTGCTCATGGGGCTTGAGTATGACCGTCGTCTCCATCATGGAAAATGGCGCCGGATCCGTCGCGGTTTCTGCGCGCCCGGCTTTGCCGAAGACACGCTCCACTTCGGGAAAGGATTTGAGAATCTTGTCCTGCACCTGCAAGAGTTTTCCAGCTTCGGTGACGGAAATGCCGGGCATGGTCGTCGGCATGTACATCAGCACGCCTTCATCGAGCGGCGGCATGAACTCCGAGCCCAATTGAAAAAACACGGGCACGGTCAGCGCGACGACGAGAAATGCGGCGACGATCGTTGCCCACTGATGCCGTAACACGAATTCTACAACCGGTTGATACCATCGCATCAGCGGGCGGCTGAGGGGATGATTCTCTTCGCTGTGAATCTTGCCAACCAGAATGGCATTGGCGACCCGGCACAGCCAGCGTGGACGGAAATCGAAATTCTTCATATGGGTGAAGAGCAATCGAATCGCCGGATCGAGGGTAATGGCCAGCACTGCGGCAATCACCATCGCGAAATTCTTGGTGAACGCCAATGGTTTGAAGAGCCGGCCTTCCTGTGCTTCCAGCACAAAGATTGGGACGAACGAAACCGCGATCACCAGCAGCGCGAAAAAGCTCGGCCCACCGACCTCTTTGACGGCGCTGATCACGACGTTTTGAAAGTCGCCGGGTCTCCCTTCCACCTCCCAGTGCTCGAGCTTCTTGTGCGTCTGTTCGACTACGACGATGGCCGCATCCACCATCGCGCCGATGGCAATGGCAATGCCGCCCAGCGACATGATGTTCGCCGTGATGTTCATCCCGTACATGGGAATGAATGAAATGATGATGGTAATGGGAATGGTGATCACCGGAATGAGAGCGCTGGGGATATGCCAAAGGAAGATGAGAATGACCAGGCTCACGATGATCATTTCTTCGATGAGCGTGTTTTTCAGCGTTGCAATCGAGCGCTTGATCAGCTCCGCACGGTCATACGTCGTCACCAGCTTTACGCCTTCCGGCAAGCTCGGTTCAATCTCGGCGAGCCGGGCACGCACTCTGTCGATGACTTTCAGCGCGTTCTCGCCGTAACGCATAATGACGATCGCGCCCACGGTCTCGCCGATGCCATCCAGCTCGCCAATGCCGCGGCGCAGATCAGGCCCGAGCACGACGTGGCCGAGATGCTTGACCAGGATCGGGGTGCCGGTGTCCATGTTGTTGGCGACTACGAGATTCTCGATATCAGCCACCGAACGGATGTAACCACGGCCGCGCACCATGTATTCACGGCCGGACAACTCAACCAGGCGTCCGCCAACGTCATTGTTTCCTTCACGAATCGCACGAATGACGTTGTCGATTGGAATCTTGTAACCCAGCAGCGCATTGGGGTCGAGATTGACTTGATATTGCCGCACAAATCCGCCGATGGGCGCGACTTCGGCGACGCCGGGAATGGATTGCAGCTCGTAGCGCAGATGCCAGTCCTGGATCGAGCGCAATTGGGCGAGATTGTGTTTACCCGTGGTGTCGACCAGGGCGTACTGAAAGACCCAACCGATGGCCGTTTCATCGCGCGCGAGCTCCACCTGCACGCCTTCCGGAAGCCTCGGCAGGATGTTGCTCAAGTATTCCAGCGTGCGCGAGCGCGCCCAATACATGTCGGTGCCGTCCTCAAAGATGATATACACGTAAGAAAAGCCGAAATCCGAGAAACCGCGAATGTCTTTGACGCGCGGCACTCCGAGCATGGAGGTAACGATCGGGTAAGTGACCTGGTCTTCCATGATGTCCGGGCTGCGATCCCAGCGCGAGAAGATGATCACCTGGGTGTCCGAAAGATCGGGCAGCGCATCCAGTGTGACGTTGTTCATCGAGTGGATACCGGCAAAAATCGCCATACCGACGAAGAGAAACACGATGAATTTATTGTGCGCGCAATACTCAATTATCTTGTTGATCATGGTCTTTGCTCTGGCGCCTTGGTTGCGGTCTATTGCTCACTGCGTGACAGTTTACCCGTTTGAACCCGGGGTACAAAATTTTGGTCCTGCCATGACCAATCACTGCACTCCGTTCCAACTGTCAAATTCGTGCCTCACTGCCTCTCCACCAGCCCCATTCCACACTTCGGGCAAGTTCCCGGAGCGTCCATGACCACCTCCGGATGCATCGAGCAGGTGTACTTTTTCCCGTCCACTTTCTCAACCTTCCTCATATCGTGGCCGGAATCTTCACGCGCTTGGCTTGATTTTGTCATCACATGACCCGAATGATCCGGTTGCCCGCTGGGTGGAGCTTGCGGCTGCTGTTGGCTCGTCTTCTGCGGCTCATTGCCGCCATGCGCGCCGCCGTGGCCCATTCCTATCATTCCGCTCGCCGCTGATTTGAGGCGGCTCTCCGAATCAATGAGAAAATTTCCAGAGGTCACTATCTTCTCGCCTTCTTTCAGGCCGCTCAAGACGATGAAACGGCCACCGGCGTTGGCGCCCAGCTCCACATCACGCGGCTCAAAATACCCGCCCTCATGCACCACAAAAACGATCTGTTCGGAGCCGGCATCCAGCACTGCTTCTTCCGGCACGGCGAGCTGCTTGCCCACACCTGATTCCAAGTTGACACTGGCATACATTCCGGGCTTGAGCTTCTCGCCGGGATTGGAAAATTCCAATCGGACTTTTACGGTTCGCGTTTCTGGCGTCAGAAATGGATATATGTGGGTCACGCGACCGTTGAAAACCTCGCCTGGGTAGTACGTAAGCTCCACCTTCGCCTCGTGTCCGATTTTGACAAATGGGACTTCGGACTCATAGATATCCGCGAAAATCCAGACGGTGGAGAGATCAGCGATCTGATAGAGGTTCATTCCGGGCGTTACCTTCAAGCCTCGCATCGCCAACTTTTCGAGCACGTAGCCGCGAATGGGCGAATAGATTGTCAAGGTTCGCGTGGTCGATTCAGTGCGCGCGAGCTCGTCGATTTCTTTTTCCGTGATGTCCCAAAGCTGCAGCCGGCGCCTGGCCGACTCAAGCAGGGTACCGGAACTTGCCGCTGCTTCGGTCGAAGCGCTCTTCTGCATGGATCTCTGGGATTTGAGAGCGAGAAGATATTCTTCCTGCGTCGAAACCAGCTCCGGGCTATAGATGGTAAAGAGAGGTTGGCCCTCTTCGACGAGCTTACCCGTGTAATCGACGAACAGGTTTTCGATATAACCGTCAAATTTAGTGGTCACGTAGGCCTGCTTCGGCTCGGCGTAAGCAATTTGTCCAACGGCACGAATCATTTTTTGATCATCGTGATAGCGGACGACGTCAGTTTGTACGCCGATCAGTTGCTGTTTTTCTGGCGTAATTTTTACCGCGCCGGGGACGGCTCCGCCTTCTGCCGGCAGCCCTTGCTCGTGCTCATACACCGGCACGAGATCCATCCCGCAGTCAGGAGCAGTGCCTGGTTTGTCCGACTTATACTCAGGGTGCATGGGGTCGACGTAATAGAGAATTTTTCGACCTGCGGTAGCGCCCTCATTATTCGCCGATCGAAAAAAGAACCAACCAGCGGCCAGTCCAACGGTGACGCTCATGATGGCGGTGAGAACAATTTTTGTCATGGGGCTTTACTCCTGTTCCATGGATCCATCGCTTAACGCGGTGCCGACTGCCCGTTCGAGCTCGGCAAGGCGCGTTCCGAAGTCGGCCAGCGCCTGGTGGGCCGCGCGTTTCATGTCGCGCAGCACGCGTTGGCTGTCGAGAAGCATGAGAAAATCGATTTTGTTGTTTTCATAGGCGGCGCGACTGGCTAGGAGCGATTGCTCGGCCTGCGGTACGATGGTACTTTGAAAAATGTGCACACTACGCCGTGTCTGTTCGAGCTTGTGAAAGGCACTTTCCACTTCTGCCCGCACCATGTTGTGCATGGATTGTAAATTTGCCGTAGCCATCCGGTAATTGGCCTCCGCTTCCTGCACACGCAGTTGCTCTTTACGCCAGAAATACAGTGGCACATTGAAAGATATCATGGCGTCCCAGTTTTTCATGTCCGGCATGACGCGATGCGTGAAGCTCAACATGAAATCCGGAAAGTATTCGCGTCGCGCCAAACGGCCGGAGAGCTGATACATGTCGGCCATGGCCTGCATGCTTTTCAGCTCTGCGCGATGCGCCAACGCCAGTTGCAGCAAGGAATCCAGCCTGAATGAAAAGTGCTGCGGGTCCAAATGTCCGCTAATAACCGGCACGGCGCTAGCGCGCGGGCGGTCCAGCAGCGCATTGAGCATAGCGGCCATTGTGCCCCGTTCTTGCGCCAGCATGAGGCTGTCGTTAATCATCATCGAGTATTCGGTTTGCGCTTTGATGACCTCCGGCTGCAAGCCCATGCCCGTGGCATATTTGACCTGCGCGATCTCGATAAATTGCAGCATCAGCTCGCGGTTTTCGCGGTTGATCGCAAGATCATAGTCGAGATGAAAGATCATGAAGTAGACGCTCTTGACCTCAGTGAGCACCTTCAATAAAACCTGCTCGTAGTCCGCGCTCACGGCGTTCGCCTCACGCCTCGCCATGCCCGCCATCAGCCCCAGTTTGCCGGGGAATTCGAACATCTGGCTGACAGTGAGGGCACGCTCGTTCTTAAAAGCGTTGCCGAGCGGATAGGGCGCGTACATCACCTGCAAGCCGACTTGAGGATCGGCCAAAGTTCCAGCCGGCTTGATGCGTGCGCTGGCCGCGTGGAGTCTTTCTTGGGCTGCCCGAATCTCGGGATTGCGCGCGCGCGCTTCATGGAGTAGATCTTGAAGCTTCAACTCGACGTTGGATGTTTGTGCCAATATCGCCGGAGCAAACAGCAATATGAAACACCACGTGCGTCTATGCATATCTCATCTCCCGGCAGACCTTCAAATGCCTGGTGCTGCCACAAGCGTGTAGCAGTGGATCCGCCGCAAAAGGGCACAATCTTCACATCTGCTCAAAACGTGAATGGCGGCAATGCAAGCAATTATAGTATGAAAAAAGGAACAAAAGACGGAAAGCGACGAGGGGTAGTTTCACAATCCCCGTCACTTCATGAGGCAAGTTTCATCAAATGCGGAATACGCAATCGAGGAGAAAAACAGCAGGCACGAGGTGATGCCCAGCGGACGCATGCGGATGCAATGCTATGGGCGTGGGTGAAGCGGCTTCGACGAAAAGCTTCGCCAGGCTCGCCGTGCCGCAAACGCAAGCGAGTTGGGATTTTCCATTTTTCTCTTTTGCAGACAAGACTGACGGGTCGGTACTCAGCACGCCGGACAGTTTTTTGCCGGAGTTACACCTGGCATATGCAACCGTTGGCGCGCGTTCGGTTTGATCGCAGCAGCACGCAGATTTCATTTCACATGACTCGGGAGCAGCCAACATGCTGCATTGCGCGGCAACGAGCAACGGCCAGCCTTGGAGCGATCCGGTCAACAAGAGCAGAGCAATGACAAAAATTTTCTTGCGTGATGGGAGCATGCAATTCTTCCATGCAAAACTGTCAAAGATTTTACAATTATGCCTACAATAAAAGTCATGCAATTTTCCCTAAAATACAAGCAGTATTTTACCTTCGACCAGGTCGATCCCGGAGCTGCGAAAAAACCTGGTGTTACTTGTCGCGCCATTGTGGCAGAAGGAACGGTGCATTCTGCCCCCAGAATCGAACTGATATTCACAAAGTTGCCAAGGCTCGAGCTTGCAGTCGCAAGCATGCTATATTTATCTGACAAAACTGTATTCGCAAACTGACGATACTGCCGGTATAAATACTTTTAGCTAATTGTAAGGGGAATTCCAGAACAACGATCATTCCGCCTTTGAAATCTGAAACCGCTCATCAGGATTTGAACCACAAAGGGCTCGATTATGGCTCGGCAGAATATTTTTGAAATTCGGAAAATCGCCAAACAGCTCACTGAAGCCAGAGCATCGCAGGATGCGCAGATAGAGTAGTGAGGTAAAGGATGACACATAACATTCTCTTGCAAATCGAGGCTGTACGAAAACATTTGGAGAAACTCGAGGAGGAACGCCAGGGCATCTCCGATCTTATCAATAAGCTTGAAGAGGCGCGCGATACCTTGGCGGCTCGATTGCTCGCGGTTGAAATGAAGCAAGAGGAAGCGGAAAAATGCTCACATGAACAGAAAGCGATCATAGAAAGGCTCGATGCTGATGGTGCTACCGCAAAAAAAGAACTTACAGATTTAATCAGCCAGGCGCAGAGTGG
This sequence comes from bacterium, assembly GCA_050732395.1. Classification (GTDB taxonomy): domain Bacteria; phylum Zhuqueibacterota; class Zhuqueibacteria; order Zhuqueibacterales; family Zhuqueibacteraceae; genus JBIOXB01. The sequence goes on from JBOHQX010000258.1 coordinate 46,841, forward strand.
CGCACAGAACGTGATATTGCCGGGCGTTTCCGACCTCCTGAGTCAAAATGAAAATGGTGACGAGACTCAATTGCAAGATTCCCGCGCTGAGCTCGGCCAGATCGTGGAAAAGCTTCACCAAGACTTCGATGAAAAGTCACTGATTATTGAAAGACGCAACTCCGACCTCGCTCAATCCATCGAGAACAAAGTTCAAGCCAAAATTGCAGAGATGGAAGCGATGGTCGCCAGCTACAAACAGGCGAGCATAGAGCCGGCGCAGAGCCTGGCCGAGAAGGTCAATAATGCCATCGCAGAGCTGCATAAGGCTTTCAATTTACGCGCGCATGAAATGGATGATCGCCTGGAAAAATTCAGCAGCTCGCATTTTGAAAACTTGGAACAAATCAATAAAATTTATGAGCAGATCTACGTTGCCTATGAAAAACTTCAATCCTCCGTCGACGCCATGGAGGTGTCTTTGGAGAGTAAATCACAGGTCATGCAGCGACAGTCGGGTGAAGTTGCCGAGATCCTCCAGGCCGAACAGGAAAACAACGAGGCGCGAATCGCTGCTATAATCGATTCACTCAGAAGAATGTCGGAGGATGATTCCGCTAAGTTTCAACAACAAATGCAAGGGAAAATGGATGAGCTTGAATTGCACTATGCGGAGTTCCAGGATCTGCTTCAAGCCAGAGATCAGACCCTCCATGCCAGAATGCAGCAAATGTGGCTTGGGATAATGCTCGGTGCCATCATTTCCCTGGCTGCATTTATTTTAAGCAGATTATAGAAACCGCGGCACCAAGTCGCAAAAGTACGCTCCAGGGTGTCAACAGCCGGCCTCTCCGCCCACCGCGCCTGCGTCAATTTTGTGCTTGTTTTCTCTCGCGAGATTTCATATCATCGACGCACTCAACAAATACTTCAATGTACGTTCCATGCGCAGGAGGCTTCTTTCATGAGCAGTTTTTTCGAACAACTCGTGGGATCCGTCGCGCCCGAGGTGGCGCAACAGCTTTCTTCCAAGCTTGGCATTGACCCCGATCAGGCCAATCAAATTCTGCCGCAAGTTGCACCCCTGATTCTGGGCGGATTGAAGCGGCAAATGGAGCAGCGTGGCGGCGCACCACGTCTGGACCACATTTTGAACAAATACGGCAATGACGGTGTACTGGACGATATCGGTGGATTGCTGCAATCCATGTCGAAGAAACAGAACACCGATCCGGGTTTGGGCGGATTGCTCGGCGATTCCGGCGTGCAAGCAACCAATATGCTGGCGCAGAACTTCAATTTGGATATGAATACGGCGCAGAAGATCATACCCATGCTGGCGCCCATCATTCTGGGGGTTTTGACGCGCACCCGTGACACGGGCGGCGCGGGCTCCAAGGGTATCGCCGATTGGATAGATCAAAACGGCGACGGCAATATCTTGGATGACGTCGCCGGCTTCCTCACACGGGGTATGAGCGGCGGCAAGAGCTCACAACCCGCGAGCGGCGGTTCGCTGGGTGATTTGCTCGGCGCAGTGTTGGGAGGACTGAGGCGCTGAACTCGAGCCTGCGTCCAATAGTGAACGGCGAGGCTACACACGTCAACCCGGGAGCAACGGAAGTTCGGCGCGCTTTGCGAATTTCATTTTGTGGCTACGCCCTTGGCGCGCAGACTCTCGGCCGTTTTTTCGACTGTCCGCATTACCCGCAGCAAGTTTCCACCCCATATTTTGCGAATGTCTTCCTCAGAGTAGCCGCGGCGCAAGAGTTCTTTCGTGATATTCGGCATGAGTGAGACCTCGTCAATGTCGACCAGGCCTCCGCCACCGTCGAAATCAGATCCGATGCCGACGTGAGCGATGCCCATCACTTTGACCATATGATCGACATGGTCAACGGCATCTTTCAGCGTGGGTCGATTGGCCGGGAACTTTTCATCTATCTCGCTGAACATCCGCCACATTTTCGCTTCTTCTTCCTCGCTTAACTCGGCATTACGCCACTTCAGGCGCAGCTCTTGCAACGGCTTCATGGCTTCTTCACGCTGCGGATTGGGAGGCATCTTCTTGATGAATTCGCCCAGCAGGCAAACTTGCACCACGCCGTTATTCTTCGCCACCTCCTTCAACATATCATCTTTCATGTTACGCTGGTGCTCGTTCATCGTCCACGAGCTGGAATGCGACGCGATCACCGGCGCCTGCACGATCTTCATCACGTCCCAGAAGGTGTCGTCGTGTACGTGCGAAATGTCGACCATGATGCCGAGACGATTCATCTCATGCACCACTTGCTCGCCCAGCGGGCTCAAGCCACCCCATTCCTGCGTTGGATCCGTGGAGGAATCCCCCAACTCGTTGTTGCGCGAATGCGTGAGTGTAATGTAACGCACGCCGAGATTATAAAACATTTCGACGTTTTTGTGGTCTTCACCGATCGGATAACCGTTTTCCATCCCCATGAGAATGACGCGCTTACCGCTGCCGACAATACGCTCGACCTCGTCAGCAGTCCGCGCCAGCTCGGCTTGATCGGGATAGTCCGCAACCAACTTGCCGGTGAGCGCTATCAGCTTTAGCGCATGTTCTTTCGCTTTTTGATGGCCTTCTTCGTTGCGCGGGCCTTGCGCCGTGAAGATCGACATAAACACGGCGTCCAGGCCGCCCTCTTTCATTCGCACCAAATCCCACTGCCCGCTCTGCCGCTGCTTCGGCTTGTGCCGCTCGCCGGGCACAAAGCCCGGGCTGCGAAACTGGCGCGAGGGCCAGTCGATGTGCGTGTCGACGGTGAGTGTGCGCTCATGAACGGCGGCTAATTTTTTGCTCATTTCATCCTCAGAGATCTTCATGCTCCCGCAGGACCAACTCATTCCGGCCAATATCATGCTCAAACCGCGGCGGCATCTTGCGTTGAACATTTTCTCTCCGCGTTGCTAAAAAGGTGAGTGAAGAATTGAATTGCAGGCAATCTAAAAGGCAAAGGGTAAAAAAGCAAGGACGCATTGCTTCTGTGAGAAAATTCGAGAGCATCTGCGTTCCTCCTTCCGATCCAGCTTTTGCAATCCTCGCTTCCTCCTGCCTGCGTTGTCAAGAATTGATTTCCTAAATTCACCTTCAAACCCTTTTGGCCATAGCCACAAAAAAAGCGCAGCAGAATCATTTCTGATCCTGCTGCGCTCGGTCCACGGGAGGAGGCAAATCCTAGAAATCTGTTCCGATAGAAAAGAGGCGAATGGGCTTGCCAAAATTGCGCACATCAGTCGGCCAGGCAAGATCGTATTTGAATTGCACCAGGCCGAGATTCAAGCGCGCGCCCACACCCACGGCTCCCCGCAGGTCTTGCAAATGAAATCCGCCTTTCAGGGAGAAGGGTCGAAAACTCTCTTGCACCACTCCAGGCACATTCAGGCCCCAGCCTGCAGCCGCATCCGCAAAAGTGACGGCGCTGAGCATGTCCGCCGAAGGCGGCAAGAAGGGAAACAATGGAAAACGATATTCGAGATTGGCTGCGAGAATACGTGTGCCCACGAGCTCACCGTAGCCTGCTCCGCGAAACGTGTATGCCCCGCCAATTCGAAAAACCTGTGCATCCTGCCCAAAGCTGGCGCCGCCCAGAACCCGCCAGGCCAGCACGGAACGATGGTTCACATTGTGATAGCGGCGATAATCAAGCATCGCCGTGGTGAGCTTGAAATCATTCGTCGCGCGTTGTACTTCCAAGCGGCTGCGCTTGCCCCGCAAGGGACCGAGCAGCCCATATATGGTGTTGTCGAATACCCATGCGGCGCCGTACTGCCCGAACCTGGCGCCTGCGAGTTTCTGCTTCTCGCGTACAATCTCGCCGCGATCATAATCAACGTAATCCACGAAAAGATTTTGGCTCACGAAGGTCACGCCCGCGCTCACCTCCAGCCTGGAAAATCTGCTGAACGGAAAAAACACAAATCCGTTCACGCTGCGATACGTTTGATTCACGAATCCTGCCGCATCAAGAGTGGCGAACGCGCCGAACTGGTTTTTGACTTGATAAGCTTCCACGCCCCAGTTGAGGCGCCGGCTCTGGTTCAAATAGATCAAACCTAAGTCGGTATTGCTGATGCTACGGCGGAGATTTGCCGAGAGGATCAAATTATGATTGTTGAGCATGTCGCTGAACAAAAACTGTGCCCCGCCGACGTTACCAAAATACCCGCCGCCCAGGCTCGCGCCAATCGTAGCGGCAGTGAATTTCGGCACACTGCTGTAATTGCGCGACTCAATGGAATCTTCATCGGTCAAAGCATAGCTGGTATACGAAGCATTCGGATCAGGCACGAGCGGGAGCCACAGCGCATCTGAGGCTATGATCATGCTCGCCAGCGAGGAATCAGACGTTTGACTTGGAAGAATAACTTCTTCGAGCACGGGACTCATATTGAACGTCATCAGCGGTACGGCCTCGGGCGCGTCCATGCGATAAAGCTGCCAGGAATTTTTCCAGAACGTTGAGAAAACCATCGTGCGTCCGTTCGCGGACCAGCTCATGGCCGGCGTGGTTTCAGTGATGCCGCTGACGCCGGTTTGCAGGCGTGTCACCGGCGAGATGATGCCGCTGGCCACATTCAGGCGATAGATATTTGCGATGCCAAGATGATCGGAGATAAACGCAATCTCGCTGCCGTCGGGCGACCACTGCGGATTGAGGGCATTTCCGGTCAGGTGTGTGAGCAAAGTAATCTCACGCGTCGCCAGCGAATACGAGGCCAAATCCCAATCGCCGAACAGCAGTTTTTCTTCGTTTGTATCTTCCCCACGATCGGTCACAAACAAAATCGACTGGCCATTGGGTGCCCACTGTGGCTGCAATTCCCCAAAGCGATCAGCGGTGAGGTGTGACAGTTTGCCGTCCGCCAAATTGACGATATACAAATCCGAGCGGCCGCCGCACATACCTACGAAAACGAGTTTTTCGCCCTCCGGCGAAAAGCTGGGGGAGGTTAGACCATTCAATCCGGCAAAGACGAGCTTGTGAATAATTTCGCCGTTGAAGGGGTCCATCACGTACAAGGCATCATCTTTACCGGATTTCGAAACAAAAGCAAGGCGCTTGCCGTCGCGCGACCAGTTGATGGTGGTATCGAAAAAACGCAGTGTCTCAAAACTGCGGCTTTGGCCGCCCTGCACCAAGGGGCGGTCTTCCCACTTACCCTCCTCGTTCTGCGAGAGCACATAGATTTCTTCGACCATGTTCTTGTTCGCGACATATGCGATGTGCTTGCCATTGGGGCTGGCCGCGGGCACGAGATTCATGCGATGAAAATAGCCGGCTTGCTTGGTCAAGCGTTGCGCGATTTCTTCCGGCTTTTGCAATGAGTTTTGTTCATGCGGCAAAACCTGTGCGCGGACTGCAGCATGCCACGCCGCCGTCAATTGCTTAAAATCCATGTTGATGTGTTCTTTGAACGCTCGTTCGAGATCGCCATAGGTCACGGCATTTTTCAGAATTTGGCCGACCGTCTTTTTGCCATGAGATTCACCGACGTAATGCCACAGGGACTCACCGAGGCGATACACGCGAATATCGAAAGCGCCGTTGAGCTGATCGACGGTGAGCAGCTTGTCATTGAGCAGGCCGTCGCGCACCCACATGCGCGTAATGTTGTCCATGCCGACGGAAAGATATTCAGCCATGCCCTCGACGAACCACAATGGCGGGTTGAAGCCGCCAACACTGCTGTGATCAAAGTTCTTAATGATATCAAATTGGAACGCGTGCACCAGCTCGTGCACGAGCACATGGTTGAATTCGCGATACGAGCCGGTAATGGGCAGCACGACGCGGTTGCGCAGGCTTTCGGTCACGCCGCGTGTGCCGTCATCAATCATGCCGTCGACGACGTTGGTTTGTTGAAAATCATTGAGTGAGGCATAGAGAATCAAAGGAATGCGGCCCTGAATCCGATGGTCGAGCGTTTCACTTAAGTATTGATAACCGCGCTCGGCCATGCGTGCGGCATCGACTGCGGTTTCCGCCGCTTCGCCGTAGTAGTGCACTTCGAAGTGTGGCGTACGTAGCACCTTCCAATCGAAATTCTTGTACTGCACTTTGTTCTGGCCGAATTGATACCCCGGCTGGGCCCGGAGAGGGACGGCACCTATCATAAAGCATAGCATCAACAATGCTACCCGGAGCACCACACGTGATTTTTCTGGCATGACTTCTTCCTTTCTGGATATACAGCAGGCGGATCTGTAGGATTACAGAGACGGCGAATCTTCTGTTTCATGCATGCGATGATTCGTCACCTCCACCCAATCCGTTCACCAACAAGCTCATTTGACTTGCCTTTACGCAACCGGCATGCCAGTCGAAATAGAGCTGATAAGATGGTCCGAGCTTCCCGTGGCGGTTGGCTATGCCACGCAGGTTGAAAATCACCCCCGTCTTTTCTACAATTTACACGCACCGCAGCGCTACAAAGTATGTAGATCGTTGGTTATTCGAACAGCTCGATCTTCAGATACACTTCGCGTGTCTTCGCTTGCGGTCAGAACGTGTTAAGTTGCTTTACAGCCGGTGCTAACCGAGTTTGCGGCGGGCGATTCTTCGCGCTTGCGGAAGTCCCCTCATTTTCATAAACTTTTGGGATGCCAGCATTCATATGGCGATGAGTGGAAAGTTGAGTTTTGATTTCGAACGCACCGTGTTTACATTTCTGCAGGAGGTGATCTATGGTACACGATGAGTTGTTCCGAAACAAAAAAGATATGATCCACGATTTTGATTTTGGGGAAAGCACGGCGCGGGTTTTTGACGATATGCTCAACCGATCCGTGCCGTTCTATGGCGAGATCCAGCGCATGATGGCCGAAATCGCCGGATATTTTGCGGTCGAGCATACCAATATTTATGATTTAGGGTGTTCCACCGGCGAAACGCTCCTCTCACTCGAGCCGAGAATCCCGCGCGAGGTGACGTTCATCGGCATTGATTCGTCACATGAAATGCTCGAAAAGGCCAGGAAAAAGTTGGACGAGGCTAAAGTTTCGCACGCATACAACTTGATCCAATCAGACTTGAATCAAGGGGTCAATATTGACAATGCTTCAATTGTGATCATGAATTTGACCTTGCAGTTTATCCGGCCGCTGTATCGGGAAAAACTGATCAGAAGCATTGCCGATGGGCTTCATGAGCGAGGGTGCTTGATTGTGGTTGAAAAAGTGCTGAGCCCGGATTCTCTCATCAATCGCTTGTTTATTAAATTCTACTACGACCTCAAAAAACGCAGCGGCTACGACGAGCTTGAAATCAGGCAAAAGCGGGAAGCATTGGAGAATGTCTTGATTCCCTACCATTACGATGAAAACAGGCAGCTTTTGTTGTCGAATGGATTCAAGGCATGCGAATGTTTTTTTCGCTGGTATAATTTCTGTGGCATTATTGCGGTGAAATAAAGCACGAGGAAGGGCTTAACGGTGGAGAAGAAATTCATTCAACTCGGCAAGTTTTTCTTTAGATACCGCAACGGTTTGTTTCCGCTGGTGTACCTAGGCCTTGTGCTGTGCACTCGTCCCGGCACCTTTTTGGGCAGCGCACAGTTGGACAAATATGCGTGCGCTCTGGGCGTGTCGCTGACGCTTGCCGGTCAAGCGTTGCGGATTCTGGTTATCGGATACGCGTATATCATACGGGGCGGGAGAGATGGCAAGGTCTATGCAGAATCTTTAGTGCAAACCGGTTTTTTTGCCCATACGCGGAATCCGATGTACGTGGGCAATTACCTGATCATGTTAGGATTCGTATTGCTGTACGGCTCGCTGTTGGGATACATTGTTATCATACCTTTTTTTACTTTGGTCTATTATGCGATCGTAAAAAATGAGGAGAGCTACTTGAAGGAAACATTTGGTCGGGAATATGCGGCATACTCTGCCAGTGTCAACAGATTCATACCTAATCTCAAGGGGATAAAACACTCACTAAAGCAGTACCACTATGATTGGAGAAAGGTCTTGAGCAAGGAGTATGGTACCATCGCCCTATTGTTGAGTGCCATATTGATTCTGCTGATCTGGAAGGATTTAATGATATTTGGATATGAACAAAAGCGGGGTGAAATTCAGGTCATGATGCTGATGTTCATACCGGTTTTTCTTTTTTATGGTACGGCTCGATATTTGAAGAAAACCGGCAGATTGGAAAGGGAAAAGCTGGTTACGGAGCAAGCGAGAGTGCTTTGATTGAGGTTAAGGCTGCGAACGGAAATGGCGTAAAAAGCAAAAGGCCTCGCATTCGAGTGAATGCGAGGCCTTTAAAATTAGATCCCGGCGACGACCTACTCTCCCACCTCGTTACCAAGGCAGTACCATCGGCGCAGAAGGGCTTAACGACTCTGTTCGGAATGGGAAGAGGTGTATCCCCTTCGCTATAGCCGCCGGAATTTTTTATTCGAAATAAAATTGCGCTGTAAATGCTTTCGCAAGCCGTATACTTTCTACTGGGTAGATAAAAAAATTGGTTAAGCCGCACGGCTGATTAGTACCACTCGGCTAAAGCTGTTACCAGCCTTGCACCTATGGCCTATCGACCTCGTAGTCTGCGAGGAGCCTTTAGTCCAGACGAATCTGGAAGGGAAGTCTAATCTTGGGGAGGGTTTCGCACTTAGATGCCTTCAGCGCTTATCCCTTCCGGACGCAGCTACCCAGCAATGCCATTGGCATGACAACTGGTATACTGGAGGTCCGTCCACTCCGGTCCTCTCGTACTAAGAGCAGGACCCCTCAAACTTCCTTCGCCCGCAACAGATAGGGACCGAACTGTCTCACGACGTTCTAAACCCAGCTCACGTACCGCTTTAATTGGCGAACAGCCAAACCCTTGGGACCTTCTCCAGCCCCAGGATGCGATGAGCCGACATCGAGGTGCCAAACC
>JBOHQX010000259.1:0-16744 GCA_050732395.1 bacterium
GACATATACAATAAGATCGAGCGCGTCGACCAAATGGAGATACGCGGCGCCGCGGCCATTCGCGCCAAACTCGAGGAGGGTCGAGAAATGGCGTTTCTTTCCAAGCAATTGGCGACGATTGCCTGCCGGGCGCCCGTGAAAACCACGCTGCGTGAACTGAAGCATTCCGGAGCCGATCGCAATAAAATTTTGCCTCTATTTGATCGACTTGGATTCGGGAGGATTCGCGAACGGATTTCGAAGTGGAAAAATTAAGAGCCATCCTGTAGCTTTGAGCAGCGATCTTCTGGGCCGAGGGACATTCGGCTGCAAGGGTAAGGGCAGTATGAACTTCTTGGATTTCGACCTCTTGATCGAACATTTAGGCGATGACTGCCGTGCCACCGATCAAAATCTTGGTCATGATCTCCAGCCCGGAAAATTACCCTCAGCTTGCCGTGACGGAGGAATGGCTCAAGCTCAAACAAACTTTGCGAATACTAGAAAATCAGAAATACGTCACCCTCGAACGCCTGGAGAAGGCCACGCTCGGTGATTTGCAGGATCACCTCGGCCGAAACGACTACCACGTTTTTCACTTCATCGGGCATGGTGGCTTTGACCAGTACACGCGCGAGGGCGGCTTGGTCATGGAAGACGATCGCCGGCAAGCTCATCTGGTGGGCGGCAAGCTCTTGGGCGCTCTTCTACACGATGAGCACACACTCAGATTGGCCGTGTTGAATGCCTGCGAAGGTGCACGCGGTACACGTCAAGATCTTTTTGCTGGCCCGGCGCAGAGCCTGATGCAGCAGGGCATTCCTGCCGTCCTGGCCATGCAATTCGAAATAAGAGACGAAGTGGCGATCACTTTCGCACACGAATTCTATTCCGCATTGGTACGGGGACAGTCCATTGAAGCCGCGCTGGCTGAAACGCGCAAAAAAATCTTCTTTCATGGACATGAGCTCGAATGGGCTGCGCCGGTTCTATACCTGCGCGCGCCTGATGGCAGAATCTTCAATGTCAAATCTCCGGCCAAGGCCCTCAATCCAAAGGGCGCTACAGATCATCATGTGATTATCAATCGAATGTACTTTGCACATATACGTTTGAGCTTACTGTTTTATCTCAATGACTTTTCGGAAGCTTCTCCGGGCGTGAACATCACCACTCTTTGCCGGGCATTGAGCGTCAAAAAACGAAAGTTTGCCGTGCTGGCGTTGAAAAAACTGGCGAATGAAGGGCTTATTGAAAAGAGCAAAACGGGTAAAAGCGTAAATTGGGCTATTTCACAAACGGGTCGGGAGGCGTTGCGCACGCTCGCAGGATGGATCGACACGAGGATACTTCTGCCGCAAGGCAGGCATTGAGTTGGCTCAGTGACATCCTCCGGTTTTTCGTCTGGAGCGGGACGGGTTGTCGCGTTCGCCAAGATGATTTCCGGAAATCATCGACCAATGTCGTGCCCAGAGCTGGGAATATCCTGGTGCCTCCCGATTCTCATATTCAAGGCCGGTGGTTTCAGCCACATGATTTTTCATGTGAACGCAGAATAACGCACCGGTTTGGCCTGCGAGGATTTCGGGGGGCTTCTGCAACGAGCCTTGGCATCTTGATTTTTGATCTCGACTTCCAAGGCTTGTGGCGCGCGGCCCTCGCCGGAACAGTTTTCCGGATGTTGGCCACGGACTTGGTTGATTTTGTTGAACGAACATTTCGGCTCCTTTGCTTTCGCTTGAAGATCATTGAACAAATAGGCATATTTTTGCCAACAGGAGATGTTGACCGGATTACGTCGCAAAGTATAAGATGCTTTGCACGGAAAAAACTCTCAGTTTTGTATAAAAAACTGTTCCATAGGAATTGGGCTGACTCTTGTGCAGTGTGATTTTATGTTCACAAGGTAATATGCAAGATTGTTTTTGGGCAACTTCCAAGCGCAATGGCAGTGCCAGCGCGAAACCAATCTGCTCATTTATCATGCCGGAGTTCATCGATGAAAAACTTGATCATAATCACGCATCCTCTTATTCAACACAAACTCACTTACCTGCGCGATAAACGCACGGATCACATGCAATTTCGCGCGCTGACGAAAGAGCTCACTTCGTTCATGCTGTATGAAGTCATGTCGGACTATCCCTTAAAAGAAATCGACCTTGAGACCCCGCTGATGCCGGCACGGTCAAAAGTCTTGGCGCGAGAGATCTCGTTGGTGCTGATCTTACGGGCGGGCTTGGGTATGTTGGATGGCTTACTGGCTTTGGTGCCGGAGGCGCGCGTAGGCCACGTCGGCCTGTATCGCGATGAGAAAACCTTGCAGCCGGTGCAATACTATGCCAAGCTACCCACGAATATAGCCGAGACCGACGTGATTCTCGTCGATCCGATGTTGGCAACCGGCGGCTCTGCCGTGAAAGCGGTGGATTTGATCAAAAAGGCCGGCGGCAAAGCGATCAAGTTCGTTTGCATGGTGGCCGCGCCGGAAGGGGTTACCAAGCTGACGCAATCTCATCCCGAGGTCGCCATCTACGCCGCAGCACTGGATGAGCGCCTCAACGATCATGGTTACATTCTGCCGGGTTTGGGCGATGCCGGAGATCGATTGTTTGGGACAAAATGATTTTGCCAGCTCGAATAGCTTGATTTTCAGAGACAGATTGAATATTTTTTATCACGGATGCGTTTGTAGAAAGTTACCATCTATCTGGTGCAAGTTCCCATGTCAAAAAATCTCGCTGAAATCGTGCACCCGTTGGTGAAAAATGGGTTGTACGAGAATGCTGAACTCGCTGTGAAGGATTTGATGGCGAATCATATTCTCCGTCAAATTGACCATTATCGTGCCGTCAGCGAGAGATTCGAGAAAAAATATGCCATGACGTATGTTCAGTTCAATCGCTATCTACATGAACGCGCGCGCACGCTTTCACCTGACCCCTCGGCGCATCAGCAATTGATGCTTGAAGAGGAAGATGCTTTTGATTGGAAGGTGGCAACTGAAATGCTTGCAAGCTGGCTCGGACTGCAAGGCAGCACCGGCAAAGTTGGCCGCACAACGTACCGCAGCACAACCAGTAATAAGCGCTATGCCGTACGCGATGCTCAAGGGCGTCTCAAAGAGGCTAAGACAAATCAACGCGCACCTCGGCAGAATCAGAAACGCAAAAGCAAAAATGCATGAGCGCATTGAGCACATTGCTTGCCGAGATTGTCGGTTTGTTGGAGAGTTCGGGATTTTGTAAGGATACACAAATTGCAGAAACCGCTTTCTTTTCTCAGGACCAGTTCTTCTTCAAGATCCGAACGACAGTGTTTTCCTCCCTTTCCTTTCAAATTCGTATCTATTACAATCGCGGCCATTGCGACTATTCCTACCAAGTTTTTCGCGAAATACCTCTGTGCCGCTGGGATAACAAAGAACATCCCATACAATTGGAGAATTTTCCTCATCACTACCATAGCGTCGAGGGGAAGATTCAGAGCTCGCCGCTGCAAGGCAAGCCTGAGTCTGATTTGATCATGGTATTGGCGGAATTAAAGCGGTTTTTTGGTCACTGAACATGACGACCATTTCTGTCATCGTTCCAACATTCAATCGTTCTGCATTTTTGAGAGAGGCCGTCGATTCCGTTCTGAACCAGACTTCCGGCGATCTAGAATTAATCGTCGTCGATGACGGGTCGACGGATGACACGGTAGCTTTGTGCGTTGGTTACGGCGACAAACTGCATTATCTCTCTCAATCACATCGCGGCGTATCCGCTGCGCGCAACTTGGGCTTGCAGCATGCGCGCGGGCCGTTGCTCGCTTTTTTGGATTCCGACGACCTGTGGACGCCGAGCAAGCTGGCGCGGCAGGTGGAATGGATGGCCGCGCATCCCGAGGTGCAGTTGTGCCACACCAACGAAACCTGGATTCGCCGCGGCTTACGCGTGAATCAAAAGAAAATTCATCAGAAAGCCGGGGGGTGGATATATCCGCTGTGCCTGCCCCGCTGCCTCATCAGCCCATCTTCCGTGCTCATGCGCCGCGAGCTGTTCGGGTACATCGGCGTTTTCGACGAGGCCCTGCCGGTCTGTGAAGACTATGATCTCTGGTTGCGCGCCACTTCACGCTTTAGCGTCGGTTTTCTCGACGAGCCGCTGATCGTCAAACGCGGAGGTCACGGCGATCAGCTTTCACACAGCGAATGGGGGATCGATCGCTACCGGGTTTATGCGCTGTTGAAAATTCTGGCCGCCGGAGGTCTGCCAGATGATTGGCGTGAACAATCCGTTGCAACATTGAAAAGAAAATGCCACATTCTGGCCACCGGCTATCGCAAACACGGGCATATCATGGAAGCGCACCTTTTCACGGAGGTCAGCCATGATTCAGATCAAGGACATTTTGATCCCCACCGACTTCTCGGACACTTCCAGCGCCGCTCTGGGACACGCCAGCATGATCGCGGAACGATTTAATGCCGACTTGACCATTTTGCACGTGGATACCAGCACGGAAGCCACACGCGAGGAAGCGTTTCCGGTGCTCGAGCCCGAGATGGATGAAACCGAAAAAGCCGCCGAGCGCGAAGTGCTGCAGCTCACCGGCATGAAAACGCCAAAGAATTTACGCGTCAGGCGCGTTTTGACGCGTAATGAACATCCCGCAGAAGAGATCGTGCTCTACACCCGTGACCATGCCGTCGATCTGGTGATCGTGGGCACGCATGGCCGCAGCGGCTTGAGCCATCTCATCTTGGGCAGCGTCGCCGAGAAAGTCATACGGCAAGCCCATTGCCCGGTGATCACCGTGCGCGCGAGCGGGGCGGCCGCAAAGGTCACACCTTATCTCAACATTCTCGTGCCCTTCGATTTTTCACCGCATTCCGAAAAAGCGCTGTTCTACGCCTGGTCACTCGCCAAGCTCTTTCATGCGCATCTGAACATTCTGCACATTGTCGATATCCCGGTTCATCCCGAGCATTATGCCGTGAACCTGAATTTGTCGGGCGAGTTCGGCCATGAGCTGATGTTGCGCTCGCATGAGGAGCTCGAACGCATGATCGCGCCCTACCAGCCCGCCAACGTCAGGTATCGCATCGTGGTTGAATTCGGCCGCGCGTACAACGAAATCGTCGAATTCGCGACGAAGCATGAAAGCGACCTGGTGGTCATGGGCACACAAGGCTTGAGCGGCTTACAGAAGTTTCTTCTGGGCAGCACGACAGCGAAAGTGGTGCGGCACGCGCCCTGTCCGGTATTGACGGTCAAACCCGAGGCCAGGGATTTTGTTTCTTCGGCTCCCCGTACCGCCGTCACCGGGAAAAATCCACGATGAAGATCGAAACTGCTCCACAACGACTTCTATCCTCTTGCCTCCGGTTTGTTTGCCAGTTGTTGATCGCCAATATCGGAACGCTCTCAGCGCTTGCGCAAACGGATTCCCGGCAACACGCCGCAAAAACCCTCCACGCGGGCTTTGTTTGTATCGAAAGGGTCTATAATTCTGAATTGATAGCCCTCATGACGTGCTGCAACATTCGATCTATCGCGATCCGGACGATTATATTCGCTGTTTTATTGTTACTCCCGAGGGCAAACCGTTTCGCACGTCCGAGGGGATTTTGATCACACCCGATTTTTCATTTACCAATGCTCCTGAGATGGATATTTTGCTAATCCCCGGTACGGAAACCAGCATGACCTCGGATTTACAAAATGCGCATTTTATGAGCTGGCTGAAACAAGCGATTGCTGCAGCGGAATACGTGATTACGTTGTGCGACGGTGCGTTTCCGCTGGCGGCCACCGGCGCTCTCGACGGTCGCACCGCCACGACCTTTCCCGGCGACCGGGAGGAATTGGCGACCCGTTTTCCCAAAATCCAGTTCCGCAATGATGTCACCCTCGTGGTCGATGGTAAATACCTCACCTCCGTCGGTGGAGCGCTGAGCTATGAGCCCGCGCTCTATTTGGTTGAGAAGATTTATTCAAGGGAGCAGGCCATGAAAACCGCGAAAGGGCTAGTGATCGATTGGGATTTGCAGAAGGTCTCGCATTTTATTGCCACAAGGTGAAGTTGGTCTTGGACGCGAGGGGTGAGAGTGAATCCTGCAATCCTTTTGTTCTAGCCTTACTTCGCTTGGCAGGTCGTCGTGTCAAAATCTCGGCGAAAAGAGTATTTTGGAATGAGTGACGATTCGCAATCCGCCATTTTGGCCGTTGATCAATACCTCGCAAATCAAACATCGCAAGTTTTCGATCGTATGTCATCTCTTTGAGGAGCCAATCATGCAATATGGTACTGTCAAAAAATGGGATGCCACCAAAGGCTTTGGCTTCATCACGAGCGATGACGACGAGGAATTGTTTGTGCACGCCAATGATCTGGACGCCACCGTGAAGGACAAGCGCTTAAAGCCCGGCCAGCGCGTGGGATTTGACGTGGTGCGGGAAATGAAAGGGGATAAGGCCGTGCGGGTGAGAGTAATGAAATGATTGTACAAAGATAGAACAAAATCCTAAGAGTTATTTTGATCGGGTGACAAACGAACAGTGAAACGTCCAGAAAAAGGGAGGTCTGGTTCTTCGCGGCGCTTCGCGCAAAAGGCGAGATAATCTTCCACCGAGTCTGCAAAGGATTTTTTCAATTCATCCACGGACCTTCCCTGAAAAGTAATCACGTCGCGCGTATTGATCACTTCGCCATGGAAAAAAAATCTGCGTCTGCGTTAATCTCTACATGCGCAAGATATTCTTTGTATTCCATCATGGTTCTTTCCTGGCTTCGATCAGGAGGCAAACTCAAGCCTGTTCCAAAAGTCTCTTGCGCGCTTCAGCAATTGAAATTTTGGGCTCTTTGGCACGGGCATCCAAGAAGGCGATAAAATCATCACTGTGACTTAGGGTTTCGACCTCGGCTTCGAAATCATCGACGCTTGCCAAGACAAACTCATCCCCGTTATGTCCCTTTATCAAAACATTTTCCCGGCTGGCCCATTCCAAAAGCTGTTCGAGAGTCGCGGTGGTAGTTGACAATTCTACGACTTTCATATTTGCACTTCCCTTCCACGGATAAACAATTTGCCGTGCTCCTTGTATCCTACTGCTGTAATATCAACAATGCTCGTTGATTCATTCACGTAATAAAAGACGCGAAAGTTTCCAACTCGCAACTCCCAGCGAGATAGCACATTCTCACGTAGATTCTTTTGATTGCGAGTTTCCATCATGGGTTGAAATTGCAACTTCGCTTCGATGGCATCCAAAATCAAAATCCGCTCATGCTTTCGAAACCATGCCAAGTCTTCGAATGCACTTTCAGCGAATTCAACACGAAATTTCATTATCCCCTGCTTTCCCCTCATGAGATCAAAAATTCAAACTCAGAAACGATGATTCATACTTGGGTAGTATCGTCCTTGGGTCTAAATATAGAAGTTATCAAAATGGAAGCAAGTACAATTTGGTAAGTTTTCATCAGGTTTAACCGCCGCCAATACCTGAGTTCCTTTCGGCAAAAACTTGACGACTTCTTCTTTAGGATTACTCATAGCACAAAATCCGGCCTTGGAATTCCGTTAGCGCCTTTTCACTCCTCCGCCTCCGGCTCCAACACCTTCGCCAGCCATTTCCGAAAACTCCTCCACAAGCTGCGCCGGTGGCGCGCGGGCTTGCGCTTGGCGGACGCCGGACCCGAAGCCTGGCGGCGGTAGTCGGGGGTGCGATTGACCGTGACTTCGGGCATGTGCTCGTTTGCCATGCGCGTTTCAACGACGCGGTGCGGGCAGCGGTTGCTGTTGCCGCCGCGAAAAAAGCCCATCGTGCCTCGAATCGGATCCACCACCATCGCGAGCTGCCACTCTTGATTGTAGTAACGCTTCTGATTCAGTCGGTCGGTATTGGACATGAAGATGCCGAAGTTCGGGTGGGAATGATACCAGCCGATTTTGCGGATGCGCCCGTTGCTGCGCTCACGAATGCGGTCGACTTCTTCGTTGATGCGCTGAAACTCCTCGCGCGAGACCTCCACGGAAGCGAAGTCCGAATGCGCATACTCTGCCGAGACGGAATCTTGCACGTAAATCCAGGTGACGTCGAAATCTTCGTCCATGAACGCGTTGCCCAGCAGAATGCCGAAACATTCGTAGCGCGTGTCCGTGCGGGCGTGGCCCATGATGCGCTCGACGGCCTGGCTGTCGGCGTAAACGACGTAGCGGTTCGGGCCGTGATTGCGCGGCCAATCGTGGGGAATACGCCGCGGCTGCGCCTGATAGACTCGAACTTCTTTGATTCGAAACCGGTCTTGCGGTTGCATCATGCGGTTGGGAGGTCTGCTCACGTCTCTCGCGCTCACTGCAATTGAAGTTACGATCAATATTCCAACGACAGATCCGGCAAAGGGGTATTGTCGAGAGGCAGTTTGCCGGCGTTGCTTCTGTACCAATCCAGGGCCACCGTGTTGGCCGGGCTTTTCACGTTGATGAGATAGGGTTGAAATTGAATATACTTGGCAATGCGCAAACAAAAAGCGGCCAGGCTTTCGTCGGGCGAATAGCCGCCGACACAGACCACGCCGTTGACGAAAACGTGCGGGTGAAACAAAATCGGGCGTGAAGTGAATTTCGCCAGAGGCGCGCGATCGGGATACTCCGGCAACAGCTTGATCACCACGGTGTGCGAGTCGCGATAGGTTTCCGGGCCGATCAAACCACGCAGATTGAAATCGATGACGTAAATTTCAGGCGGCGTGCGGCGATCCGCAACTTCCCACGCGATCAAGCCACTTTGCAACGCCTGCATGGCCTGGTAATCATGCTCCAAACGTACGCTTCTGGACGTTCTCATACTTTATCGGGTTCACGCACTAGTTTCAGAACGCGCTCGAAAATATTCAGCCCGCCAGGCATTAAATCGGTTCGCGAGCAGCGGGCCAAAAATCAACTGGTTATGAAGAAGGCTGGTGGCGGCAAAAACGGGGATTTACAGGCCGCCGCGTTGCACCACGGCGACGCGGACCTGATCCCCATCCTGCGCGCTGATTTGGGAAAGAGTCTGGCTTTCGCCCAGCTCACCGCGGCCTTTGACGGTCAGGCCGTACTCCTCGTTGTTGTTGAGCAGGGGAGGGATGAAGCCGGCCAGCACCAAATTGTCGATGATCTGTTCCCGCGTCATATCGCGCGACATATCCACATCCATCTCCGAGTCGTCACTGACGTTGATGAATGTCAGATTGATGATGTCTGCCATTCCGTTATTCCTTCCAAGTTGTGAGGTAGTCATATCGATCCTCAAGCTGCGGTTGCGTGTGCGCGGCACACTTCTCAACCCCGGCTGATGAATGGAACCTCGCCCGCGGCCGGCGTGCGCCTCCGTGCTGGAGTCAAGCCCGGCAAGGTTGATTCTTCATCCTGAGACCATTCAAAATCAAACGTCCGTCCCTGGCGATCCTGCACCTGAAAAATCGCCAAACGCGGAAAACCAAGATCATGCATCGTCAGGCTCAAAATCGTGTCGCGATAATCTGCGGCGTCGGGACTCATGACGTCCCAGCTATCACCCATCATCATCAATTGTAAGCTGGCGCGATCGCCGATAATTTTGCAGCTCCGGCACTGCACCTGATCGTTGGACAACCGGAAAATCGGCTGCATGAGCGCCGTTTCTTGATTGCAATTGCTGCAAAACAAGTGCGACACAAAGCTGCACGGAAACTTAATCACCGGCTCCGCCGTGCCCATGTTCTCCAGCGCGGCCATACAGTCGCGCAGCGTCATGGTTCTGGCCGCGCCTTCGAGCACGGCGACCTCCGGCAACGGGCGAATTTCTCTGCATTCACAACCCTGCCGGCGCAGAATCGGCGTCACTTCGAAAAACGGCTTGGCGCCGCCACCGTCATACTGCAGACGCACGCCGTTGATTTGCAGACGGCCGTGCAAACACTTGATGGCCTGCTCGACCTGCATCGCCGCGATGATGGCCGAGGTGACTTGCACCGTCGCCACCCGGCCAACGGAGTATTGCGCGCGCATGATCTGGAAGCAAGAATCGTATCTCCCGCCGAGTGCGGCCCGCTCGCGCCTGGTCGTCGTGCAATTGAAACAGCAATCGCAGGGCGGTGCAAACAGGTAAACGCTACCGGCCAGGCCGCGAATGCCGCCATCGATGAACGGCTTGCCTGCCAGCAAGCACGCGCGGTTGACCGCCAGGCGCGCTTCAAGATTGTCGAGGCAACCCAGGACCAAATCCATGCGGCGATAGACGCCCAACCCCACCTCCCAGACTACGTCGCCGTCGAGGGCTTCAATGATCCCGCCTGGCTCGACGCATAACTCGCGTGCGCGTTCCGCGGCGACCGTGGCCTTGCGTTTGCCCAAATCGCTCTGACGGAACAAGGTGGTGCGGCTCAAATTCGAGATTTCGATGTGATCGAAATCGACGATCAGAATATAACCCACGCCCAACAAGGCGAGATTCTTCACCACCTCATTGCCCAGGGCACCCGCACCAACCACCATGATTCTGGCCTCGCGCAGCCGTTCCTGGCTCCACCAATCGATGCGCTCCTGGCGATCGGTAGCGGTCGGTGTGCGCCGGCGGGAGCTTTTGATCTGAAAGGTCATATAGACAGCCTTTCACAGAAATCCTACCTCACCCTTCGAGCTTTGCGCGAATGGCAGCGTAGGCAGCCGCGCAGCCGTTTGACTTGATACCAGCAAGTCGCGTGAAACAACTCCCCGCAATCCGGATTGGTGCAGCGCATCCACCCGGGCAGCATGACGTGATCTTTCAAATTCAACAAGCGCGATTGAATGACCGGGATAAATTGAAAAAGAACTGCGGCGCACGCGAAGGTCAATTCCAAGACGGCGTAACGCAGCCAATAGCTCTTATTTTGCAGTATGCGCTGCCAATAACTTTTGCGCCGGAAATAGGGATCTTCCTGAATCGCATGTTTGCAGTATGGACAGATCTTTTGGTCGCGCGCGCGGCGGACGTAGCGCGGCAGCCGGGGATGATCCTCGGAGACTTCCAGCATAAAAGGCCGGGGCGTTGTCGTGCCGCGTTCATCGTCGGTGGAAGCCGAAGTTTGCGATAATTTCGCTGCAGAAGTTGACCCCATGCGGCTTGCATCGACCCTATCAATAAAGCTCATCATGAATTATCGATCCATCCCTACCGGACCAAAATCGCGCTGGTCCGGCAGCGCGGCACACTTTGCTTTCGTCAGGAATGCCCGACAATTGCCTGGTTCGTCTAAGTATATAGCAGCATTACAGTCTGCTTGCGGGTTGATCAGGGGTTTTCTCATGATCTTACAAAACCGTGATCAGCAATCTGCGCGAGTGGATACCCACCGCGCCACATTGAGTGATAATTACCAACTAGGGCTTGATTACGCAGGGTAGTATGAAGGAATTTTTGCGGGGCGAGGTGCGACGAGGAAGGAGAAATTTTACAAAGTCTTCACATTTGAAGTTTTGTTCAAAAAGCCGTGCCCTAAAAAATGCCGACACGCCATCTCCACACGGCATGCTCGATCGGCGCATGCTCCCGGACTTCGCATGAGCGACCTTCATCAAAAATAATGCTCTTTGCACAGTTTGATACCGCACATTTTTGCCCACAGCCCTAGCGGCTGGCCACAAACCAAACACGTGCCTTTCGGGTGCTGTTTGCGGCGGCTGCCCGTGGAGCGGCCTTCCCCGGGGGCGTCGTGAATCTGGGAAGAGCGTATGGAGTCTTTGGTGGCGTTGCGCCCCGTTTTTCTCACGCGCGTGCGCCCATTGCTGCCGCGGGTTTCGGTATCCCAAAAGGGCTCCGGCGTGGGCATGGCCAGCGGCGTGGTTTCACGCAGGCGCGTCGTGCTGCGGCGCGGCGAGGCGTGCACATTCGGGTCGGCCTCGGGCGGGTTTGGCGATTGAAATCTCACATGCTCCGCTGGCGATGGATCAGGCTCTGCCTCCGCAGCGGTCCGTCGAGAGAAGGAAGTTTCAGCGGTGCGGCCTTCTCGTACCGGCTTGACAGGCGGAGGCGAGTACGCAGCCGCCGAAGTAGAGCGCTCTGAATCCATCGCACGAGGGGCCGGTTCGGCCGGGGAATGGCCGCTGCCGGTGTTCGGCGCCGAATGACCTGGTCGCACGTTTGGCGCCGGGTCAATACGCGAAGAAGCGCGCGCGGCAAAGTGCTGCTCGGGCGGAGGCTCCGCCGCCACTCGCGTCTGCGCACGTCGCGAGGACGCCCCGGTCGCTTCGGTGATCCAGCCGGCTTTGCGTGCCGGCTTTGCAGTCGTCTGCGCCTGATGCTTCTGCTGCTGCACTTCATAAGCTGCGCGCGTCATCACCATGCGACCCCAAAAGCGCAGGCTGCCGGTTTCATCACCCGTCACCAACGTGGTGCCATCGGGATTGAAAGCGCTGCACGTCAGATTGCCGGCGATCACGTGCATCAGCTTGCCGTCACGCACGTTCCACAGCTTGACGCTGCGATCCTGGTAATCATTGGCCGTCAGCACGGTGCCATCCGGGCTGAAGTGCAAAGACGTGACGCCGCTGGAAAAAGGCTTCAGCTCGAACAGTTGCTTGCCGTGTACGATATCCCACAATTGCACGGCGATGCCGTGGTTGATCGTTGCCAGAACTCTCTGATCCGGGCTCAGCGTCAACCAGCTCACGCTGCCGGATCGTTCCGGCAAAGTATGCGCCAACCGGCCGGTCTGCGTTTCGTAAAAGCGTACACTGCCGTCGTTCGCGCCCGTGATCAGCAGGCGATCATCCGCGCTGAAGGCGACGCAGTTCGCCAGGCCGGAGCAGCCAAAAAAAGTTTGCAAAATCGCGCCTCGCGTCAAATCCCACAAGATCGCGGAATTGTCTGGGCTGCCGGTTGCCAGTAAACGGCCGTCGTGGCTGAAGACAACGGTATCCACGCTGCTTTTGTGCGCGGCGAAAGTTTGAATCAAAGACCCGTCGTGCGTGTCCCACAAGGTGGCCTGGCGATTGTATCCGCCGATGGCAAGAATGGTGTCATCCGGGCTGAAGCACAGGCATTGAATCGGATTGCCCGGCTCCATCACCGTGACGTAACAGCGGCCGTGCTTCACGTCCCACAATTTGACGCCGCCGCGCTTGTCCACGCTCGCCAGAATTTGGCTATCGTGGCTGAACACCAAATCAACGATGGTATCTTCGTGCTCCTTGAGCGTAAGCAGGAGCTGATTCGAGCTCAGATTCCAGAGGCGGACCGTATGATCGGCCCCGCCGCTCGCCAGAATGGATTCGTCCGGGCTGAAGGCCATGGCGCTGACGCGGCCCAGGTGCGCCGACAAAGCATGCAGGGCGAATTTATGCACCAGCAAAGAATGAAAAATCTGCTCGGCCTGATGCAACAATTGCTTGGCATCCCGGTTGTCGAAATAGGTGTTGCGCTCGAGACATTGCTTCGCTTCCACCAGGAGCTGATTGATTTGGGACGCGGAGACTTTGGCGTCGTTGGTCGAGTAGATCCAATCCGACAACAGCCTTTCTACGTGGCGCACTTTCTGTTGCACGTCGTCGCCGCTTTCGGTGCGCATGCGCACGAACAAATCGTTGATCTCATGACGCACATAACGGAAATCGCGATCGCCGTCGGCCTTGATGCAATAGTTCTCGTCCATGGCCACGGCTTTTTCGAGGCTTTCTGCCGCCGCGCGTCCGTCACCGAGCAAGGCCGAATATTTGGCATGGTGATAGTGGCCTTCCGAGAGCTGCGGGTTGGCTTCGCGCGCCTGTTGCGCCAGATCCACGGACAGCTGCAGCAGCCGCGCCGCTTCGTCCTTGTTGCCGTTCAATTGGTGGTCGTTGGCTTGCGCGTAGCTGGCGATCGAAGCGTGCAACAGCGCCTCACCCAGATAACGGTTGGCATCGGGTAAGCGCGGCACTTCGGCGCGGGCGTAACGCGCCGCCGCCATCAAATGCTGCTCGGCCTTGCCCAGGTTCACCACGTTGCAGTCCGTCGTAACGCCGTAGAGATAGAGCTTGCCGATCATGAGTTGGGTCATGAAATTGGCGTCGTCACGCTTGGCGGATTCCAGGAGCGCTTCGAGAGCCTTGTCCGGCAGGCCCTTTTGCAAACGATCGCAGCCAATTTGATAGAATTCGCGCGCCTGGGTCATGGTCGGGCTTTTCAGAGTGGCATGCACGGCTTCCATTTGTTGCAGCATGCCCATCATCGCCTGGCTTTGCAATTGCATCTGCTCGATGATCAATGCCAGGTTATATTCGAAGGTTGAGTGCAACGATTCGATGGCGTTGGTGGATTCGTTGATCGCTTCGGTGACGTCGGCCAGCCCGCGGTCGAGCGTGCCGGTCATTGCGTCGAAGCCTTCGCCGAATTTTTTCGTCATGGCTTCGCGGCTGGCGATGATTTCACGCGTCTGGGCGGTGATCGCAATATGCTGCTTTTGGCTGCCGTGCCGAATCTGGCCTTGGATATCTTTGACAAAAGAGGAGGCCTGCAGATACTGCTGCCAGCTTAATTTCGAGCCTAGGTAAAAAGTCGCCATGATCTATCCTCGTTTCACGATCATCCTAAAGCTAGCCAGGTCAGCGGAGCCCTCCGTAGAGGGCTCCAGCATGACTTGGTAGTGGAGGAGGAGGTTCCAATCTTTATGCGGATTCACAGTCCATTGCTCAATTTCAATGCAAATCTTTTGCCATGAAACCGGGCCTGTTGCGCCCGCAGCCAACCAGGTTGCTTACGCCTTACGTTTTCCTTTGCCGTCATATGTATCTTACCGCCCGTAAGCACGATCTGTCAAGAATCGAGCACGACGCGAATCACTTGTTTTTTTGTGAGGTCGAACGCGCACGGCGGCTCGAGCTTTCGCGCAAAGGCGAACCCGGGGAACCGCGCTGGAGGCGTTTCAATTCGCCCTTTTGCCGTTCCAGATAGTCCTGCATGTCGATGCGCGTATTGCGGCGGTCGAGCAGCGGATTTACGATCCTGGCGCCAAGCAGGATCACCAGCTCGCGTTTGTTATTCAACACGGATTCATAGCCGAACACGTAGCGCAGGCCGAAAAACCACGGCGGCAAATCTTTCAGAAACGGAATGCCGCGGCGGACGTGTTGCTGCGAAGTGCTGATCAGCCCCGCCATCGCGGTTTCTTCGCCGTCCAATAATAAGACCTTGGTCGAGCTTTCGGTGATGTTCTTGGAGGTGTTGGTGGACGCCAGGGTCACGTCGCTCCGCTCGGCGCTGACGTCCATGTGAATGAAGGTCGAGTCGTTGCGCCCGACCACGGTCGGAGTGACCGTCAGGATAATGCCGGCTTCATATTCGCTGAAGCGCAAATTGCCGGCGAAGTCCACCGTGGTGAGGAAGAAATTCGTGCCGACCTTGATTTTGCCCTGCACGCCGCTCATCACACGAATTTGAGGCCGGGCCAGCACTTCTCCCTTGCTCATGCTCTCGAACGCGCGCAGCAGCGCGTTGACGTTCACGCGCCTGACGGTAGCGTTATAAGAAGCGCGAAAAAAATTGTTGGTGACGTTGGAAGCGCCGAAGGACTGTACCTGCACGGTGCCGCCGCTAAACGTGCTCCAATCGATGCCAGCCTCCCGCATGGTCTGATAATCGCCTTGAAAAAAGACCGCGTTGATCTCGACTTCGGGCGTGTTGATCGAATATTCCATTTTGGCTTGCGGATCTTCCTTCTGCGGCGTCAAATCCTCAATGGAATAATAGCGGTCACGCGCCGCATACCTCAGCATGTTCGAGCGCAACACGTATTCGAAGGCCCGTTTCCAATACATGTTCTCCACCGATACGCCGATGGGCTTGGTACGCGTCTTGGGGTCGATGATAATGCGATTATCGAATCGCTGCGAGAAATTGTTGAGAATCTCCATGACCGAATTGAACGGCGTGTTCGGATTAAATGAAACCAGCTCGTCCGGACGGTAGGTCCGGGGCGGAAACTCCTCTTGTTGTGCTCGCAACGTCCCGACACAGCAGCTCATGAGAAGCCAGATCCAAAGATGTTTTGTCATGCTGCTTGTTTTCTCTTAGTTATATTCGATCTTCAACCGTACGACGCGCGGACCGTTCTCACCCTCGAGCGTGAATTCGGCGGTGTTCGTTTGCGGATCAACCCGCGTGAGGCTGCCGCGACGCACTTGCTGACCGACGCGCATGGGTACGAGCTTACCATCACGTGCGCGCACATACGCGGTGCCACCCGCCAGCGACAGCAAAGTCGACGTTTCCACGTCCACCAGGCCCGGCGGTTCCGGCGGCTTCACCGGCTTGGCCGGCTTGGAAGCCAGCGGCGTGGTGACCATCGGTATTTTGGTTTCGATGACAGCAGGCATCAGACTGTTGAAGGCATCATATTCGAATTCCATCGACCAATTCAACGGCTGCGACATCATGGTCAATTCGCTGTTCACTTCCCAGTCCTTGTTCATGGAATAGCCTTGAAACATGATGGTGAAATTGAGCTTTTTCGGGTCATCACCGTTGCGGCGATAGTTCACGCTTTTGATTTGATAGAGCAGGGGGCTCCGCGTCATGTACCAGACCAGCGAGCACACATTGTAATAATCGCCCTCGCCGCTCAGCGTGTAGGAAAAAGCCGTGTAAACCTTGTTCGCTTTCCTTTCGTTCAGAAAAAAATCAAAATCGAGATCCAGACCGTGTTGATTGATCAACCAATTGACGTATGACAACGAAAAGGCCGGTTCTTCAGCGTTCAACAGTTTTTTGGGCGCCTGTAGCCACCGGCGCTGCAGGGA
>JBOHQX010000260.1:0-4215 GCA_050732395.1 bacterium
CATTTAAAGATTCTACGCCAGTTTTCAGGCAAGCCATATAGGGGCTTTCGGGCTGAAAACTGTAGCCGCGTGGGCAGCACAAAATCCTTAGGCGATTAGCGCATCAAACGTAGAACAAAATTCTAAATGTTTTTTGACAGGATTAACAAGATTTACAGGATGAGGATCAATCTTGTTCATCTTGTAAATCCTGTCGAAAAAGAACTGGCCGCGCAGCGGCTTCTGTTTTCAGCTTTACTGAAAACTGATGTAGGCCTTAACGCCCCACAGCTCTTACCTTTACTCGTACTCCCACTCCTTCCCTCAATCCTACTCGTACACTTACTCCTGCTCTTACTCGCTTTCTGACACGGCAAAAAGCGAGTAAGAGCAGGAGTAAGAGTAGGAGTAAGAGTACGAGAATCCGGACCAGCAATCAGGGTGCAGCCTAACAGAACACTAAATACTGAATACTGAACACTGAATACTGATCACTAGCTACTTGAGCACCAGCATCTTCCTAACACTGACGAACTTGCCATTATCCGCACTGAGCCGGTAGAAGTACACCCCGTTGGCCAAACGGGCGGCCTCGAAATTGACCTCGTGCGCACCGGCGATTCGATTGCCATCCACCAGCGTCGCGACCTCGTGACCAAGAACGTCGATAATCTTCAGCGTGACATGCCCTGGTTTCGCCAGGCTGTATGTGATCTTGGTTGACGGGTTGAACGGATTGGGATGGTTTTGCAAGAGCTGATAAGTAAGGGGCACGTCCTCGCGCGTCTCCACAGACGTCACGTACATTTTGTTTCCTACCCAGGTATAAGTCCACTGCGAGGGATTGCCCCAATCGGCGAAGTAAGAGAGAGCACCTTCGCGCTCACTATCCGGATTGTCTGCGTCTCTATCATTGATGGCAAACGCGATCGGGATTCTCTGGCCTTCTTGCGGAATAAATAGCGCATCGTTCGATTCGGGAATGGCGGCGGCAAGTGTGGCAAAAGGAATCTTGGCCTCTACGATGTAGCCCCTCGCCGGAGGAGCTTTGGGCGTCCAGAGATAATCTTCGCCGGCGGCAAGCAAATCATAGTTGCCCTGCCACCAATGCGAAATGATGGCCTTGTCTTCGTTGAAGCGGAGGATGTAATCCGGCTCGCTGCGATTACTGAAGCCCGTGTGGGGCAGCCCGTGCCAGTCATACAAACCGATGAACAACTCCGGCGTGTCATTCTGCTCTCCAACGCGATTGAGATCGCTATAGACTAAATCATCGGTTACATCAAAGGCGACGTACAAATTATTCTGGTCGACCGCTAAATAAGCGTTGGCAGAGAGATCGTTGGCATCGGTCACCTGGCCGGCGGCGACCGTGCTTCCGGTTTCCTTCGAAATGACGGTCGGCCTGATGGCGGACCATTCACTCAAATCCCCGTCGGCAAAATAACTCGGTGGTGCGGCATTTGCGATCGTGGGAACGCCTTTGGCGAGGTTGGTGAAGCTTACACTTTGTCCCAAAGCGCTGGCATTTCTCGAGCGATCATACGTCACCACCGTGTAGTAGAAGGTTACATTTTGGTCCGTGTTCGGAGCCAGAATCTGACGCTCAATGAAGCTCGTGTTCTCCGGCACGCCAATCCGCACAACGTCCAGTAGTGGATCATTGAGATCGGTTATGGGCTTGGAGTGATAATAAACGTTGTATCGTCCATAGGGCTCGGATGCTGGTGTCCATGAGATGGTGTTGCTGTACGGTGTTCCCGGCGTTGCAGTCACCGTGACTCCCTGTGTGGGTCCAGGAGGAGTTTTGTCCAGCGCTCGCGTGATGTTTCCGGTACCCTCCCAAATATCCAAGAGTATGGTCCCGCCGGCATCGCCGATATTCGTCAATTCGGTAGTGCTGATGTCAAAACGGTAACCCGCGATTTTGTCGAAGTCCAGTTGCCGGTTCCAAGACGCATCGCCGCCGCCGTAGACAAACCCCCGGCCAACGGAGGCCTCCTCGCTTTCCTCGCCCAGATCGACGAGAGGAACCGTCAAGGTCTGCCAATCGGAGGTCACGGTCTGCAGCTCCAAGGCCGTGCGGCTGACCCACGGCTCTCCGCGGGCATCTTCGCCTAAGACATGATCAGCGCCGTCATACAGGAAGAGTATAAAGCGAAACTTGCGAACCGAAGTATCCGGCTCGGCTGCGATTACCCGGTACCGGAGTTGTATCGTATCTCGATTGCTCAGATCGATAAAGGGCCCGTCAGGGACGCCATACGCATCCCAGTGAAACCAGAGATTGCCATACCATCCCCATCCCGGAGTGTCGAAGTTGAACCACTGGACCTTGAATGCGCCTTCGCCTTCGAATTGAACGCCCCCTGAGGTATCCCACATTGTTGTTACGGCATTGCCATAGGTCCAGAAGTCCCAGATTTGAGATCCTCCGATAACTGTCCCCGCGTCAATCGCAAACAGACCATCCCGCACAGCATGGTCGAAATTGGTCAGCACGGTACTGTTTTGTGCTGATGCGGTTCTCCCAAGCACCAGAGAGAGTATTGCCAAGAGCAGTAGATACTTTTTCACGGCGAGTTCTCCCTTGTTTTGTGGTTCGTAGGAAATAGTAATTAAACAGCATGAGGTCTATAAATATGCCATAGCCTCACCTCCTTCCCAGTTTCCGTGCGTTGGTGCCCTGTCAATAAGGCAAAACGCTCTCCACAGTTGCACTGGGTACGATACGCGTGCTCGGCGGGCGCGAACTGCGTTATCGTACACGCAAGATGTGCAAAAAATACGTCCATCACCGTGAATGAACGTACGAACAGAAAATCAGAAGTTTATCGTGTTGCGTTATCGTACACGCGAAATTATGAGAATTAAACGCAGGCTTTGTAAAAGTTCTGTGCTCGACTATCTTGCTGCCGAAATTGGCGGTATTATATCCTGGATACGTTGATACTGCAGATCAGGGAAGAAAGCACTGTTGCGAGGCGGGATGCATATGATGTCGCCGCAGGTTTTCGGGCGCATTCGCACAAACCTTGTATTGAATACTCTACGCATATGAATTTTTCTCACGCAGAGGAATCATTTGGTGTTGCGCTTACAGAACGAAGGGGAAAAAGAACATTTCAGAACAACAAAAAGTAAGATAAAGAAATCTTTTTTATTGTCAAGCGAAAAGTTGATTTCGACCGCGGATGACTCTCATACTGGGGTCCTCAAATGCGGCTTAAGTGATTGAGTTTAGTGGCGCATGCAAGCTGCCGAACTCCCGCCTGATTTTCTCATCAAAAACGTGCAACTGGTGTCCGGTGTGTGCAACGGCCCAAGCCGCGCAACGAGAAGCAAAGGTGGCACTCCTGGCAATAGAATTGGTTTTGATCCACGCGGCCAAAAATGCACCGTGAAAAACATCGCCCGCATTCGTTGTGTCAATCACTTGTGGTGCAGGATGAGCTGGAATGCTCCAATATTTCCCGGCTTGCAAAAACAGGCTGCCCTCCCGTCCCAACGTCATGCCGGCAATTTTCACTCCGCAATCGATCACTTGTTGCAGTGTCGCCTCTAGCGTCAGAGCGGGATCCAATTGCCGCATGAAATCATCTGAAACAATCACGATGTCGCCGCCGGCGATGATCTCATTCCAATTCGGCCGCTGGCTGCCCAAGTCAAAGAACAATTTGGTTTGATTCCTTTTTGCCCAATCTTTTAGCGCAAACACGAAGCCTTCTTCGCGGCCATCGCAATACATCCACTCTGCGGTGGGGAGTTTGTCAGCGATTTGCTTAAACTGCTTCAGACGAGGGGTAGGTTGGTTCAGCAGTAACACCGTGCGTGCACCGCTTCGTCGATGCACGAGTATGATTGCTTCCGGCGTGGGATGGGCAGGGTATTGTTGTGCCTCGTTGAGAAAACCGATTCTCAGGTGTTGAAATTGCGCCATGACGCGCTGGGAATTGGCATCATCTCCCAGCGGAAGACCCCAGTGCACGCGCAAGCCCATCGCAGCCATGGTCATCAACCCAACGGCAACCGGCCCACCAATTTGCTGCGTCCAATTGTCGATCACCAGCTTCTGATTGGGCCGTGGAAAATCGTCCAAAAGCAGAATGCGATCGCACGTGACTAGGCCGAAGCCGAGGCAGTGTATTGGCATTGTGGGTAGAGGATTGCTGATCGAGAATTGAAGATTGAGGATAGTAGATCGAGAATAGTAGATCGAGGATCGAAGATTGAAGA
>JBOHQX010000261.1:0-15483 GCA_050732395.1 bacterium
GTCCATGGACAGCGCTACAGCGTTGCCGAAGAAATCGTCAACGGTGCCGTCGCGCGCCGTCAACTTCGTGATCTCCCGCCAGGTTGTCTTCCCGCCGCCGGCGTCTTCGCGGTCAAAAATGTATGCCGCGCCGCGAGAAGAACTTTGGCCGCTGGCGCCGATAAGCGCGTGATCCCCGGCCAACGACACGGCAAAACCGAAAGTATCCCCGGCGCGGGCGTCGCTTGCGGTGAGCTTGGTTTCGGTGAGCGCCTGGCCGTCGAGGGCGCGCACACTCAGCATGCACAGGACCGCAGAGATTTTCAGCCGTTGGTACATATGCTCCTCCCTGAATCTTACCACTCGTTTTCGCTAGTGTCCACCTGATTGCGGATGAAAAGCGCCCAACGGATTTATTTTGAGTCCGTTGGTCGCCTTCGAATCCGTTGGGCAAATTCTTGTTTTGAAGCTGCTCACAAGGACTTCAGGTTTCAGCTCAATTGAACAACCGATGAACTACCGTGCAGAGTATTAGAAGTTAAAACTTTGCAAAAAAACAACGATTTTGTGGCCAACAATGCGCCAGCTTGATTCTCGCACGATTTCTTGTTATTATGCAGAAAGGCTGAGCGAATCGAGCAAGGAGATAAACCAGATATGGTGTAAAAAAATCCGCTCAGTCAGCTTACACAGAACAGGCGGAGGAGGAAAGTGGTGAGCACTCTTTTGGATTCCTACTGGCGCGGGAAAGCTGTGTTGATCACCGGCGCGTCTTCCGGGCTGGGAGCAGCGATCACGGAAGCGCTCGCACCGTTTCAGGTAAAATTTGGCTTATTGAGTCGTCGCGAAGAAAAAATGCAGGAGCTGGCTGATCGGCTTGCAGGCAGCAGCATATTTTGGATGCGCTCCTGTGACGTGCGCAATCGAGACGACGTCTTTGCAGCAGTGAGGAGCTTTCAACAAGCCGCGGGCCGCATCGATGCGGCGTGGATCAACAGCGGCATCGGCGGCGATACTTCATTCCGGCGCTGGAAATGGGAAAGCTTTGACAATATGATGCACACCAACTTGCACGGCGCGATTTACACGACTATCGCTTGCTTGGAAATCATGGTTCCGCAAAAATCCGGGACGATTATCGGCATCGGCTCTGCCGCATCGATGCGCGGCATGGGCAGTCGCAGTGTCTACAGCCTCACCAAAATCGGATTGCACTATTTTCTCGAGAGCATGGCCGTGGAGCTGCCGGAGATTCAATTCACCATCTTCCACCCCGGCTTTGTCGATACGCCCATCAATCAGGGCAATCCCAACCGTTTTTGGCTGATGCAACCGCCGCAAGCGGCGCAGCTCATGATCAAAGCCGTGGCCAAACGCAAGCGCGTGGTGATTTATCCGTTGCCCATGAAGATATTGTACCGCTGTGCGCAAATCGTTCCTGCGCGTTTATTTCGACATATCGCACATCGCGCCATCCGGCTCAGCCAACCAGGGAAAGCCAGTTGATCACCTCCGTGCCAGCGGCGTGATTTCAGCGCCGCCGTCTCGTAACCTCCGCGAGGTACTCGGTGAACAAATGCGGCTCGAGCGCTTTCATCTCTGCACGCGCATCGAAGTTGATTTGATCGTGTAAATTGGCCTGGTCGACGTACAGACACAAACAAAACTGCCGCAGCCTCTGCTCGCGCTCCAGCATGAGCTCACTGCCGAGCACGGAACGGCGGTGCTGTAAATCGGAGAAAAGAAAAGTGCGGCCCCGCGGAACTTCGAGCACCTCTTGCCGCCAACTTTCAAACGGCCACAACGCGCGCGCCAGTTTTTCATTTCCACCTTTGAACCGCAAACGCTGCAGAATGCCGCGCAAACCGGCGTGCATGAGAGTGAGCTCATCCACGGCTTCGGGCTCCGCCAATAAAGCCCGTGCATAACCGAGACTGGCCTCCGGCCAGCGCCTGAGGGCATAAGCCGCATCGGCAAAGTAAGCCCAGTGCACGGGCAAGGTCAGTTCTTGATGTTCAGTGACCAGATGCAGGAGATTTTGAAAAGCTGCCTGCCAGTTGCGCAGCACCAGGTGGCAAATTCCGCAATGCAAATTTTTTTCTTCCGGCGAGCAAAATCCTGCAGGCGTAAATTTTCCCGCCAATAAACGTTGCGCGATATGTGTGCGCAAAAGATTGATGGCGACGACTTCGATCTTCCCCGCTTTCCATAGCTCATCCCCGGCCCGCCAAAGCCGCGCGGTTTGCGCCGCAGACATGCGTGCCTGAGCGCCAAAGCCTTGCTCTAATTCACCAAGATTGATGAGCCAATCCAGATCAGCCAGATAGGGATCGATGCTCTTTGCTTTTTCCAGGCATGCCAGCGCTTGCCTCACCTCAAAGCGGGAGAAATGAAGAAGCGCCTGCTCTTTAAAGTCAATGGCGGGCGAAAACAGGCTGGCTTGCATGTTCATCAACCAATCTTATATTGCTGAAAGGCCAAAAATTTCCAACGGATAGAAAAACCCAACGGATAAAGTTTTTTATCCGTTGGGTTTTTCTATCCGTTGGAAAACTCTTTGCCGCGGTCACACAGATTTGACTGTTAAGAGAGATCAGGCCGCTTCCGCGCGCGCAGTGAGTGTGTCGCGGAACTGCCTCCTGGCCAGAAAGGCATAATGGCCACCGCGCAGGAGCAACTCTTGATGGCGACCGATCTCGGCGATATGGCCGTTTTGCAGAACAACAATTTTATCCGCCTCGACGACCGTGGAGAGACGATGTGCAATCACGATCGTGGTACGGCCGCGCATCAGCCGCGCCAGCGCTTCCTGAATCAAATGCTCGGATTCCGAATCCAGGGAGGACGTCGCTTCATCTAGAATCAAGATCCTCGGGTTCTTCAAAAAAGCTCGTGCGATGGCCACGCGCTGGCGCTGGCCGCCGGACAGTTTCACGCCGCGCTCCCCGATCACGGTTTCAAATCCTTGCGGCAAAGATTTGACGAACTCGCTGGCGTTCGCCGCCTCGGCGGCGGCAATCATTTCCGGCGCGGTGGCGTGCGGGTGGCCATAAAGCAAATTCTCCCGCAAAGTCGTGCTGAATAAAATAGAATCTTGCAGCACGATGCCAATTTGCCGGCGTAGCGATTTGAAAGTCACTTCGCGAACGTCGTAATTATCGATCAACACGCGGCCGGAGGTCACGTCGTAAAACCTCGGAATGAGACTGACCAAAGTGGATTTGCCCGAGCCGCTCGCGCCGACCAGCGCAACCATCTCGCCCGGCCGAATTTCGAAATCAATATCATGCAACGCGGGCAGTTGATTGTCATAGGCAAAGTTCATGTGCTCGAAACGAATATGGCCGTGCAGGACCGGCAAATGCCTGGCGTCGGGCCTCTCTTGAATCTGCGGCTGCATGTCAAAATACTCGAAGATGCGCTCGATCGCGGCGAGCGAATTGCTCACAATCAAACCCAGCTCGCTGAAGCGCTGGAGCGGCATGTAGAGTGAGCTGAGAAAACCATAGAACGCGATCATCGTGCCCACGGTCATTTCTGCCCGCAGAACAAAAACGGCGGCCACCCAAACCACCGCCAGCGGGGCGACCGTGGTTAAAAAACCGCCGAACGCCTGATTCCAGGCGTTCAAATAGACGTTCGTTTTGAAAAAATCGAGCAAACGATGGCTGACCCGAAAGAATCGCCGGGATTCACGCCGTTCTTGATGAAAAGCTTTGATCACGCCCATGCCCCCAATTTTTTCCTGCAAATCTCCGCTCATCTCTTCCATTTTTTCCTGTGCGCTGCGGCTGGCCTTCTTGATGCGCGGGCTCATGTAGCGAATCAAAACGACATAACCAGGCATCACCGCCAGCGCCACCGCTGCCAGGCGCGCTTCGAGGTAAAACAAAATATAGACGACAAAAAACAGCGAGGCGCCGTCCATCCACACGTTCGTGAGCGCGCTGCCGACGAAATTCTGCGCGAGCGTGACGTCGCTCATGAAGCGCGACACGATATTGCCCGAACGCTGGCTGGCGAAAAAATTGTGCGACATGCTTTGGATGTGCTGGTAGAAGTCGAAGCGCAGATCGAACACCAGTCTTTGCCCGGCAACGCCCGCAAGCCAGCTTCGATAAAACGTCGCCACCGCGAGCACGACATATATCACCAGCATCGTCACCGCAAGCGCATTGAGTAAACCCATCTTGCCGCTGCCGAGAAATGGCAGCCACTCAGACACACGCGCCGTCCACCACCAGAAAAACTCGCTGGTAGCATCACGCGCGTTCTGAGCTTGGTCGGCCAGAATATCATCGGTGATGAATTTCAGCGCCAGCGGAAAGAGCAGGGGCAGGCAGAATTTGAGAATACCCATGAAAGCCGCTCCCGCCACTAACCCGCGATATGGCTTCACATAGGCGAGGAAGCGGCTTAGCGGCGAGCGTTTGCGCATACAAAATCAAACCAACCTTTCCTGGAAAGCACTATGGCAAAAGCGGAGGGCACAAGCAACTAATGGCAGGTCATTGAATATCCCCAAGCCTATCTTTTAAAGGCTCGAGTAAGCGTTTGCCATGAATCACGGCAGCAATGGTCACCGTTTCCTTTTAAATTCGATAGATGATCCGATAGCTATACACGAAGCGCTCGCGAATTTTTTCCAACACGTAAAGATGATACTGGATGTCTTCTATCGAACAATCATCCGGCAATTTCATCAGTAAGGCTTTCACTTCATCCTTCGCAGTGTTCGAAAGATTTTCCATGATTGTGAGGTGCCGTTTTTGTTTCAGCGGATTTAATAATGTTTTAATCCAAATTTAGCATTCGAATGAAATAATGCAACCGCAATTTTCGCTCATCGTACGAGATCGAATCGGAAAGGGGTGCATTCTCAAAATACAGGACGCTATACTCAAGCTTGGCGGATTTTATGCGCGTTCTCCGCTGCTTCTCGCAGCAGCTCCGTGCGTAGAGATTGCCAGCTTCGTTCGGCTCGACCGGGTGCTTCGCCTTTCTCCCAACTTGGCGAGGCATGCTCGCTTATGTGCGATCTCCTCATCTTGCGCATATCAGCAAATTCCCCGAAGTATTCTGTGGTTCCACCTGAAGTTTTCGATTGCATTCGCGTGATCGTTCTATCGATGATCGCCACCATATCTTGAATCCCAATACCCGCCAGCATTGCAAGATTCAGAATTCGTTCTTTCCCCATTTTTGTCGGAGAAATTCTATCTTCACGATGCGCTGCAAGTTGTTCCGCGGTGATATTGAGCAAATGCCCTAGCCGAAGCAATGAAATATTTTTGCGCTCGGAGAACAGTTGCAGAAGCTCGCCGAGAGAATGGATCGAGCCAGAATTAGACATTTTCCAAGAAATCTCTATTCGCCGTTTATGCGCAACTTTCATAAGTTTGATCATCTTTTCGCGCTCTTCTGACGAAATCTCTTCCGGCGGACCGTAATTTTGTAAAATAGCGACACTTTCTTCAGTGGTAAGCGGTTTGCTTTCCTTGGAATTCTTTACTAGGGCAGACAAGTATTCTGCAAAGGCGGGCAGATCTTTGTCTTGTGCATTCATGACTGACCTCGCTTGATTGATCCGATCTTCTCTACCTCTTCTTTCAGCTTAGCTAATGCGCGCGAACGCAAGGTCCACAATGCTCCTGCACTGGCAATTCCCATCACTTCTTGGATGGCCTGATTAGATGTTCCCAGCAACATCAAGCCTAAGAATTGTTGATATCTATTGTTCAGCTTCAGAAACGCTTGCCTAACTTCAACAGGCAATTTCTCAAGCGCCGAGAGATCGTCATTGGGCGACGTGATCATGTCGTCAACAACAGCGAACGACAGTGGCGCTTCAAAATCCGAAGAATCAATGGAAATCAGTCCGAGCTTTTTGTGTGGGCGCAGCCAATCGATCGTCAGATTTCTGAGAATCTGAAATGCCCAACCTATAAACTGGCCCTGCTCGGAATCAAAAGTGTCAATCTTCTCGACTATTCGTTGCGAGAAGCTTTGGAGAATGTCCTTTGCGTCCTCCTTTGGTAAACGATACTTTTTTCTGACAAAATTCTTCGCCCACGGTATGAAACTATTGACCAACTCGCGATAAGCTAATTCCTCTCCAGCTTTTAATCTTGTGGCAAAATCAGGATGATTGAATTCATCAAGTCTCTTTCCGGAAATCTCTTTCATGACCACCCCTACTCTTATATACGCAACCACCTTACAGTTTTGACAGCCCAAAAATGACAACGCAACCGTTGTTTGTCTGGCAATCAAACTCACCTTGATGAGCACAACATCACAGCACCTTCGTCACCTTCAACCAATCTTTCCTCTCCGCATTCGCCGCAGCAATCGCCGCCGGCGAGCCCATGACCACGACCATGCCGTGTTGATTGACGTGCTGCAATACTTCGGCAAAGTCTCTAAAGTCATGAACCGCAGTCGAGAGAACTTCGTCGCGCATGCGCTGGCGATCCTCTTCCGTGTCGCCAACGAGATGGCGCACCATCGAGGTGTACCCTTTGGCATCGGGCAACTGATAAGCATCAAAATCACC
Organism: bacterium; assembly: GCA_050732395.1. Lineage (GTDB taxonomy): Bacteria > Zhuqueibacterota > Zhuqueibacteria > Zhuqueibacterales > Zhuqueibacteraceae > JBIOXB01. The sequence goes on from JBOHQX010000261.1 coordinate 6,536, forward strand.
GATCGTGCCGATGATGCTCTTGGTCAATTCGTCTTCGTTTAGATCCACTTCACGCAGAAAGCGGCTGGTGGCGTCGTAGTTTTCCAAGGTCTTCACCAAATTGGGATCGCGATAGGAAACAAAATTGAACACGCCGGAGCGGCGATCGAAACCGCAGGAGCCGCCATAGGCGCCGCCTTGCATGCGAATGCGTTCCCACAACCAGGTAGTGCGCAAGAAATTCGTGATCACAAACGCCGAGCCGTGAAATTTGTAACCGTGCCGGTACAAATTTCCGCCTTTGCCGACGTAGTTCACTTGCGCCGGAATGGTCAAGCCTTCGTGCGCGGCCTCGTATTGCGGCGACCAGGTGCGCAGCGGGCTGAGGGCCGTGGGTAGAGTTTCGAGAAAATCATGAAGCTGGGGCGCGAAAACAGAAAAATTTGCGGCGTCCAATGTCACATTGCAAATCATATGTTGCCGATTCACCAGCAAACTGCGGATTTTTTCGAGTGCCGTTTGCACGCCCGGCCAGTCGGATTCGACCATTTCAGCCAGGCGTCGTACGAAGAACAGATAAGTTATTCCACCCATTTGCTCGCTCAGCCAGCCGGCTTCGTGAAAGCGCGCGTTCAAGCGCCCGCTGACCACGCCGGAGCCACGCGGCACCAGACCGGCTTCCATGCCGGACTTTTCGTCCAGCACCAATTGCCGGAAACGCTCGCGATCGTCCAAGCGCGCGGTCAGCAGCACGTCGTGTAAAATCGCCAGCAATTCTTCCACTTGCGACGCCATGGCCTTGCCGCGCAGGAACAACCAGGTTGCCGCAGTATCCGTGCCCTGTTTCATGGACACGAGCGTGCTCGGCCAGATGCCGCCGGTTTTGCGGCCGATGCGTTGCGTGAGCTGCACGAAAGTTTCTTCCGTCGTGCCCATTTGCAGCAGTGCGCGGCTGAACAGCGAAAGATAAGGCAACAACTCCTGCGGCAAGCTGTGCAAATTGAAACCGAGCTCGAGATAAACAATGCCGTTCGTGAACAAATCGTGATACAGAATCGGTATCTGGTGGTGCTCGTGAATGGCGAGAGGGATTTTTTTGTTGTAGCGATCCAGGTCCGAGCGTTTCAGAAACGGTAGCGTCGCCAGTGCTGCCGGCGAATCCGAAGCTTCCTGCCATTGTTTCAACGCGACCGTGCCGGCGATCAACGCCTGCAGCTCGTCGTCGTTCATCCGGGCGCGCGCTTCGGACAGGCGTTTTTTCTCGGCTTCTTCTTCCAGCTTGCCCACCTCGGGATCGGGTGCGAGCACGACGGTCGTGCGCCGGGGGTTTTCGAGTAAATGACGCACGATCATGTCTTCAAAATAGCGCGGGTGGCTCAGCGCGCGTTCTTTGACGGTTGCCAGTGGCGCTTCGTATGCCAACGGTGCGAGCGGGTCCCCGCCGTGCAGCCAGGTCGTCAGCGCGCCAAACATCAAGGACAATCCGCGCGGATACGAGCCGGTGTTTTTTTCGCGCAGGCGGAATTCCACGGTATTCAGTGACGCCTCGATGGTGTGTGGATCGATGCCCTTTTCGGCCAGTTGGCGCAGCGTAGTGAAGATGAGCGCTTCGACTTTATCCGCATTTTCTACGGCAATGCCTTTCAGGCCGGCGGAAAAATACATTTGGCGCAATTCGCCTTCCAAGCCACCGGTCATGTCCTCACCCAAACCGGAATCGATCAGCGCCTTGTGCAACGGCGCGGCGGAAGTGCCGATCAGAATGTGCGACAACAGGCTCGATTCCAGCATGACCACGGGGTCTTTGGCCTCGGGGAAAAGCCAGTTGACCATGACCCTTCCGGCAGCAGCAGGACTCGTTTCTTCCCCGGCTTGAAACTTATGTGAAAAGCGCTGGGGCTGACGCGCACCTGGATGCAGTGAAATGGTCGAAGTGATTTCTTGGCGATCAAAATTCCTCAAATACTCATTTGTCTTCTGCAAGCGCATCTCTGGATCATCGTCCCCATAAAAATAAATGTACGCATTTGATGGATGATAGTATTTCTTGTGAAAGTCGACGAACCGTTCATAAGTCAATTCCGGAATGTGGCGCGGATGGCCTCCGGAATCGACGCCGTAAACGTGGCCAGGAAAAAGCGATTGCTGCGAGTACTCGCCAAGCAAACGATCGGGCGAGGAGTAGGCGCCTTTCATTTCATTGAACACGATGCCTTTAAAAACGAGTGGATCGTCCGGCTTTTCCAGCTCATAATGCCAGCCTTCTTGTTGGAATTTTTGCTGCGTCAGCAGTGGATAAAAAACGGCGTCGAGATAGACTTCGGCCAGGTTATAAAAATCCTGCAAGTTGGTGCTGGCCACCGGATAACAGGTCTTGTCCGGAAAAGTCAAAGCGTTCAAGAACGTGTTGAGCGAGCCCTTAATCATTTGCACGAACGGATCTTTCACCGGATATTTCCGCGAGCCGCAGAGCACGGTATGCTCTAGAATATGCGCGACGCCTGTAGAGTCCGGCGGCGGGGTGCGGAACGTGATGCCGAAGACTTTATTCTCGTCATCGTTTTCAAGTGAAAGCAATTCTGCGCCCGTTCCGGTATGGCGGAAGAGCGAGGCCTTGGTCTTTAATTCTGGGAGTTCCTGGCGGCGAATCAGCTCGAATCCATGCTTTGCGGTCATGTTGTCCTCGTTAAATGACACATTTTTGTGTGCGGAGTCGTTACGTGTAATCTAATAATTCTTCAGAAAAGTTCAAACTCAAGGTCTTCTATTTATCGACCGATGCCAACACCAGGAGTATTTGGTCCGGTTGCAGCGGCGCTCTGCTTATTTAACAAAGACCATCTTCCTAGTCCTCACAAACTCCCCGGCTTCAAGGCGGTACAAGTACACACCGCTGGCCAAGGTCTCGCCGGCATTATTCCTGCCGTTCCATTGCACTTGATACGCACCCGCCGCTTGTTGTAATTCCTCCACGAGTGTGCGCACCAACCTGCCGGCAGAATTGTAAATCGCCAGATTGACGCGGGCGGGCTTCGCCAAGCTGTAATCTATGCGCGTGGAAGGATTGAAGGGATTGGGATAATTCGGCCGCAAGTCGAAGGTGAGCGACGTTTGCCCGCGTTCACCCACCGCGGTCAGCATTTCCTGGATTTCCAGATTGTCGATAGCCCAACCCCATCCGGTTATGGACGCATCGGTGAACAAACGGAAACGCAGCAAAATCGCTTCACCGGCGGCGAAAGTCTCCTGCAAATCGAGGCGGTGTTCGCGGAATAGCGCCGCCCGGCCGGATTCGCCGTTCCGGTACGAGACTTCCCATGCGATGTCGTAACGCGCATCGTAACCGGGTGCAAGCGGAATCCATGCGACACCGTTGCGGCTGCCTTCAACGACGGCGTAATCATAAAAACCTTGGCTGCCAAGTTCCGGACCCGGCTCCACCAACGCGATGTCGTCATATTTCAAGTACCCATTTGTCGAGGCGACAATAATGGGAACCGTCAATTGATATGAAATATTTAAGCTGTTTCCATAGGGATGCGCGGTGTGAATCGCCGCATCGTTAAAGCCGGCGGGGGTGCTCATACTAAAGCCTTCGCCGGTGAAATCCGTGTTGCCAGAATTGAAGTTACTGGCGTACGAAGCGCGCGGGGCGGCCAAAGGCGTCACGCGAATGCGCCGCGTGGCAGATTTGTAGGCCAGGCCTTCAGCATATGCCGTTGCGGCAATCTCAATCGTTCGTGTCTGTACCACCGGTTCAAAAAACAGCGTATCTTTCGCCGCGAGGTTCGGGCCAAACTTGATGGCTGGTGAGCCGGTGATCGAAACCTCAGTGGAATCGTAAACCGAGCGCAAGCTGATCGTGATCGCAAGACGACCGTCCGGGCCCTGGCCGAGGCGATGCAAGACGGGCGAAAGCGTGACTTCCGGCGGCGGCGCGTTGCGCAATTCGGGGATCGTTACCGACCAAATGCCGCGCCCATGCGTGGCCACTACGACTTGATCATCCACAACGCGCATCTCCCAAATGGAAGCCGCAGGCAGGCCGTTATCGGCAAACGCCCAGCTCGCGCCGTCGTCATTCGAGACAAAAAGTCCGATCTCCGTGCCTGCCCAGATTTCCTCCGGCTGGTGCGGCATGACCAACACGCTATAGGTGGCGACGTCAGGAAAACCGTTGTTGCTGGATGCCCCGTCTGCGAAACCGGTGATATCCTCCCAGGTCCGTCCGAGATCGCGTGTGCGCAGGATTTTGGGCGCGTGCGCGAATGAAAATATCAGGAAGGCCGTCGAGTCTTCTTGCGGATGGGTCGCCATGCCGGTGATGGTTCCCATCGCAACCTGGGCATAGGGGTTCGTTCTACGAAAAGCGAAGCCGCCGTCCGTAGCAACTTGAATGTTGCTGACGTTGGGATTGTTGGCGGGCGACATGCGGAATCCCGCCCACACGATGCGCGGATTCGCCCGTGAGATTTCAACCTGTCCCGAGAGGCCGTTGTATCCCCAATTGTTGCGCGGAATGGGACTCAGTATCCAGTCTTCGGCAAAATTATCCGAACGCCAAACACCGGAAGCGCCCAAAGTGAACAGCAGCTCAGCATCGCTTTGCGATTTACCGATCGGGGTGATGAAAGGCGCAGCATTGCCGGCGTCGGTCAATCCTTCGGTCGCAGTCTGCCAGCTCTGGCCGTGATCAAGGGTGCGCTTGATGCCAGCAAAATAAAGCGAGCCGACAATCTTGTCCGGATTGCTATAATGCCACGACACGTCAAAACCGTCGCCGCCAATATCCTCGCTCCAGGGCGAGCCGGGTTGCCCGTCGCGCGCCGACCGCCATGTGCCATTGTCCTGCGTGCCGCCAATATATTCATCCGCGCCCGGGGCTTTGTCCGCGCCGTAAAATTGCGAGGTGATGTAGCCTTTATACATGTTGGTCCAGTTGGCGCCGCCATCCTCGGAGTACGATACACCTCCATCGCTGGCATTCAAGATGCGAAAGCTTTTGGCCGCGGAATCGAGCGGAATCATGGTCAGGTTGTGGTGGTCAGCATGCACGAACGGATAGATGCCGCTGGGATGGTCGGGATGCGGTTGATCGGGAAACCAATTGGTGAGGCGCGTAGTCGTTCTCTTATCCAGCAATCTAAACGGCTGGACTCGAATATGCACATTCGAAACCGGCAAGGCGGCAGGATCCCAACTCGCGCTGTCAGTCAACATGGGCCAGATGAAATACAACATTTTATAAAGCTCGCCGCCATAGGCGGCAATATTGGGATTGGTTTTGCTGGAGTCATATGGCACGAGATGAACGAAAATCTCTTCCCGGCCAAGATCGTTGCGATTGTATGGCGCCAAATCGAACGCCCCGTCGTTTTTGTGGTCCCGAAAAGAGACCATCAGTTGGCGATGGTTGTCAGCATCCCAGGCTTGAAACGGAACTTCGACATAATCTGCATACGGATATGCGGGCCGGCTTGCGCCACGGCTGGGATTGAAGCGATGCGCGCGCTGCGTCACGCCCGGACCGAAGCGCAACTGCACCGAAACCAGGTCGGAATCTCCGATGGCTTGAGCGCCAATGGTCGTTCCCAACACCACACCGTCGCCCGGTATTCCGCCAAAATCGAACAACGTCAGAAACTCAGAGGTATTGTTTTTCTCGATCGCTGTGACCTCTTTATGTGTGCTCGACAAAATGCCGATCCTAAAAATATTCACGCCGCCGACGTAGACAAGCCCGGCCTCATATGGATGTACCCCAATCGCGTTGTCATACCAACCCTGGCCGTTGAGCCAATTGGGATTGCTGCCTGAAATATCATTCACAAGTGTCCACGTGCCGCCGCCGTCTTCGGAAACATACAGATCCGAGACGTTGGCATCCACTTCCACGGCCGCATAAATACGGGAGGTGTCCGACGGTGCCAGCGCGAGCTCGAGGCGCAGACGGAGGTTCATGCCGCTCGACGACGAGCGCCACGTCAGACCGGCGTCGGTCGATTTCATTACGCCGCGGGAATTCGCCGCCGCATAGAGGGTGTTGAAGTTCAGCGGATTCGCGATGATTTGCTGTACGGGAAATAGCCCGCTTTCATAAACTTCCGTCCAGGTTTCCCCGCCGTCGATCGAACGAAAAATGCCGGACAGTCGCTCGGCCCGAGTGAAGCCGGTATTCGCGCACAGCAGCACGAGATTTTCATTCTCAGGCGACACGATGATGCGATTGATGTTTTCAAAACCAGGATCGTTCGCAGTGGCGGCAAGCTGTTCCCAGGTTTCACCGCGATCAACGGATTTGAACACGCCATCGCCGTTGATGGCGTCGGCGTTATAAAAGCCTTCGCCCGTACCGGCATAAAGAACGTCAGAATTGGAAGCGGCCATCGCCAGCGTGGTCGTGGCGAGATTGGGCAAATCCGGGGTTTTGTTCGCCCACGTTTGCCCGCCGTCTGTGGTTTTCCAGATGCCGCCGCCCACCGAGCCTGCGAACCATGTTCTGAACGTGGGATCCGCCGGATCGACGAGTAATGCGCGCGTGCGGCCGCCGACGTTGTTCGGCCCACGCTCCACCCATGGTAATTTTGCTTCGTTTTTGTGCAGCGCACGTTGCGACCGCGCCGTTTTGGCCTTTGCCCATTCCTTCAGTTTGTAATTGCTCGGATATGAGGGTGCAATCTCGCCATTGTTCGTGCGTATCATGCGCTGAAAACGCGCGAATTCGTTGGGAAATTCCGGCCGCGCGGCTCCCTGTTTCTCTTCTCCCGTCTCAGCGTTTCGTTTTTGCCGTTCCAGGTATTTCGTGTTTTTCTCGAATTCGAATTCTCGTGCCCCGTTGAGAATCCCTTCATCCGTCCCCAGCCGCACCCGAGCCAAAACAAAGAACAGCGCGACCAGCAGACCTACAGGCAAGAGTTTTTTCACATCCACCTCGGTTGGAGAGTAACCTCTGGACCAAAACCACCGCAGTAAGACCGATGAAGTGAATCTAACAATTCTCGCGAAAAGTTCAAGCATACTTGGCGAGCATGCAAACGTCCCAGTGTGCCATCCTAGTGGACTGTAACCTTAAGCGATTAAAGCATCAAACCTTGAATAAAATTCCAAAAGCTTCGCCCACGGAAAAGAATTCCCACGGAAGGAAGTTTTTGTTTCAGTGGGGTCCCATTTCCGTGGGCTTAGGTTTTTTGCTACTTGAAGAGCTTTGTTTTCAGCTTGACTGAAAACTAGGGTAGTTGCTTTACCATCACTCATGCCATCCCGCACTGGCGGAATTTGATCTTGGAAATACAAAAGGCCGCCAAATATTGACGGCCTTTCCTCGCGCTGCGATCGTTCCGGCTTGCAATTCCCGCAAGCCCGTTGAAAAAACTATCTGGAAAGCAGCATTTTCCCTGTTTGAGAAAAGTTGCCAAGCCGGACATGGTACAAATAAACGCCCGACGCCACCTTCTCACCGGATTGATTCGTTCCTTCCCATACAACTTCTTGCCGGCCGGCGGGGAAACGCGCAGACCAGGCTTTGATCAACCGGCCCTGTGTATCATGGAGTTTCACGGATAGTTGTGCCGCGGCGGGTAGTTCTATAGCAATCACCGTGCTTGGGTTGAAGGGATTGGGATAATTGCCCAGCAGACGAAATGATTGTGGAGTTGTGCGCGGGGGATCGTGGACTGAAACGGGTGCGGAAAGATCATCCAAAGCCCAGACTTCATTATTGTGCGCCACGCCGACGCCGCCGAATACGATCATGCGGTCTTCCGCTTCAATATAAACCGCTGCGGCGCCTTCGCGCTCGGAAGGTACCATACCTCCGGGAGAGAGTTGTTGCCACGCGTTGGCTTTGAGATCAAAGGCCCAGACGTCGTTGGTTCTGACCGAGCCGAGATTTCCCCCGAAAATCAAAATCCGGTGATGGCGTGCGTCATAAATGTTCGTGGGAAACCAACGGCCGGCAGGTGTGTCCGTTGGGGTCAAATTCGCCCACGTGTTTTGGTTCAGATCGAAAGCCCAAATGTCGCGCAACGCACCGTTGTTTTGGCCGCCGTAGATGATCATGCGATGATGGCGGCGATCATAGCTGGCCGCATGCAGACAGCGTTTTCCCGGTTGTGCGCCGGCAGGCGACACCTCGCGCCATCTGGCGCGATCGACCTCGAATCGCCACGTGTCCTCAAAACGGCCTTGATCGGTAAAGCCAGCAAACGTCACCAAATCGCGTGTCCTTGGATCGAACACCGAGGCCGTGCCATAGCGCACATTGGGTATGGGCGCGGGCGGATTGAACTGCGACCAAACGTTCGCGTGCAGATCATAAGCCCATACATCATTGAAGAATCCGGCGCCCTGGCCCGACCAGATGATCACCTGGTGGCGTGCAGAGTCATACACTGCGTTGGCAGTAAATCGAGGTGCCGGAGCGGGGCCGGTGGCCGGCGAAAGCTCCGCCCAGGAGTGCGCGTTCAAATCAAACGCCCAGACGTCGTTGCGATCGCCAGCGTCCGTCCTTCCACCGAAGATGATCAGCCGATGCCGGCCAACATCATAGACTGCAGCCGCATTGCGGCGCGGGAGGGGAGCGTTTCCTGAAGCCGGCGTCAATTCCGACCAATTTTGCGCAAGGCTTCTGGTCTGCAACAACAAGAAGCATAAATAGGCGGCACTGAAGGCAATTCGCTTCAACATTTTTTTTCGGTTGATTGTTCGGGTATTCTTTTCTCAGCTCTCGCCCGTCATCCCATAAAAACATGGCAATTTCCGATTCCCGATTTACGATCGCAGATCGGCAATCGGAAATCAGCTTCCAAGTAACATGTCATGCAGGAGGCATCTTTTTCAGCACAAGCACCGTGCTCAATATCAAAAAGATCCTTCCAGGATGACATTATAATGTTACTTATCGTACTAACTCTGCCAACCGGAGTCGGAAGCTGAATAGTTACCTTTTCTCAACGCAGGTGATCGGGATT
>JBOHQX010000262.1:0-9241 GCA_050732395.1 bacterium
TGTCATGCAGAAGGCATCTTGGTAGATTCGGCACCTAGGCCTGAAATCGGCACTGTGCCCGAGTCAACCAAGATCCCTGCGGGATGACATTTCAGGGTTTTCGGACAGGCTCTAAGCCAGGCTTGGATTCAACGGCCTTGTTTTTTGTAACTCAAAATCTCAACAATAAAACAAGAGCGCTCACGAGTAACAAAAAAAGGCCTAAGCGTTTTGCAGAGGTCTTTGGAGTTGCACGTTGCCCAGCTCGGGCTGACGTGTCGGCTTCACCAAGATGCTTTCAGCATGACAGATTGAGATGGGGTGCTTCTCATTCAACTTTGTCAAGCCCATCATTTTGCTGAATAGGATCGCAGGTCAAGATGACAAAGCCTTTAAATGTGATTGCGACGACGCTTTTTGAGCGATCTGTTGGGCTTTGCTTTCTTTCAAGCCAAACAAGTATGTACCCAGCACGATACCCGTAATCGTGAAAAGTGCGCCCAGTTTGCCCTCACCGAGCATGGCCAAAACTGTTCCCGGGCACGCACCGGCAAGCCCCCAACCCAAGCCAAACACGAGTGCGCCAGGCAATAGGCTGCGCTTGTAGGGTTTACCCTGAAAAGTAATCGGCTTCCGCTCATAGAGCGAACGTGCCTTGTTCGCTTTGAGCAGAGCAACGCCCAGCGCGCCGACCGCCGCGGCAGTCGCAATGATCCACAGAAGCTGGAAATCTTCAAACAAAAACAACTTGGCATAATAGTCGTATGTGGTGGCGCCGGCCCGGCTCAGCAGAAAGCCAAAACCAGCACCGAAGAACAAAAAAGTATATTTTTTCATGAGTGCCAAAACTCCGTTGGATATTCAGGTCACCTCCTGGGAGCCGGCAGATTGACGGCGCCCGGCCGGTCATTTGGTGAATCAATTGGCCAAAATTCGGAAAAGAACCTGCACCATGATAATGCCCCCGACAAAAAATCCTGCAGAGGCCAGGAGGCTGGGTGGATTGAGCATAGAAAGCCCGGAAATAGAATGGCCGCTCGGGCAGCCGCCGGCCATGCGCGAGCCAAAGCCGATCAGGACGCCTCCGCCGAGCAGCACCAGGCCTTTGGCCCACTGGGCTTGCGGCAAAACGCTGTCATACATCGCGCCCAGTGAGAGGCTGACAACGATCTCTCCGGGAGAAGTGAGCGCCGCCAGAAAACCGCCCAAAGGTATGCCAACAAAAAACCATAACCGCCAGTTGTTGGCGTTCTGATATTCGCCCTCATGAAAATAAACCGTGCGAGACAAATAGCTGCAAAGGTTGCCGTATCCGGTTGAGGCTCCTAGTGCATTGCCAGTGACCAGCCATTGAAAAATGGCAAAAAGCCCGATCGCCAGCCCACCCACCCAACCGCTCCAGACGATGACTTCAGTCATGAATGAAATCTCCGCGTTAAGGATTGAGAATTACATAGCTTTCCAACTTCGCAAACCGCGAATATTGCAGAAGACATTTCAACGCGCCATTTCGCCCTGCGCTTGCTGCCAACTCACAATGCCGCCGGTGAGATGAACCACATCATAGCCTTGACTTTGCAGCAAAGCGGAGGCAATCGCAGACCGGTTGTCGGTACGGCAATAAACCAGGATCTTGCGATCCTGCGCGACTTCAGCGAGACGTTTGGTCAGGTACGTGTAGGGGAGATTTTTCGCGCCGCGTACGTGGCCCTCCTCGAATTCAGTCTTGCCGCGCACGTCCAACAACTGCGTCTGCTTGGGATCGTGCTGGCTGGGCAATTGGGTGATGGGCAACGAGGCGATTCGAGTAACTTTGCCGCCTTGCGCGCGGTATTGTTCAAAAATTTCAGGCGTCGCGTAACCGGTGACCTCGTCCATGCCAATGCGAATGAGCGCGGTCACCGCTTCCTGCAGCTTGCTTTCTTCAATGATGAGATAGAATGGTTGGCCAAAATCTATGTACGAACCAGTCGCGTTAGGAAAGTAATTGTTGAGCGGCGCCCACAAAGCGCCCTCGACGTGGGTTTCGCGGAAGTGCGCCCAGGCGCGTGTATCCACGATAATGGCTTTCTCGCGTTCCAGTTTTTTGAGTGCTTCGGCGTCGATTTTCCTGGGCGCGGGCAGCTTGCCGAGCAGCGCCGGGCCTTCCTTGTTCTCCTGTTTCATGCGTGCAAAGTACAGCGGCGGTTCCGGCTGGCCGGAGAGAATTGCCTGCACGAACTTCTTTTCGTCCGTAGCTTCGGCAACCGCGGCATTAAAGCGCTTTTCATAACCCACCGTGGATTGCGGCACCGCACCCAGGGCCTTGCCGCATGCGCTGCCGGAGCCATGCGCCGGCCATACCTGCAAATATTCCGGCAAGGTTTTGAATCGCTGCAGTGATTGATAGAGAACCTGGGCGGCCGGCTCCTTTGCCCCGGCTTGTCCGGCGGCGGTTTCCAGCAAATCGGGACGGCCCACGTCACCGACAAAGACAAAATCGCCAGATGCCAAGCCCATGGGTTCATTGGCTCCGCCGCCGTGATCCGTCACCAAGAAACTGAGATGCTCCGGTGTATGCCCAGGTGTATGCAGGGCCTTGATCTCGATATTTCCCACTTTGAAAGTATTGCCGTCTTTCAATAGTTTATGATCATAGCTGCCGCCGCCTAGCTTTTTATTGAGCCAGCGGTATTTCCAATTTGCACCCCCTTCATCGGACAAGTACAAACGCGCTCCGGTGCGCTCGGCCAGCTCGCGGGCGCCGGAAAGAAAATCCGCGTGAATATGCGTTTCGGCGATGGCCGTAATCTTCATGCCCTCTCGTTGTGCGGCGTCAATGTAGCGTTCGACGTCACGCTCCGGGTCGATCACCAGCGCTTCGCTGGTGCGCTGGCAACCGATCAGATAAGCAGCCTGTGCCAACTTGTCGTCATAAAGCATTCGAAACAGCATCGCAATCCTCTCTGGTTTTATGGTTCTTCTGTGCAATAGTTTTTAGCGCATGCCAACCCGGCCGGATTCAATCAACAGCAGCGTACGTGGAGCATGACCATCAAGCACGCTCTGAGAACTCCATGGCTGGCTTTAAATTTCATTCTGTGAACCCAATTAAGCAAGGTAAATTTGAAGTACAATATTTTTTTGCAACTATTCAAAATCACCGCCCGGGCGCTCTTGCTTTTTCTGAAGTTGCAGCAAAAGATGAGCTGGTACTCAAAATCTTCCAACAACGTGCATTCACGCACAAGTTGGTCGTTGATGAAATTCGAGTCCATCCATTTGGCCAACGAATAGAAAGACCCAACGGATAAAGTTCTTCATCCGTTGGGTCTTTCTATCCGTTGGAAATTTTGGCGATCGCTGTGCTATGTGCACGCCCCAATTGAGCAACGCTTGCGAAGGAACCTGCGCTTCATGTGACAAAACCGTCTTTGCGCTTCACTTGAGCAAAACGAGTTTCTGCGTTTCCACAAACTCCCCCGCCTGCAAGCGATACACGTAAACGCCGTTCGGCAAGTGCACCGGATTCCACTGGAAGCGATATTCACCGGAAGCGTGGTGGCCGTCAACGAGCGTTCCAACTTCCTGGCCAAGAAGATTGTACACCTTCAAACTGATAAAAGATGGGGTCATATTTCGCCGTCAAGTAATCTTCGCCATAGGGCGAGTCATAACTCGAGCCGGTAACATAGACGTTGCCGGCGGCATCAAGGGTAATGGCGTGGGCATAGTCGACGCCAGGCGCTTGCCTGCTACGAAAATGATCAACCCAGGCTTCATGCACGCCGCTGCTCATTGGGTAACTGGTGAAGGCAGGTAAAGACGAACTGCGCGCATATTCGAAAGTGGACGATGGCAACCCATTTTCAGTCTTAACGCGATCGTCAAATTGGTTTCGTGGATGAGGCATGCTGCGCAAATTATCTCGCCAGACATGGACAGGAAAATCTCCTGGCACAGAATGCCACACTGTTTCGCGTGCGACTGGGTCGTGCGGAAACGGGCGAAATGGCCGGCTTTGCTGAACGGGCAGATCTTGCGCGCGGTTATCAAGCCTATCAATTCGATCTGGCCGCGAAGAACTCCTGTTGCGCAGCTATGACCAATTTGACACGGATTTCAGCACCCAGCTCGCCGACGACGGCAAAGCGCGCTTGTACAACCTGTTTCTGGAATGGAAAAACATTGCACAGCGCGTCGATGTGCAGCTTGGCCGGCAACCGGCTTACGGCGGCGTGGCGGTAGGTACGAATCAGGGAAAAATTTCACCATTGTCACACCCAAGCTCCAACTGAAATCCTGCCAATCATACGCAAATTCCTAAAATGAGGGTATTCATTCAGCCAAGGAATGGAGGGTAAATGCTTTGCCAAGTCGGGCCGAGTTTGCTCTCCCTGAGACTGGATTAGGTCAGATCAGCAGAATACCTCTGGGTCCCTATCTTCGGCATCTACTCAAGCCATGAACCTTCGGGCCATGGGTCAATCGCCAATTGACCATAACCTGCCTGCCGATTCAAGCAAGATCGTCAAATTTACGCGCAGCTTTCGTTACAGCGTCGATTGAGATCCGGCTCATGGGCTTGCAGGAGAAGCCCATAAGCGCCAATCTCAAATAGGTTGTAATTTTTGATCTCAATCATCATCTGCACTTGCAATCGCTCTGAAAAATTGCGGCAGGCGTTGCGAAGCCTTGATGCAATGGCCGTTCCTGCATCATTGAGCTGGGAGTTGATTGTGGTGGATAATAATTCCAATGACGACACCAGAGCAGTCATTCGAGAATTCACCAAGACTTCCGCGCTCAAACTGCGGTACATTTTTGAAGCACAGCCGGGGCTATCCCGTGCCAGGAATCACGGTGTGGGGGAAGCTCGCGGAGAAATCATCGCATGCACGGACGACGACTGCATTGCCGATCTCGATTGGCTCCAAGCCATCTGGGAGGAACTTAACAATGATCCTGCGCTAGCCGTGCTTGGTGGTTCCTTTTTTAACTATACTTTGACGGATCACGTGCTTCGAGACAAAGTTCTTAAGGAGCGCAAGGCGTTCACTTCGGCCAAGCACGCCTTTAGGCTGATTGCCGGCGGTAACATGGCGTTCCGGCGCGAAGTGTTTGACAAGATCGGTCGATTTGATCCGTACCTGGATGTAGGCACCAAATTCAAATCGGCGGGAGATTCGGATTTTGTCTATCGGGCTTTCAGGGCCGGATACAAAATCGTCCACGCGCCCAACGTCATCATTCATCACAACCACGGCAGAAAAACCGAGGCGCAAGTTCTCAGTCTCAAGCGCGGTTATGTCCTGGGGCGCGGCGCCGTTTATGGTAAGCATATTCTGCAAGGCGATTGGGTCATCTTCAAGCTCGCCTGCCGTGAAATATTTCGTCAGTCAAAACGCCTTGCTATGAACCTGATCGCAGGAAAACCTATAGGCAGACAAAGATACCGCATCTGGGAGCTGATTAAAGGCATTGCGCTCAAGTTAGCGTGCATGCGTTTCACCTCAAAGCAAGCAAGATTCATCAGCAAGACGAGAAATGAGCCATGTTCCGACCAGTGAAAGTGATCGATATAGAGCTGAGTCGTCCTCTCAACGATGTCGAAAATCTGGAAGGCTATGGCGCTCTTAAGGCGCTGGTGCGCTGGCAGGGTTCGCCTGTCGGCTACGCCAATGTGCCTATCACTGCCGGTTGTTGCCGAGCCACGGCCCTGCGGCAAGCCATACTTGATCAGTTAGGCTCAAATCTCTTCCAGAGGAAGCTTTACCTTGAAATGGCAGAATCATTTTTCCTGGAGGAGGCGCGTCGCGATTCAGGTCTGGATACTCCGCCGGATGACAGCCGTGATCTGCCATTGATAACAGTGGCGGTTTGCACGCGCAATCGCGTTTCCGACCTTCCTCTTTGTCTGAATGCGCTCATGGCTCTCGATTACGCCCGGCTTGATCTCCTGTTGATTGACAATGCTCCCGATGACGATTCCGCCGAGCGCCTGTTGAAAACGAACTTCCGAGACGTGCGCTATATCCGCGAGCCTCGTCCGGGTCTCGATTGGGCACGCAACCGCGCGATTACAGAAGCACGCGGAGAAATTATCGCCTTTACCGACGACGACGTGATCGTCGATCCGGGTTGGGTCGCCGCACTGGCACGCGTTTTTGTCGAAAGTCCCGAAGTGATGGCCGTAACCGGTTTGGTCGTACCCTTCGAGCTCGAGACCGAGGCGCAAATACTCTTCGAACGCTTTTACGGTTTCGGCAAAGGCTTCGTGCGCAAGCGCTATCACATTGATCGCGGCCGCAGCAGAAAGGAAAAGTTTCACGTGCGCGCCGGTCGATTTGGTACTGGCGCAAATATGTCTTTTCGCCGCAGCTTGTTTGAAAAAATCGGCAACTTCGATCCCGCGCTCGACGTCGGCACCGTCACCAACGGCGGCGGCGATTTAGAAATGTTTTTTCGCGTGATTCAGGAGGGCTACACGCTGATTTACGAGCCGAGTGCGATTGTGCGGCATCGGCATCGGCGGGAATACGCCGACCTGCATGCGCACATGAGAAACTGGGGGATTGGCACCTATTCGTATCTGGTGCGGAGTGCCTTATCATATCCCAGTATGCGGCTGGAAATTGTCCGATTTGGTTTGAAGTGGTTGTGGAAGGGCAATTTGCGTCGTTTGGTGAAAAACCTCCTTCGTCCCAGCGGCATTCCATATGATCTAATTTGTGCACAATTGCTTGGCTCTCTGTTCGGCCTTTTCCGTTATCAAAAGGCCGGGAGCATTGCTGCTAAAATTGCCAGAAATTTTGAACCGCCCGCTAAGGCGCATTTGGCTGTAACGCATATGCCACTAAAACCTGTGACAGAAGCGACAAGAACACAGGCAATAGCATCGTTCATATCCGTGCATTCGTCTCTTCCTTCAAAAACAACAGACATCTGATGTTTAAACCTGTGAAGGTAATAGATGTGGAATTGAATCGTCCTCTTGAGGACATCGAAGGCTTGGACGATTATAATGCCATAAAAGCACTTGTTCGGTTGCACAGAACGCCGATTGGGTATATCCGACTTCCCCTTCTTGGCGGACGCTGCACTGCGGCTGCCCTAGGGAAGGCTATTCTGAATCAATATGCCTGGGCAATCATCAGTCACCTCGTCAACGACGCGCTGGCAATTCCTAATCAATCAGATGGGCTTCGCCTCGCTGATTTGGTCAACACACGACATCCAGTTGTTGATGCTCCGCTGCCGCTTGTCACAGTTGCCGTTTGTACCCGTAATCGTACCGCAGAATTGTCGATCTGCCTTGAGGCGTTGCGGTCACTTGATTACACTGCTATGGACTTACTCGTCATTGATAACGCGCCAAGCAATGATGCTACCGAGTGTCTGGTTCGTGCCCAATATCCGGAAGTGCGCTATGTCTGTGAACCTCGCCCGGGCCTGGATTGGGCGCGCAATCGTGCGATTGCCGAAGCCCAAGGCGAGATCATCGCCTTCACGGATGATGATGTGATCGTCGATGACAATTGGGTCAATGCTTTGAGCCAAGTCTTTGCCGAAAACCCGGACGTCATGGTCGTGACAGGATTGGTTGTGCCCTATGAGCTCGAAACAAAAGCACAAAGCCTCTTCGAGGGATACGGCGGTTTTGGTCGCGGCTTCAAACGCCAATGGTATCGAGTAGATCGCGAAGCGGGCGAGTTGGCAGCAACTTATTATGGCTGGGCGGGCATGTTCGGTATAGGTAAGCAAATCATTGGGAACAATGTCGGGCTTTCTGCTTATCACGTGCGCAGCGCCAGGGCTTATCCCAAAGAACGTTCCGCCTTCATTTGGACCGCTCTGTGGTGGTTTCGAAAATGGCATCTCAAACGGCTGAAAAAATCCTTGCTGCACCCCTATCGCTTTCCGCGCGATCTGATTTTAGCCGAACTAAGGGGTTATTTGATTGGGCTGGTTCGTTATTCAAAATCGCGCCGCCATGCCGCGAGCATCTTGAAAAGATTTGGTGACCTATCCGCGACCTCGAAGGAGGCAATCACGCAGCATCATGATGACAGAAAAAACGTCCAGCTCGAGACAAGCCATTGGCATCAGGTACAGGCGAACAATCTTCTCATGAGTGAACACATTTCCAAATAGAGCGCTTTGAGCAAGATGAGTATATCCCAAAAAAAGGACAAGCGCATTGCTATCCGCACGGTTGATCTGCGCCAGCCTCTACGAGCAATCACGGACGTACGAGACTATTCTATGGCGCGAATCTTTGTCATGCGGGATGGTCGTTTGCTTGGTAGCTTTGTCATCGCCAACAAACGGCAACCGATCAGCGTCTCGCGCCTCCGTGAGACGATTGCTGAAAACCTGGCGCTAAAAGTTTTGGAGGAAGATCAAAACCTGAGCGCTGATACCCTTTGGGCCAAGGCAATAACGACGCTAGCCGAACACTACCTGCCTCGGAAACCAGAGATTACTCCTTTAAACTGGCTTATCGATCTGAGCCGGCCTCTACTTCCGTTAACAAATGTGCTAAGAAATAAACAAACGCGCATTACGGTCATGTGGCAACAACATCATCTGGGCGAGGTGGAGATTGCCAATCATTATCAGCCGATCAGCGTTATGCGCCTGCGTGATGTGATTGTTGAGGGCTTGGGCCTCAAGTTCTTGGAGCCGGAACACGACTTGAGCAAAGATATTGCATGGTCCTGCGCAGTGACGGCTCTGACGCGACACTTCATTTCAAATGAAACTGAAGGAAGAGCAGATTCTGAAAGTTTGCCCCCGGAGGTTTCCGTCTCAGTGGTCATAGCCACCTTTGATCGACCGGACGATTTGCGGCATTGTCTGCGCTGCTTGGCGGCCCAAGTTTCGTCGCGGCGCATCGAAATTGTAGTCGTCGACAATCACCCTAATTCCGAATTGACCCCTAAGGTAGTCGCCGAGTTTCCGGAAGTCATGCTTGTGAACGAACCGCGCCAAGGATTGGCATATGCCCGCAACACCGGCTTCACTGCTAGCAGCGGAGATATTGTGATTGCCACGGATGATGATGTGATTATGCCGCCAGATTGGGTGGAGCAATTGATCAAGCCCTTTATCCGAAACGATGTAATGATTGTGGCCGGTAACATTTTGCCAATAGTGTAAGCTCTAACATTGTTTTACCAAATCTTCTGGCCAACTTCTAACGTTGATTTCCCACAAAATTTTTCCCACTTTGCTGTGTCCGATCGCGAGTTTCTTTTCGCCCAAAATAAAAAGTCTCCGG
>JBOHQX010000263.1:0-5514 GCA_050732395.1 bacterium
AGACAAAAGTTCTCGGAATACTACTTTGTTAGTCTTTTGCCCAACGGATAAGAAACGACCAACGGATGCCATGATTAGCCCGTTGGTCGTTTTTTAATCCGTTGGGCAAAATTTGGTTTCGACTCTCCCCGGAACTTGCCAGCTATTGCGGAACTTGTGGCGCAATTCCGGCTAGAGTATATGCAGGACTTACGGTGTCAGTGCAGCAACGAGAGCGGCGGTATTCGCATACTCGCGGAATTTGACCACCTTGCCCTCTCGCAGCGTGAACGCCATTGCCCACTCGGCTTCGTAATTCTTGCCGGTCTTTTTCACCACACCGGCATAATAGCCCAGCACCACGACTTTGTCATCCTGGGCGATGAATTCGCGTAGCTCGAACTTTTGGATGTCATAACTTTCCGCAACTTTTGCAAAGAATTTCTCCACTTCCTTTCGGCCCCGATGCGGACCGGATTGCGGAATGATCGATGGTCCCAATACCTGCCAATCCACGTTATCGGCCAGGCCGTCCAATAAACCGGGCAGATCCCCCTTACCGAAAGCGGCATAGATCTGTTGAACCTTTTGGATGTTTTCTTGTGCACTCATGTGACCTCCTGTGAGTTGCTGCGTTCCGTTGGGTTGGTGACGCCAGGGCCAGGTTTATTTAGTCATTTCCTGTCCGGGCATGGGAATCACGCCGAGTTGTTGCATCATCTTGAGATCATCGTTCAGGCCCCAGTGCTCGACTGCCTTGCCATTCACAAAACGTATGATGTCGACGCCTTTGACCTCGATTTTCTTGCCGGTTGCAGGCATGCCCATGAACTCGCCCTTGTTGGTGCCGCGCATGGTTGTGTAGACCCATACTTTGTCGCCCTTCGCAATCAGGTCTTCGACGGTTACTTGCAGATCCGGAAAAGCGGTACGAAACGATCCCATCGTTTGGGCCAATCCTGCGCGATTGCCCGGCACTTTGGGATCGGGCGTGTAGTGCTCGACGAAAGCCCCATCGACCAATTCCTCAATGGCTTTCATGTTGCCTTTGCCCATGACTTCGTCGTAAAAGCGCCGTACAGCCGCTGTGTTCTTCTCCTCGTCGCCGGCGGCAAAACTTGCGGCGCATACGCACAATACGGCGAAAATCACACAACTGCTGGCAAAGATTCTGTTGCTAGGCATTTTAGATCTCCTCGTGTAGTAGAGCTTCTGCCATCCTGCCCTGGCAGAACATTCATGAATCCGGAGCAGGCCGGATAAAGTTCACAACGTTTTGAGAAACGCAATCAACGCGCTTCGGTCCTCGTCAGAAAGCTCGAGCCCGAATGGATGCCCTTCGACTGCGCTGTATTTGGCGCCGTGACCGTGAAAGCCAGTCGGTACGTAATCATCTTCCACGCGATCCGGATTAAGCCAATCTTCGAGTGTTGCCACGGCGCCGCTGTGCTGCAGCGGTCCGCGCGCCCATACGTGGCGCAGCGATGGGACTTTGTAATATCCCGTGCCGCGGCGCGTTTTCAGAGCTAAATCCGGGTTTGTGTTCACGTAAATCTCTTTGAGATCATAGATCTTGTAATGTCGTGCCGGCACTTTGAAGCCGGCTGCCGGCGTGAGTTTGTTGTTCGTATAAAGCGGCGGTGTATGACAACCGGAGCAGCCCTCGCGTTCGAAGATCTTCTGACCGTATGCGGCCAATGAATCGAGTTTATTTGGATTCAGAGGCGGTTTGAGCGCATAGACATAAAGCGCCAATGCGTAGAGTTGTTCATCGCTGTAGCGGCCAACCTGGAATTGTGCCGGATCCTGCGGCAACGGCTCGAATGCTTCCTGCGGAATAAAGTTCCCATGCCTAGCCAGAAAATCGCCGTCTTGATTCAGGGCGGCGTAACGCATCAAATCACCGAGATCGCGATGCCGCATCAAGCCCGTAGCATCGAAGTATTTGCGATCTTGAATGTCGAATAAATCCGGAATTTTAATGGGCGCCATCGGGCTGCTGCCGTGGCGGGCCGCAATGCCCGCGGGAATGACTTCATGAAGCGCAGCGATCTCTTCTTGCGACCTAGAATCGATTTGCGCATAAGGATCAGGCTTGAGCCATGGCGCCGCATAAAGCACGCGCTCCGCCGCGCGCGCCATCTTCACATCTTGCACGCCGGTACGAAAATCATACGCCAGCGCGCGATCGAAAGGAAAATTGCCCTGGCCGCCTTTGATGATCGAACCGTCCGGCATTACGCGTGTGTGACACATGCCGCAGGAAATCAGGCCCACTTCGATCTTGCCCTGCTCGCGAATCACATAGCGATAGAACGGCAACGTTCCGTCTTTGGCAACGGGAGGATTGACGGCTTGATACCAGGTCGAATCACGGAGGTAGAGATGATCTGAAACTGGAATGAATAATGTGCCATAAACGATGGGCGCATCGAAAACCAATGCACCGGCCTTGATCCAATCCTCCTTCGTTTTCAGCTTCGCGGCCTCGAAAGCGATTTCCGGCTTTTGCTGCCTGAGCCATGCAATGTATCCCGCCGGTTCTTTGGCAGGAGCATAGACTGGATAATTCTTGTAGACGGGGCGCACTGGAATGCCATAGTAATACTCTGCGGAAATGTGAACTGGTGAGAAGCTGGAATCCACCAAAGGCAGTTCTAATGAGGCGAGTGCTTTCTCATCCCATGTTTTCGGTATGTCAGGCAACCATTTTTGGGAAGACGCTTGCGCCCAACCTTCATTGAAGATGGCGCATCCCAGCCACGAGAGAAGAATGGTGAAAGCAGCGAGGGAAACAACGGATTTGTTGCTTTTGAATGCGAGCATGGCGGACAAGTTTCTTCAACAAAATTAATTCGTCATTAAATCGGCTTGCCTTCTCAACTGGATAATGTCACATTTAAAATCAGCCAAATGAGAAACACAAAACCCACGAAAACTACGAAGTTCCATGAAGAATAGCCAGGCGAATAGTGGCAATGCACTTGCGTTCATTTTCAGGCAAAACCTCTAAGCCGCGAGCCTTGTGATCCAAACTTGGGAAACTTTGCATTTTTAACAAAGTTTGTGGACGCAGATAGCGCAGACTCACGGTGGCATAAATCTGCGTGAATCTGTTTTGATCTGCGTCCAAAAGTCTCTTTGGTTGCGGCTCTGCCGTTCTGTGGAACTCTGTGCCCTTTGTGCCTTTGTGTTGTTCTTTTTTAGTTGCTCTCATGCGTTTGCAGCCAACGTCGCGCCTCCTGCATTTGCTGCAATTCTTCATCTGCATAGCTCCAGCTCGCCAAAAAACTTTCAAATGCTTGGGCCGCCTCGACATGGCGTCCGGCGTGCGCATAGGATTGGGCGATGCCAAATAAGGCGTGGCCGCTATTGGGCCGTAATGCCAATTCATCGCGATAGGCGGCCCCGGCAAGCTCCCATTGGCCCGCACGCAAATAAGCCCTTCCCAGGCTTTCCAACGCCGGGCGCACATAGGGTGGTGGCTCTTCGTATCCAACTTCTTTTTCTTTCGCCACGGCTTGTTGCAGAAGCGCGATCGCGTGTTCGTGCTCGCCGGCTGCACTCGCAATGTTGCCACGCAGCTCCAGGGCATAAACGGTCAAAACTTCTCTTCCAAACAATGCGTCATACGGATCTTCCTGCTCCGAGCCTGCCGCGAGCAATTGCGCGAGAGCCCCGTCCAAAGTATCTGCTTGCAAGCGCGCTTGTACAACTTTGTTTTCCTCGAGATCGGCCATGCCATGCAGAAACGCCAGGAAACCTTTGTCGGCCTGCAACGAGGCGGTATTATCCTCATCTTCGGGCGCATTTTGCAAGGCTTGCGCAGCCGCCGCCCACATGCCATAGCGCAGATGAAAATTTGCCATGGTAATAGGATAGCCCTCCAATTTGGCCCATTTCAAGCCTTCTTGATAACGCCCGTCTTCGGCGCAATTCATGGCGAGGTAAAAAAGATTGTGCGAATAATTCCAGTTCTGCTCAGGCGTGATTTGCCCTGCCGCCATGTAGGCCTCGTCGACTTTCATCGACTGCAAAAATGACGCCCGCGCCTGTTCGTACATGCCCAAACGAAAATAAACGTGGCCGGGCATGTGCACCATGTGCCCAGATGCCGGCGCGAGCTGCGCAAGCTTGCGCGCGCTTTCCAGAGCCGCTTCCGGTTGCGGGCTGCCTTCTATGGCATGAATCCGGTAGTGGTGCACAGCCGCATGTTCCGGATGTGATTGCAGCAAGCCTTCCAAAAGCGCCAGGCATTTCCGGCGAAAAAGCGACGGTTGCCCTTCGGTCTCGTAGCCATGCGGGAAGTTATCTTGAAACAAAAAAGCAGACAAGAGCAATTTGGCTTCCACTTCCTGGGGATATTGTGCGATGAGGTCTTCCATGGCTTGTACGTACCTCACGCGCCAGGTCTTGACGTCTAAAGAATCGAGCAAATGCGAAGCTTGAATGTACGCTCGTTCCCGCGCTGAAGTCGAGACGCTGTATGCCAATGCTCTGTACCTCGCCCGCTTCCGCTCTGCTGCCGCCGTCGAATCGCCGGAATTCCAGGAATTGGAATAGACCATGTATACGCCCCAATAGGCCATTGCGCAAGCAGAATCCAGTCGCGCCGCTTCATGAAACGAGCGCAGCGCTTCTTCCCACCAAAAGCAATGCAACAGTGAGAGTCCCTGGTTGAAAAATTTCTGCGCTTCAGGCGAGGTGGTGGTTATTTCCATAGAACTGTTGCCTATGCCTTGCATCAGAATCGGAGGCGGAGATACCGATCCGAACCGCGTATCTTCTGCAGCCGATGTTGGAGGTGGTGGCAGGCAATGCCCGGTTTGGGCCTGAGTCTTCGCGAAAACTGGAAACAAGGCGATTGCGCAAGCGATCGAGACAAAGTAAACTAAAGATTTCGTCGAGTTCGTTATTTTCATGTCAGAAGTTTAAACCCTGATTTAACACCCACACCGTTCCATGGCCAACTACTAGTATACGATGGCTGTTTTCGATCAGATTTAGGGTTTAACAAAAATCAATAAGGGGAGAAGAGATGAAATTCATAGAGGCCATTTCCAGTGCCGCAACACTTTTTATAGCACGATTGCTGCGCGCCTCAGTATGGACTCTGAGGAAGCAAACGCCTTTAACCGGCCATTGTAATGCTTAATGGCTTTGTCAATCTCTTTCATGAGATGAGTCGTTGCATCCTATATGACGCTTGTTTAGAGTAATGCATATTGTTTCGGGTGCTAAAAGAATTCCTCGGCGAAGTCAGACTTGGACACAGTGCCCCTGAGTTGATAAGTCGATTGTTTGATTCCAAGCCTGACTTCGCTCAATACGTGGCACTGCGTTGGCTCGCCGTTGTCACCTTGATCTCCCCCATTTCGTCAAATGTTTGGTTTTCCAATATTCGGACACGTTGCCTACCAATATAATATGGTTTCATTCTGTCAGCTATAGCTCACAAGATTTTCCTCTCATTTCCCTCTCACCATTTTCAGTTGAGGCCAACAATCATTCTTGAATTTTCAGCAAGATCAGTAC
>JBOHQX010000264.1:0-3805 GCA_050732395.1 bacterium
GGCGAGATCAACCCCGGATCAAGTCCGGGGTGTCGATGGGGCCCGGTTCATCGCCAGCGGCGGCATCAGGGTCGAGCGCGATATCAACGGCGCCCGCGGGATCTTCCTGCGGGCTTTGTCAGATCGACCGGAGATCCTCGCATGCTCTCGGGCAGCGCTCGCCCTCGGTCCCGCCCTGGCGGGCGACCGAGGGCTTGCGCTGCTCCCGAGGGCAGGAGGCTCCGCAACTGTTAGCGAAAGTTAACATTAAGAGATCGGTTCGTGTCCGTCGTAACGAGGATGTCGAAGCGGCCAGCCATGGCATCCAGAAGTTCAGTATCGTCCAACTCGTTCAGCCTTGCGTAGCCGGCTGTTTGAACTTCAAAATCGGGGATCTCATGACGGAAATCCTGTGGGATGCATGGCATCGAGCAAGATTTTCATCCTTAGGGTTTGTAAAATAATAACAGTATCATCCTAGCTGTAAGGAGAGGGTAAGATCGTATAGTTCCACTCGCCGTGGAATTCATGGCGGGAAATGTTTACGGCTGCAAGTTCGGCCTCCGGCACCGCGACACCTTTGGGATACTTATTCTTATCGAGCTCAGCACGCACTCTCAGGCCTGTTTGCGTCGCGGTTGTAGAAATCAGTTGAACAATCGCTTGAAAGGAACGCAACGGTTTGCCGCGCCAATTCTGCGTGATAAAGGAAAAAAGGCGATGCTCGATTTTGTTCCATTTGCTGGTTCCAGGTGGAAAATGGCAAACACAAATCGGCATCTTCAATTCATTTGCCAGCTTCTGCAATTCAACTTTCCAAAGGCGCAAACGCGGCCCGTTGCTGCCGCCACAATCGGCCGCGATCGTCAAACGCGCCGCCGAGGGATAGCGTTCCTTTCCCATCGTGTCCCACCAGCGGCGGATCGCATGGACCGCAAAACCGGCCGTATCGTGTTCGATCCCGACACTGACCCAGCCGGTATTCGTGCCGATATCATAAATGCCGTAGGGGATGGCACGGCCCAGTTCCGGGTCCACAAAATCGTGAACGGCAACCTCCTCCGGCGAGCCTTTCGGACGCCAGTCGCGGCCATTATTCTTAAAGTTACCAACAAGTCCCTTCTTCTTGGTGTCAACCGATACGACCGCATCGCCGCTGGCCAGATAAACCTTGATCCGCGTATTGAGATCATCGAACCGAGCATCGCGGTCCGGGTGCTTGCTACCCCCTCGCCTTTTGGCGTTGGCTTGCAGGCTGTAACCAAGCGAACGCAACAGCTTGCCCACGAGGGTATGACAAATATCGTGACCCAGTTCCTTTAAGGCGTGCGATAACTGGCGTAAGCTTTTCGAGGTCCAAAGCAACGGCTCTCTGCAAGACCCCAACGTCGCCGGTTCGACCGATTTTTTAAGATCGTCCAGCAAAGCCGAGTTTCGAGAGATTTTCGTCTTGCGCCCGCCGCCGGGCTTGCCGACACGACCGGGGCCGGCATAACGGTTGGCTGCTATATCTTCGAGACCGCGATGGATGGTCCGACGAGCAAACCCAGTGATACGGGAAAGCAAACCGACGCCTCCGTATCCGAACGCTTGAGCCTCCGCCGCGGCAAACCGTCGCCGTCCTTGCTCGTCCAGCACAGGTAACAACGCCGCATAACGCTCTCGGATTGCATTTTCAGCCGCGCTCATGCCATACATCTATCTGATTACCCATCTACGCAATTTTGAGTGTTTTGTTGGGTCTTGGGGCGGAACGGATGGCAATGTAGGCAAGGCGAGAAAGAATATCACGAAGCGAGAAGCGGCGGTTGAAGCGATACTGGAATTCGGCGAGATAGCGGTGAGCATATTGTTTCGATACCGCCTTAAGTGTGCTTGCGATCGCGGTTTTGACATTGCCGAGGACGGTGTTTACCCATCGAAACGCCGGTATTTTCTCGGGATGCTGCCGCGCTTTCCCAGTGACAATGGCAACATGAGCACAGCCCGCCTTGGTTACCGCGCGAAAACAGCCCAAACCGTCCGAGACAACACAGGCCGTCGGCGCAAGGTGTGCCTTCGCCATTGCTGCAATCGACGTGCTGTTATGGCTCTCGACCACGTGCAGGAGAGCGCGTCGCGGGTGGCCTTCCTCGCTGGTCTCTACGGCGATGACGAAAGGGGTCTTGTTGGGCCCCCCACGCCCGCGTTTTCCCCCGTCCAGCTCGCTTTTTTCACCGCCCAGCACCGCGTCGTCCACCTCCACGCGCCCGTCCAATTTACGGCCAGCCTCGCGTTCCGCCATCACCGACATGAGCTTGTGACGCATCAGGGCGGCCGTATCTGGCCGCACACCGACGTGACGGCCCAGTTCAAGCGTCGAGATCGAGTTCTTCGACTGCACCAGCAGGTACATGCCCTGGAACCATTTTCTCAGCGGCAGAAACGTTTTTTCAAACATCGTGCCGGCCTTGAGCGAGGTCTGTTTGTGGCAGCCATGGCACAAGTAAAGCCGACGTTTGCCGACGACAGCGTGATCGCGCCCGCCGCAATGGGGACAGACAAAACCATCAGGCCAACGCCATGCCTTCAACGCTGCCGCACACTTCTCCTCGGTTCCATATTTCTCATGGAGGTCGTTCAGGCTCATGCCCTTCTGCATCTGGATCGGATTGCGCGCCATGTCCCGTCTCGCTATTGGTGCCAATAGTCAATATTATCAACAAATTAAGGCAAAATATGTACGTAGATGGGTAATCAGGGTGACATGAGACAGTATAAAACAAATCCCTCTCTAGGAGCCTGTCCGAGCAACCGTATACGGATCAATTTTTTGAAATAATTTTTTATAACACCACATCGTAAGTCGTTAAACAAGAATAAAATTCCTAAAATACCCTGATATTGAGAATATTATTCTACAACATCGTCATGAAAACGATTATCTGGACAGGCTCCTAGTACTACTGTCCCACGTTTTAGACTAACCAATTGAATTTATTGGTATTTTTCACGAACGCGTTGCGCTAAAAACAATAATGAATTCAATTGGTTAGCCTAAAACGTGGGACAGTAGTACTAGTGGAGTACTACAACTGCCACAAGTGACTGCGTACGTTAACTCTCGCGTAAACACCGCGATTTCGGCGCGCCATTCCGCTCAACCAAACTTACAAATCCTGCACATACAGAACTGAAGAATCAAGTATATCTTTTGGGAGAGAAAAATCGCAATCAGAACGGAATCTCGTCTTCTTTGCCTAAGGATCGCTTCTGCTCCTTGCCGTTCAGCGGCTTTTTGGGTGGCTCGATTCGCTTGAGCCCGCGGGGTGCTGGCAATCGCGCTTGTTCATCCTCGGTGCGCTTCGATTTTCCGAATGTACCCGTGATGATCTCGATAAGCCGCTTCACAGGCTCAAACTTTTCCGCTGCCTCGCCAGCCGTATCCGCAACTTCGACCAGCAGCGCTGCCAAACTCTCGAAACGCGTTCGCTCTTTGTCGATCTCCAACTGCAAAGCCTCAATCTTCGAGTAAAGCGCCTCCTTCTTCGCGTTTGAGACTTCAAGCTTGTCGACCGTATCACGGATCTGCCCAAGATGGTGACGAAGTTTGGCTTTCGTTGCCGGATTGAAGGCCACTGAATATTGCTTCAACCGCCGTGCGTGCTTGATATGTAATTGAATAGCAATGTGTTTAGCGAGGTTCTTGAACTGCCGGCAAATATTCGCAACTTCACTGTCATTTACATTTGGCAACTCCCAATTCTTCAATTCATCCACGTTGAGCGCGACGGCTGCACCCAATACATCGCTCATGTAATCTAACTCAAATTGGAGTGTACATGCC
>JBOHQX010000265.1:0-4176 GCA_050732395.1 bacterium
TCTTCAATCCGCGGGTAAAATTTGATGCTGCACGAAGTGCTTCAGCTTTCAGCTTGTCTGAAAGGCTGGTGTAGGCGGATTAGGCTATTAGCTTTTCAAACTCAGAAAATCTGAGAGTTTCTTGTCCAACGGATGAAGAGCGGCCAACGGACTCACTATAT
Source organism: bacterium (assembly GCA_050732395.1). Taxonomy (GTDB): domain Bacteria; phylum Zhuqueibacterota; class Zhuqueibacteria; order Zhuqueibacterales; family Zhuqueibacteraceae; genus JBIOXB01. The sequence goes on from JBOHQX010000265.1 coordinate 162, forward strand.
CAAGTCCGTTGGTCGCTTTTTGATCAGTTGGGCCATTCTTTTGATTTAAAGCTGCCCTCGAGGGACTCCTGTGTCCGTCTCGCCTGAAAGACTGGAGGGGATATTGGTGCGGCGAATGCGTGCCATTTCACTCGATAGTCTGCCTTCGCGTCCTCATTCAAAAAGCTCGCCTCGAGTGCATTCATGTTGAGCTGCCACAACTCATTCCACGTGAACCCTTGCCGGGCGAGCAGCAAATATTCCTTCGTAAGGTCGGTGCCGAACATCGGCGGGTCGTCCGTATTCACGGTCACATACACGCCGCGATCCACGAGGGCGCGAATGGGATGGGGCTGATTCAGCGGCACGACCTTGAGGCGATAATTGCTGTGCGGTGACACATCAAGAGGTATCTGCGAGCGGCGCAGCTCGTTAATCAGTTCGGGATCTTCGAGGGCACGCACGCCGTGGCCAATCCGCTCTGCATGCAGGCTGCGGAGTGCGCCCCAGACACTTTGCGGGCCTTCGGTCTCGCCTGCATGCGCGACGACGTGCAGCCCCTGGCGGCGTGCCTCGGTGAACACGTCCGTAAACAGCTCGGGAGGAAACCCGATCTCCTTGCCGCCGACTCCGAGACCAATGAATATGCCCTGCTCCCGCCCCCGCAGTGCAAAGTCGAGAACGCCGAAACGCGATTCCGGCACCTCACGCGAGATATCGGGAATGAAGCGCAGGTGTGTCCCGTATCGGTCCTCACAACGCCCGGCCGCTTCGACGAGCGCAGCGATGATCTCCTCTTGCGGGAATTTATCGAGCATGAACGTCGCACTCAGGAACACCTCGCTGTACTTAATGTTGTGCTGCGCCTGCCGTTCCGAGAATCGTTCGGCCATAAAGGCGAAATCCCCGGCGTTTCGCATGCACGCGGCGGCTAAAAGGTAGACTTCGATGAAATGGTTGAAGTCGCGAAATGCGTACATTGCCTGCCACGCCTCCAGCGTTGGCGCGGGAAGCGCAACGCGATTGCGCCGCGCAAGATCCCAAACCGTGGCGGCCTCGGTCGCCCCTTCGAGATGAACGTGCAATTCGATTTTCGGCATGGCGCGAAGTCGAACGGCAAGATCGTCTGAGACCCGGGTATCAAAATAGATTTCGTCCATAAACATCCTCGGTTTCTAACGGTTCTACACAAGCCGGACAGAATTACCTGAAAGCTATTCTGATTTTCTGACAGGATTAACAAGATTTACAGGATGAAGATTGATCCTACATATCTTTTTGCAATTGAATCGGTCGCCGCGGCTGCTTCTACTTTCAGCTCGATTGAAAACAAATGAAAATGTTCAAGAATTTTGTGCCCCAACTCTTGCGGCCCCATCTCTAGAAGTGAACAGAAGATAGAAAAACGGAGGCGAAAAAGCTAACCAGATCAGCATCAAAACCCGATAGATTGCAAGAGATAGCTGCCCGTTTGCGAGAGTAGCCTTTCTGCAAGGCATGGAAGGGGACCGGACGAACATAAATTATCCGGCGGCCCTACAATGTGCGCACCGTACGATCCCTTCGCGGGAGAGAGGAGCAACTTGCCGTTTGCAAAACGCGCGTAGATTTGTTATCTTTAAAAAAGGTTGCCGCCACCCAAATCGTCTGAAGAGGATCGAGTGAACAAATTCTGCGGCTATTTTCTTGCCTTTCTCCTCATGATTGAGGTTGCACGTCCCATTCCGAGCCACACGCAATCCCCCAAGACTCAAGTTGAAAAATTCGGCAACGTTGCGGGTATCACTGCCGCGCAGCTCAAGGATTATTTGTCTTTCGTGGCCTCGGATGAAATGGCAGGTCGCGACACGCCTTCGCTCGGTTTACGCCTCACCGCGCGGTTTCTGGCGGCACAGCTTTCGCGCTGCGGCTTGCAGCCTGCGGGAGAGAATGCCACCTTCTTTCAAAATATTGCCCTCCAGCATATGCGCATCAATCCCGAATCCACTGTTGCTCAAATAGGAAATCAACGCTTCAAGTATGGTGAAGATTTTCTAGCTCAAAACACCCCCGGCACCATCAGCGCGGCGCTGGTCTATGTCAACCAATGTTGGACCCTTCAAAGTAAAAACATCTTTCCCGATGACAGCATCCAGGTAAAAGATAAAATCATCGTGACGCATGGCGGCTATCCACCGGGCGTCGGTTTCTTCGAATTGTACGGCAAATTAGCCGGGATAGATTACAAGACCCCGGCGGATTACGCCCAGCGTCGAGGCGTGAAAGGTATCATTTTCGTCCCGTCATTTCACAGTCTTTCCACCTGGCCGCAAACACGCCGCCATGCAATCAGCAATGGCGAAACGACCGTGAAGAAATTTCAACCCTCTGCAAACGTTGCCCTTCCAACGATCACGGCTTCCTTGCACATGCTGTCCGGCATCTTCCGTGGCGAAGTGGAAAGCGCCGCCGCGATCTTCAGACGAGGGATTGCGGAAGATGAGGAGCCGATTCCGTCCTTTGCTTTGAACCCGGACCGGAAAATGAATATTACCGTCAGCGTCAACACGAACAGTGAAAACACCCAAAACGTCGTCGCGCTCTGGGAAGGAAATGACCGCAAGCTCAAGCATGAATACGTCGCACTGGGCGCGCATTATGATCACGTCGGCATCGGTGCCAGCGTGGGCGGAGATTCGATTTACAATGGCGCGGATGACGACGGCTCCGGCACCGTGGCCTTGCTGGCGATGGCGGAGGCACTCACCCAAAGCCCGCGCCCGAAGCGTTCGCTGCTTTTCGTCTGGCATACGGGAGAAGAACAAGGCTTGTGGGGCTCGAAGTATTTCGTCGAGCATCCCTTGCTTCCCCTCGAGCGCATCGTGGCGCAGCTCAACCTTGATATGATCGGCCGTAGCCGCAGGTCCGGTGACACGAATCCGGCCAACGATCAATTGTCCGGGCCCGATGAAGTTTACGTGATCGGCGCAAAGACCATGAGCACGGCGTTGGGCGAACTGGTCGAGCGCGTGAATCGGGCTTTTCTACAGCTCACGCTCAACTACAAGTACGACGATCCCAACGACCCCAACCGGTTTTTCTTTCGCAGCGATCATTATCACTACGCGCGCAAGGGCATTCCCATTGTTTTTTATTTCAACGGCGTGCATGAGGATTATCACCGTCCTTCCGATCACGTGGAAAAAATCGACTTTCAGAAAATGGAAAAAGTGACACGCACCATTTTCGCAACGGCATGGGAGCTCGCGAACGCACGCAAAAGGCCGGCGGTAGACAAAAAGCTGCCGCCGCACCTGCAGAGAGATGAGACCATCACATTCAACGGTTATCAATGATTCATTCGGAGAGAAGCATGAAATCGGATAAGACCGGCCCCCGCGCAGTGTCCCTGTTGACGCTCTTGCTGGTTGTGGTTGCTGGGTACCTCGCCTCCGTCTCGCGACCCATTTCAACGTTGCGCGCAGAAACTAGGGAAGCCAAATCCGTGCGCACAAGCGCTCAGGATACGACGGCGGCCGCACCAGCCAAATATTTCATCGCGATTTTTTCCCTGGGATCAGCGTGGCAAAAGGACAAGCCTGCCCATGAACAGCTATACTTCAAAGAGCACAGCGCCAATTTGCGCAAATGGCGCGAAGAAAAGAAAATCGTGGTCGGCGCGCGCTATTCCGACAAAGGCATGATCGTCCTTTCCGCGCGCGACGAGGCGGAGGCGCGCGCATGGCTGGCAGGCGATCCCATGGTGGAGAACAAAGTTTTTAATTTGGAGATATATCCATTTAATCCGTTTTATACGGGATGTATTGAAAAAAATAAGATGTGATCTTCGTGTCTTTAAATCGCATAAGCGGGCTACCCCAGCCTTTCAGACAAGCTTAATGCTGAAGCACTTCGTGCAGCATTAAACCTGCCCACGGATTGAAGAATCCAGTGACATAATGCACAATTCCTTCCGTGGGTTGGTTTTTAGAGTTTTAACGCTTGTTGATTCTCGTGAAACGGAATATCTTGCCGTTTCTTCAAGGCCGCGGCCGCC
>JBOHQX010000266.1:0-5022 GCA_050732395.1 bacterium
AGTTCGCGCCATCTCAATCTGTCATGCTGTAAGCATCTTCCCTAGGTCTTGGTGCAGCTCTCTTGGGAAGATGCTTACAGCATGACATAGAATGTGGGCTTTGAAGGCCAAAGGCAAATCCGCAGAAGTAAACAGATCCTTTTGCATGGTTTCTTATTGCTAGTGCACCGTCACCTTGACTTTGCTGCCTACTTCATCCTGTCATTCCGTAGGAATCTTGTGCAGCATAGGCACGGCGCTTAATTCTACCAAGATTCTTTCAGAATGACATGGCAAGTGGTGTATTTCCCAAGGTGACAGTGCACTAGTATGGGGGTGAGAAAATGCGGGCTGAAAAGAAGTTTCTAATTCCGTGGGCGGATATGTTGACTCATCGGTTTCCAATCGACAACCTTAGGACATACTCGCATGAACCACAATCAATCCTTCAAATTTGTCAATTATCTCTGGAATCAAACGGAGGCCGGCAAGCTTGATTCAGTTGGCAAACTCGTTTACCGCTCGAACCTGTTAGGCTCGGATCAGCGCATTACCAATACCGGCGGAGGCAACACCTCCTCGAAAATCATCGAGCACGATCCCCTCACTGGGCAGCCTATCGAGGTGCTTTGGGTGAAGGGTTCGGGCGGTGACCTGCGCACTTCTAGAAAAGAAAACTTTGCATCACTTTATCAAGAGAAACTCCTGGCCTTGCAACCGTTGTATTTGAGGAAGGAGAAGCGCGGGCCAAAGACCGAGAGTGAAGATGCGATGGTCGGTCTGTATCCTCATTGTACATTCAATCTCAATCCCCGACCGGCTTCGATCGACACGCCACTGCACGCTTTCATTCCTTACAAACATGTCGACCACATGCATCCCAACGCCGTGATCGCCATTGCCGCGGCCAAAAACGCGAAAACACTCACCCAAGAGATCTATGGCGACGAGGTGATTTGGACGCCGTGGCAACGACCGGGTTTCGATCTTGGTCTGAAGCTGCAAGAGATTTACAAGCAGCATCCCCGCGCCAAGGGCGTGATCCTTGGGCAGCATGGGTTGATCAACTGGGCCAATGACGACCTGGAGTGCTACGAGCTGACTTTGGGCCTCATCGAGCGTGCGGCAAAATATTTGGATCAGCATGACCAGGGCGAAAGAACTTTCGGAGGCCAGAAATATCCCGCGCTTGCCCCAGAGCGGCGCCAAGAGCTGTTCGCAAAAATTCTGCCCTGGCTGCGCGGACAACTGAGCCAGCACCGGCGCTTCGTTGGTACCGTTCAGGGCGATGACGCAATGCTGCGCTTCGTCAATAGCCGTGAAGCGCCGCGCCTTGCCGAGCTCGGTACGTCATGTCCCGATCACTTCCTGCGCACGAAAATCAAGCCATTGTACGTGGATTGGAATCCGCAAGGGGAGACGCTCGCAGCTTTGCGACAGAAGCTGGAGGCGGGCTTGACCAAATATCGGCAAGATTACAATGATTACTACGATCGCTGTAAGCGTCTCGATTCACCGGCTCTACGAGATCCGAATCCGACCGTTGTGTTGATTCCTGGCCTGGGCATGATCGCTTGGGGCAAAGACAAGAGCGAATCACGCGTCACGGCGGAATTTTATAATTGCGCCGTGGAAGTCATGCGTGGGGCGGAGGCGATTGACGAATACATCGCTTTGCCGCAACAAGAGGCGTTTGACATCGAGTATTGGTTGCTGGAGGAGGCGAAGTTGCGCCGCATGCCGCCGGAAAAGGAGCTGGCGCGCCAGATTATCGCAGTTCTTGGCGCCGGCAGCGGCATCGGCAAGGAGGTCGCACACCGGCTCCTCCAGGAAGGGGCGCAGGTTGCGTGCGCGGATCTCAATGCCGAGTCGGCGCAGGCGACAGCGGGAGAGATTACGACTAGATTCGGTGCCGGAATCGGCGTCGCCGGCACGGGTATTTCCAACTGCGGACCGGCCGTTGGCTTGCGCGCAGACATTACCAAACGCGACAGCATTCGCGCCATGTTGGATGATATCATCCTGGCGTATGGCGGTCTCGACGCTGTCGTGGTGACGGCGGGCATCTTCGTGCCTCCTGATCTCAGCGGTCATATTCCCGACGACAAATGGGGACTCACATTCTCCATCAACGTCATGGGCGCTTATTTCGTCGCCGACGAAGCGGAACGCATATGGCAGGAGCAGGGGCTGAAGGCCAATCTCGTCCTCACCACCAGCGTCAATGCAGTAGTCCCCAAAAAAGGCAGCATTGCTTACGACACGAGCAAGGCTGCTGCGAATCACCTAGTGCGCGAACTGGCCATCGGGCTCGCGCCGCTGGTGCGCGTCAACGCGGTCGCGCCAGCAACGGTGATTGAAGGAAGCACGATGTTCCCGCGCGACCGTGTGATAGCTTCATTGGCGAAATACAAGATTCCGTATGTTGAAACCGAATCAGACGAGTCCTTACGATCGAAGCTTGGACAGTTCTATGCCGAGCGTACCCTTACAAAACTGCCGATCGTTCCTGCTGATCAAGCTGAAGCGATTTTCTTATTGCTTAGCAATCGTCTCAGCAAAACAACGGGACAGATTTTGAGCGTGGATGGTGGCCTGCACGAAGCGTTTTTGCGGTGAACGTAACTTGACGCTGTTAAGTTAACCTGCGCCTCTCAATCTGTCATGCTGTAAGCATCTTCTCTAGGTCTTGATGCAGATTTCTGGAGCAGTTTTTAGCTTCTAAATAACATGTCATGCAGGAGACATTTTTTTCAGCATAAGCACCGTGCTAGATTCTAAACAAGATCCCTACGGGATGACACTATAGTGTTGCTTGCAGAACCAACCCCGATCACCGGGAACAGGAACTGAATAGTCACTGGTAAACAGACATGGGACCAAAAAAAATTATAATGCAGAATTGAGATAATATCATACGCTATAAACTATTGAAATAAAACAATTAAAATAATACAGTAAGGTTTCTCTTTTCACCCCAAAAAATTTTGGGGTTTTTTATTTTCTTCATTGCATGGGATACGTAAGTACACTATATTTCGCCATTCGAAATGTGCATTTTTGTTCACCAAACAGAGGACGGTGCCATGGCCAGAAGACCCATCAATCAGCCCGTGGATGTGATCAGCCGCACACAAGATGGTCAGCTATTTCCCATGCAGGTGCAATGGAACAAAAAGCAGTATGCAGTAGCGCGCGTGCTCAAACGCCGTACTGCAAAAACCAAAGAAGGCCGGGTGGAGAAAATCACATTGAGCGCGGTGGTGTGGAAAGAGATGGTGGTGGAATATCATCACGGAAAAAGAACCTGGACGCTTTTGGAAATCGAACTCAATGGCTGAGAGGATGGGGAGCGCCATTCCTGGGAGCATTTTCATCATGAACGAACGACGAAGAACAGGAGGTGCTTTATGCAATTTCAGGAGATCAATGAAGCCGTGGAGGTGGTGTTGCGGCTGGGCGGAGGCAAGGTTGCGCCGGAGCAAATCTTGTGGGGCAATACGATCTATCATGTGCACGCGGTCAACAACGTATGGCGGCAAAAATTCGGACAGGGATACAAAATTCACGTGGCGTGCATGACGCAGGAAGATGCGGCCATGGAAATCGTGATCGATCCGGCGGATTTATCCTGCCGGCTCACTCGCATGAGCCTGGCGCATTGAAATGGAGCGCTATGTCGTACACATTGCCGTGCCGGAATTTCACGTGCAGATGGAATGCCTGCGCGTGCCCAAGCTCAAAGGCCGGCCCTTGGCCGTGGTGCAGACGGGCCAAACGCGGGCGCTGGTGCGCGCCGCGTCGCCCGAAGCGCAGATTAGCGGCGTGCAAAAAGGCATGCTATTATCTGCCGCGAAGGGCTTGTGCCGGGACTTGCTGATTCTGCCCTATGATACGTATTATTATCAAAGCGGTAGCACAGCGGTGTTCAATCTCATGCGAAAGATGAGCCCACTGGTCGAGCATACGCCCCTGGGCAAGGGCTATGCGGATCTGTCTTATCTCGCCAGGAATCCCAACCGGCGGGCTGATGTCTGTTATCATACCATGAAAGATATTCGCAGCCTGGGCGTAAACGCGGTGGCGGCGCTGGCGGGCAACAAGCTGGTGAGCATGATCGCGGCGCAGACGGCGACCGGGCGTGAGGATTTTTATCACGTAAGGCCCGGTCATGAAAGCGCATTTTTGTCTCCGCATCCGGCGCATTTGCTGCCGGCGGTGGAGGAAAAAACCTGGCGCCAGCTCGAGCTCATGAACTTGCGACGGATTGGCATCGTCGCCGGCTTGCCCTGCGATGATCTGGCCGTGCTGTTTGGCCGAATCGGCCGCCGGCTTTATGAGCAAGCGCGCGGCATCGATCTTACACCCGTGATTCCGGAAAAAGAGCGCCACGAGAAAGTATTTGGCGTGGTGCTCTCCCCGGATACCAATGATTTCGAGGTGCTGCGCGACCGGTTGTTGCGGATGGCGGAAGAAGCGGGCATGGCGCTGCGCGCCGAGCGGGTCGCCGCTCCGAGTTTGATCCTGGAGATCGAGTATGCCGACCGGCGCTCAGCGCAGGCGCAATGCAAACTGCGCGCGGCGGCGAATGATGATCTTGCGCTCAAACAGGCAGCGGAACAGCTTCTGCACAAGGCTCTTAAGCGCCGCGTGAGCGTGCGCATGCTGCTGTTGCGGCTGCCACAAGTGGTTCCGCTCTCCACGCAGCTTTCGCTATTCGAAAACACGCAGGGAGAAAAACGCCAAAGCATCGATGCGGCTTTGGATGCGATCAAAGGCAGGTTTGGAAATAAGGTGGGCTATGCACGTACATTTTAAGGAGCGCACGGAAAATCTCTGCGCAATCTCTGCGTATTCTTTGCGTGAGAGCATAATCTCTGTGCACAAAAACAGATTCAAACCTCTCTGCAACTAAGACCTGGCTTCGACAGCGATAGGGTAAATTTTCATCAGAATTGTACGATTGGCGTAGGGTTCAGCATCTCAAAACCCCAAAACCTGTAGGCACACGTTTTTACATATCTACTTGATTTTACAAGATTT
>JBOHQX010000267.1:0-2764 GCA_050732395.1 bacterium
AGGGCCGCATCTTCCGCGGAAAGCAGTTTGCCGTCGACGCGCTCCCGGGCTTCGTTGCGATGCAGCAAATAAAGCGCGGCCCTCCGCGCGGCGCCATCCAAAAGCAAATACGCATGTGGAACCTCGATGCCACAAAGATAATAAAATTCATTCGATTGTCGAAAATCCACCGAGCCGCCCGGCTTTGGTGCGCCCTGCACCACTGCCAGCGCGTTCGCGCCTATTGCCTCATACACCTGGTTGCGGCGCTGGCCGAACTCTTCCGGGGTGAAATCCTTTGTGAAAAGCGGTACGCCTTCTTGAGCATGGACGCAGAACGACAAGGCGAGCACGGCGCTGCAGAACAGGCAAAATAGTTGTTTCATAATCGCATCTCCATAGTGATCACGTTTGCTGCTGAACCTGCAAATGATTGCAATACCAGGATGCTGGTGGTCGATTCAAGCATTGCATTTGCTCGAACGAATTCATGAACATTCAAGCTTGCGCCTTTCAGTGTCTGGATTTTGCGCTTGGAGTTTGTAATCACTGATTACTGATTACTGATTACTGATCACTGATCACTGATCACTGATCACTGATCACTTGCTCGTCCACTGCTCCGCGGCGTATTCCTCAAGCATGCCGTGCTCGGCCATGATCTTTTCAATGCGGCTGCGATCCCTCGGGACAAAATCGGACAAAACCTCTTTGCCATTGCTGGTGATGACGACCACGTCTTCAAGACGAATGTAAATTTTTTCTTCCGGCACGCGCAAGGCCGGCTCGATGGTGAAAACCATGCCGGGCTGCAGCGGGCCGGTATGCATACCGACGTCGTGTGTAGCCATGCCGATCCAATGGCCCAAGGAGGTGTTGGGATTCATGGCGCCGGCGCGATAGGATTCAACGAACTCGCGTGCCGCTTTTTGATGATGCGGTTGCGAGAATTTGCTTTTTGCGAATAACCCCTCCATTGTTTTGACTGCTTCCAGCTTGATCGTTGCTGCGGTCACGTTTGGGCGTATGGCGTTGAGGATTGCCTCATAGCAACCGAGGTAAAAGTCGTACAATTCAGTTTGCCAGACGTTGAATCTGCCATTCACCGGCCACATGCGAGTGAGGTCGCTCATGTAGTAGCCGACGTCCGGCGCGAAGTCCATCAGCAAGAAATCGCCATCTTGCATTTGGCGTTTGCCCGCGTTGTAGTGCGGATACCAGGCGTTGCTGGCGCTCGCAATGAGCGAATAGTAGGCCTCGCCTTGCGCGCCGTTACGATAGAAAACAAATTTGGCCATGGCATCCAATTCGTATTCGAGCAGGCCGGGTTTAGTCGAACGCATGCCTTCCAGCAGCGCTGAGCCGGATAAGCGCGAGGCCCTGCGTATCAACGCGATCTCCGCCGGGGTTTTGATCAACCGCAATTGATCCAAAATGGGCGTGAGATTTTTGACCTCGAAGTGCGGAAAGCGAGTGCGCAACAAATCGATAAAGTAACCTTCACGTGAGGGGCGGCCATCCCACGGGTCGGCAGCAATGTCACCAACAGTGCGCAACGCCAGATCGCGGCTGGTGGCAAATCCCTCTGCGGGGCTGAAAGGCACGAAGAGTGCTTGCTTGTCCGCGGTGCGCGCGAAGCGTGCGAGATGCTCGCCCAACAATTCGACACCGTAAACCGCATCGATGCCGCTGAGTTCTATGACTAATCCCGCATCCTCCGCCGAAAGCACTTTACCTTCACTGCGCTCGCGTCCCTCGTTGCGATGGGGGAGATAAAGTGAAGCACGCCGCGCCGCGCCGTCCAGCAAGAGATAAGCATGTGGCGCTTCGACGCCGCAGAGATAGTAAAACTCGTTCGATTGCCGAAAGCGCACATATCCTATCGGACTTGGGGCGCCTTGCACCACGGCGAGCGCATTGGCGCCGATCGCCTCGTAGACTTTGTTGCGGCGTTGTGCGAATTCGTCCGGGGTGAAGTCTTTGGTGAAGAGCGGCAAGCCTTCTTGGGCATGTACACAGAGCGGAAGCAGGAACATTCCGACTAGAAAAAGTATTGATCTTTTCATGTTATCCTCCGAAAGCAAGGTTTTCACCATTTGTCATTCTGTAAGAATCTTGCCTCGCGCTTGAAACAATGCCGTACAAAATCTCGGATAGCGACCCTATGGCACCTACTTATCACCAACTCTCAAACGTGCAAAGTATTCCACTTGGGATTCAACGTCGCAATGAGCTCTTTTTTCTTGTCATGATTCATATTCTTGATTTCCTTCTCTCTTGCGATCGCCTTGAGAATGTGAGTGGAATACTCGTAGTAAATTAGATCATAACAATAATACCTTCCGGCAAAGGTCGTTCTTCTGCCGCGGTTTTGATAGTGCTGTCGCACACGGCGCTTGAGATCATTGGTGACACCCGTGTAAAGCACGGTTCTGCCGGGATTGGTCGTGATATATACATAATAATTGCCCTTGCTCATTTCGAACCCCCTTCTCAATGATTTTCTTATCTGTCATGCTGTAAGCATCCTCCCAAGCGCTGGAGACAATCCTCGATTGAACAAAGTACATCAGCTTCGGGATCTTCCCGCGCACCGAGGAGAATCCCCACTTTAAACGCCGGCTAAAGCCCATTTCATTTCGATCACGCTTGACCATGACGAATTTTCCCTTTTTGCCTCTTAACCCAACCGTTTCACCTAATAATCTTCAACCCTTTTATTCCCTTCATCGGACTCAAGTCTTTCACTGGCGTTCCGCGAATTGCGAGTATTTCCAGACTCGCC
>JBOHQX010000268.1:0-3781 GCA_050732395.1 bacterium
GCGCGTGGTGCGACCCGGTTTCAATCCACATGAGACCTCCGTAGCTGAGGTGATGACGCGCGATCCGTTCGTGGCGCCCGCGGAGATGGAAGTGAGCGATGCCTTCGAGTTTATGACCGACAAGCACTTGCGCCATCTGCCCATCACCGATCAAACCGGAGATGTGCAGGGCATGCTGTCCGTACGCCATCTCATGCGCCATATTGTCGAGCATCTTTCACATGAGTTGGAGGGTATGAATGCCTATTTTAGCGCGGATGGTCCGGGCGGAGGCTGATGCAAGCCGTGCTGCAGCATTTCAAAGAAAAAAGCCTACTGGCGGATTGAAATCTTGAAGGTCTTCTTTCGTTCAGGAGAGCCATCAAATGTCCTACATATCGCTTCGTGCTCCGCAAGCTGCCCGTATTTTTTCGCTCCTCACAACGCGGATAAACCACAACCAAAAAGAAAAGCGCACGCAAAGACGCAGAGACGCAAAAAATACGCAGAGTTTTTCTTTGCGAAAGCTTTGCGCCTTTGCGTCCCTGCGTGAAAGTTTTTGCCTTTCTTGCACAGATTTAGTTATTAAAGCACTAACGATGTCACTTCTCGTCACAAACAGCCCGGGCAACGCCCAAACAGAGAAACCCGTACTTCACGGCCAGCACTGGATGGCCATCACCGGCAAACCCTTGGCCGCGATGGCCGGAGCCAAAATCTTCGAGTCCGGCGGCAATGCCGTCGATGCGAGCTGCGCGATGCTCGGCGCGGTCTGCACCATGTGGGACGTCCTGAGCTGGGGCGGAGAAACGCAGGCGCTCATTTATAATCCGCAGACCAGGAAAGTATACGGCGTGAATGCTCTCGGCGTGGCCCCGACCGGCGCGACGCCGGAATTCTTCAAGAACAAAAAGCTGAAATACCCCCCCGCCTATGGGCCTTTGGCGGCCGTGACCCCGGGAACTCCGGGAGGCTTGATGGTGATGCTCGCCGAATTTGGGACGATGAGCCTGAAGCAGGTACTGGCGCCTGCGATGGAGATGGCGGAAGGTTATCCGATGGAAGCGGGAACGGCAAACAGCATCGAGCGCGAAAAAGAAAAAATCAAGCAATGGCCTTACGCCCAGAAAGTTCTCTTGCCGCATCTGGGTGAAAAACGCGAGGCCCCGCAGCCGGGCGAGATTTTCCGCCAGCAGGATTTGTTCAACACGCTGCAAAAATTGGTGGAAACCGAACAGGAAGCGTTGGCAGAAGGAAAGAGCCGAAAAGAGGCCATTTACGCCGCGTATGATCGCTTTTATAAAGAAGACATTGCCAAAGAATTCGTCCGCGGTTCACATGAGCAGGGGGGTCTGATTACATTGGAGGATCTGGCGAATTGGAAGGTTCATATCGAAGAGCCGGTGATGACGACTTACAAGGGCATCGAGGTTTACAAGCTCACCTGCTGGGTACAAGGACCGGTCATGTTGCAAGCGCTGAACATGCTGGAGTCTCTCGATCTGAAAGCGATGGGCTTCAACAGTGCGAAATATATCCATACGCTTTATCAAGTGATGAATCTGGCCTTTGCCGATCGGGATTTTTACTATGGCGATCCCTATTATCCGCCGGAGGAGCCGATCAAAGGCTTGCTCTCCAAAGAATACGCGCATGAACGCCTGAAGCTGATCAATTGGGAAAAGAACGATCCGAACGCCAAGCCGGGCGACCCATATCCTTTCGAGGGAAAGCAGAATCCCTTTCAAGAGCTTTTGCAGAAATGGACGAATGTTGACACGACAAAAACCGCATGGCAGAATAATGAAAGTTTTTTCGCAGGAACCACCTCGATACAAGCTACGGACCAGGAAGGCTGGCTGGTTTCTGTGACGCCGAGCGGCGGCTGGATTCCGGCCTGCATCGCCGGCCATACCGGCATCGGCATGAGCCAGCGCATGCAGAGTTTCGTGTTGGATGAACGCGAGAATCCTTTCAATGTGGTCGCGCCCGGAAAAAGGCCACGCGCGACTCTGACGCCGAGTCTTGCCCTCAAAGATAGCAAACCGCTGCTGGCCTTTTCCGTGCAAGGCGGCGACACACAGGATCAAAACCTCTTGCAATTCTTCCTGAACGTGGTGGAGTTCGGCATGAATGTTCAGGAAGCTTGCGAAGCACCCAACCTCGTGAGTTATCAAATGCGAGACTCTTTTGATGAGCACGACGCCAAAGCGGGCAAGCTCACCTTGCGTGAAGATGTTCCCTCATGGGTGCGTGCCGAGCTGGCCAAAATGGGATACAAATTGGATTACAACAAAAAAACTTCCGGCCCGATCACGGCAATTTATTTGGATGGGAAACATGGCACCTTCTGGGGCGGGGCGAGCAATTATGGGGATGATTATGGGATTGCGTGGTAGGCGCAAAGCTGGCGCTAGCCCAAAAACAAGTTCTCAAAAGGCTCGTGGCTTTTCCAGATGTTGATCTTTTTTGTTGGCCAGTGCCAGCCAGAAACCTGTGTCAACGATGACCATCCTTTTGCTCGCAACTCAACGCTTGATTTTTTTTGGGCGCCCGGTCTTTTTTCTTGAAAAGGTGCCTTCTTCTTCCTCCTCCAAAGCCATCGCCACGCGTCGCCGCGCGCTCTTTTTCCAACTTACTTCCTTCTCTTCCTGCTTGCTGCCGTTCCAACGCCTGCCATTCGCAGGCGCTTCCAAATTCACAGCCGCAGTGCGCGTTTCGCGCTTACCGTTTTTCAGAGCAGAGCTCAAAAATTGCCCGGTATATGATTTCGCATTCTGCGCCACGGCCTCCGGCGTGCCTTGCGCCATGATGTACCCGCCGCCGTCCCCGCCTTCGGGACCGAGATCGATGATGTGATCAGCCGTTTTGATCACGTCAAGATTGTGCTCGATCACGATGACCGTATTACCCATGTCGACCAGGCGATTGAGAACCCCCAGCAGCATTTTCACGTCTTCAAAATGCAAGCCCGTCGTTGGTTCATCGAGAATATAAATCGTGCGGCCGGTGGCCACGCGCGAAAGCTCGGTGGCCAATTTCACGCGCTGCGCCTCGCCGCCCGAAAGCGTCGTGGCCTGTTGGCCGAGATGAATGTAGCCCAGGCCGACGTCGTGCAGCGTCTGCAGCTTGCGCTTTAGTGTTGGAATATGCTGAAAGAATTCCAGCGCCTCTTCCACTGTCATGTCCAGCACTTCGGCAATCGACTTGCCTTTATATTTAATTTCGAGCGTCTCACGATTGTAGCGCTTGCCTTTGCAGACTTCGCAAGTAACATACACGTCCGGCAAAAAGTGCATTTCGATCTTGATGATGCCGTCGCCCGAACACGCTTCGCAGCGGCCACCTTTGACGTTGAAGCTGAAGCGCCCGGGCTTATAGCCGCGAACTTTGGCTTCGGGCACGTGCGTGAACAAATCGCGAATCTCTGTAAACAAGCCCGTGTAAGTGGCGGGATTGCTGCGCGGCGTGCGGCCAATGGGCGATTGATCGATGTCGATGACCTTGTCGAGATGCTGCAAACCCAGCAGTTGGCGGAATTGCAGGGGCTGCTCCTTGGCGTTGTTCAATTCTCGCGCGAGCACGCGATACAAAGTTTCGTTGATCAACGTCGATTTGCCCGAGCCGGAAACGCCGGTAATGACATTGAATACGCCGAGCGGAATTTTGACGCTCACTTCTTTGAGATTGTTGCCGGCCGCGCCGACCAGCTCGAGAGCGGCGCCGTTTCCCGAACGGCGCTTGAGTGGAACCGGAATATATTTTCGCCCCGAGAGATACGCGCCGGTCAATGACTTTTCAT
>JBOHQX010000269.1:0-44334 GCA_050732395.1 bacterium
GGAGAAAAGCCTGTGCCAGATGGTTATATTTGTACCAAAAATTTAATTATGAACTCGCCATAAGTTGGCGTAAGTTTCGCGCCATAAAACTGCTTGGTAAGAATTTCTCTTTCTTAAGGAGAGAATCATGTCGCCCCGCCGCCAATTCACTTCGTGCCACCCATTGCGGTCCTGCCTAACCACTCGAAATAAAGTGGAAATAATTCTTCTGATATGTGCCATTTTTCTTCTAGAGCTTTTTGTGGGCTACACCAGGGCGCAATCACCAATATTCATCAACGAAATCTTGGCTGACCCGGATGGAACTAACGGTGATGCCAATGGCGATGGCGTGGTGAGCAGCACACAAGACGAATTCGTCGAGCTCGTGAACGTTTCCGGTAGTTTTCTCGATGTTTCAGGCTGGACGCTCTCCGATGCCTCGGGAGTGCGCCACACATTTCCGGCGGGGAGCGTTGTGTGCGAAGAAGGCGTGATGGTGGTTTTTTCGGGCGGCACGCCGGCAGGAACTTTCGGCGGCGCCCGCGTGCAAACCGCGAGCACGGGTCAACTGGGCCTGAACAATGCCGGCGACACGGTGACACTTAGGGATGGTGTCAACGTAATCGCGAGCTATACCTATGGTGCCGAGGGAGGTGACAATCAATCTCTGACTCGCGACCCGGATGTCACCGGGCCGGAGCCGCTCATCAAGCACGCGCTCGCTGCCGACGCGACAGGCAGGCGGCAATCGCCGGGCATACGAGTGAATGGCACTTCCTTTCTCGCCTGTCCGATCCTGACCAAAGAGATATTTGAAATTCAAGGCAGCGGTTTAGTCAGCCCATTTGCAACGCTAAGCGTTACCACGGAACAAAACCTCGTCATTGCTTTGAGTGCGAACGGCTTTTTTATGCAAACACCGGCCAGTCGCAGCGATAACGATTCGCAAACTTCGGACGGCATTTTCGTTTTCACCGGTTCCGCACCAACGGTCAATGTGGGTGATCTCGTAAATGTCACCGGACAAGTTTTCGAATTTTTCAACTTCACTGAATTCAGCAATAACCCCAGCGTCACGTTGGTTTCATCCGGCAATGCTCTGCCGCCGGCTGTGCAACTCGATGGCAGCATGCCTTCAGCGAGCCAGCCGCAATCCGCCACGGAATTTGAACGCTGGGAGGGCATGCTGGTTGAAATCAGCTTTGGCGTGGTGTGCGCCTCCAATCAAGTTTTTGGCTCCGATCCGGTTGCTGAAGTCTTTATCGTTGCCGGCCCGAATCGGCCGTTCCGCGAGCCGGGCATTGTGTTTCCAGGTTTGCCGGGCTTACCGGTTTGGGATGGCAATCCTGAATTACTCGAACTCGATCTCGATCGTCTTGGGCAGCCAAATGCGATGATTCCCGCGGGCTGCACTTTCAGCGCCACCGGTGTGATCGGCTTCGAATTTGGCGACTATGAATTTTGGCCGGTGCAATATTCGGTCAACACTCTCCCATTTCCGCGTGCGGTGCGGCCGCGTAACAGCGGTGAAATCACGGTTGCCACGCTCAACATGCATCGGTTTTTTGACGACGTTGACGATCCGAATTTGACTGAACCCGTTCCTTCGGCACTGGAATACGCGAACAAGCTGAATAAGTTTTCTTTGTACATTCGTACCTTGCTAGATGCCCCTGAGATTCTAGCCGTGGAAGAAGCCGAGAATCTCAACGCCCTGCAAGACCTGGCGAACAGGATTCAGAGTGACGATGCTGCACTCGTTTACGCGCCGTATTTGGCAGAAGGCAATGACATAGGCGGCATTGATGTAGGCTTTTTGGTGCGCAATACGGTTGCCGTCAATGCCGTCACTCAGTTGGGCGCGACTGAGTTGTTTTCGCTCGACAACAGCCGGCTCCACGATCGGCCGCCATTATTGCTGGATGCAACCCTCCCTGGCGGCCAAGCACTTTCGGTTGTGGCCTTGCATATGCGCTCGCTCAACGGCATTGATGATGCGGCGCAGGGCCCGCGCGTGCGCCAGAAGCGCCACGAACAGGCGGTGTCGGTAGCCAACATGATACAAGGTCTGCAGAACGGCGATCCGAACATCCGGCTGGTGATCACCGGCGATTTCAACGCGTTTCAGTTCACCGATGGCTACGTGGACGTTCTCGGCCAGATCATGGGCACGCCGGCGAACGCCAGCCAGGCACTGATTCCGGGAACGGACCTCGTCAATCCTGATTTGATCAACAAAGTGCAGTCGTTGCCTGCCGATGAGCAATACTCATTTGTGTTCGCGGGCAGCGCGCAGGTGTTGGATCACATGCTGGTATCGCAAGCGCTCGACACCTTGGTAAGCGGCATCCAATATGCGCGCGCCAACGCGGATGCGGCCGAGATTCTGGAGCCGGATGGCACGACGGCGTTGCGCAGCTCCGATCATGATGGACTCGTGCTCTATATTGTTGCTTTACAGGGAACTGCGGTGGGGCAGGATCGTTCGACAGAAGCGCACCGCCTGCCGGAGGCTTATGCACTCGAGCAAAACTATCCCAATCCGTTCAATCCAGCGACGGTGATCGGGTTTGCGCTGCCGATGATGTCGAAAATATCCCTGACGATCTACAGCACGTCTGGTGGACGTGTACGCCAATTGATGGCCGGCGAGATGGCGGCGGGTTATCACAATGTCACGTGGGATGCGCGGGATGATCTCGGTGTGCGCGTAGCCAGCGGTGTGTATCTCTGCTTATTCAAAGCAGGGAACTTTGTCGCGCAACGGAAGCTTGTGCTGATGAAATAAATAATGCTCTATGAAGTCTGATGAGCTTGATTGCGAGCAATTCATTAGGCTTCGCTGCACGTTTTTCTCAATTTCGGAGTGCGTGCTTATTGTGGAGCAATTGGTGCTGGCTTTGCGTCGCGAACATCTGCGGCTTGAAGAACCAAAACACGTGCGCTTCATGGCGGTCTGTACTTCTGAAAGGTAATCAGAAAAAAGGCTTGCGTAATATTTGATGTCTGACGTATCTTCTTTGTAGAAACAAAGGAGAATCGCATATGCGAATACAAGTGCAAAGATGGGGCAACAGTCTGGCCATTCGTATTCCCAAATCATTGGCATTGGATACGAATATCGAACATGGCTCATTCGTCAATTTGTCCTCAGTGCGCGGAAAACTCGTTGCTGCTCCTATCGCAGACCAGGAATATTCTTTGGAACAACTCTTGGCTGGGATATCCGAAGAGAATATCCATGCCGAGAGCAATACCGGAAAAGCTGTGGGGAAAGAAATTTGGTGAAGAAAAAATCGTACATCCCTGATCGCGGTGAGGTCATTTGGATAAGCCTGAATCCACAAGCCGGGCATGAGCAATCGGGAAGGCGCCCTGCTCTCGTTGTCTCTCCCGCCGCCTATAATGGTAAAGTGGGTCTTGTCCTTTTGTGTCCAATCACAAGTCAAATCAAAGGTTACCCTTTCGAAGTTGTAATTCCGAATGGGCTTAAAGTCACAGGTGCTGTCTTATCAGATCAAATCAAAAATTTGGATTGGAAAGTGAGACGCGCTGAATTTGCATGCAAACTTCCAGAAGCAGTCACCCAAGAAGTTCTGAAAAAAATTAACGCTTTGTTGCGTTCATAGAGAATGAAGCATAGCTCAACGAAGTAAGAACTGGTAGCGGATAAGCGTAACCGCCCGCTGTAGCGCACATGGTTGAATGGAGGAATGCATGGACCACATATCGCGCAATTCTGAAAACGAAGCCGTAAAGCGAACGCTGGAGTCGTCTTATTGTCCTGAACTCATAAGGCAGGCACGCGAGAGGCAAAACAAGTTACTCAGCGAACGGCTCCGGCATGGTCCATACATGCTCGCGGACATTGGGTGCGGGCATGGCTATCATACCGTG
Source organism: bacterium (assembly GCA_050732395.1). Lineage (GTDB taxonomy): Bacteria > Zhuqueibacterota > Zhuqueibacteria > Zhuqueibacterales > Zhuqueibacteraceae > JBIOXB01. The sequence continues at coordinate 3,880 of JBOHQX010000269.1, forward strand.
ATGCTCGCGCCGTTCTCTCTTTAATATCATGATGCAAGGACGTGCCGGAGGCAGAGGCCGCTCAGATCGACTTCTATGCGAATACCGGTTGGACGAAAATAGAATTATATTACGCTTGTTTGCGCGGCCACCGCTGCCGCACTCATTGTGTGTGGGTAAGGATTGCGTATGACGTTTTCAAACGTCATACAGGAGTTGCCCAACCACCGGCCGCTCAGCCAAAAGCGTTGGATGACAGGAGAAAAAGTCAATATGAGTACCGCATCTGAACCCAAGTTTCGTCATTCGCTGCGCGCCGGCCATGAATTTCATACAGTGGTAGTGAGAGTGTTGGTTGTCTTTTTAAACTCCGCCCCAGAGAGCGCAGCGCCGGTTAACTTGAAAGCTCGGCGGACGCAGTGGGAGAGGGTACGAGCGGCGCAGTGGCGAAGCGCACCACAGCGAGCAGCCCACCTCGCCACAGTCAGAGCAAACCGTAACGTCGTGCAGGGAAACAGGTGAGATGCTCGACCATGCCGGTGAAGCGCTCATGGTATTCGTCGCGTCTTGGAAATTCCTGCTGCGCCCTTCCTACAGAAGGAGGAAGCTGCAGGAATGGCAGGCCGCTCGAGCGACACTCAGCGGGAAGTTAGTGATTGCTGGCGAGATACTGTTAGCCACAGTGGTAGGTATGGTTGTACCGCTCTGGCTGATTGCTACCGTTTTTGCGAATTGGTGACCACGAGCGAACCCGGAAGGTGGAAGCGGCCGCGCTGTCACCGTACTGGAGGTCTCGCATGACCCAGCGTAAAGTTGTGATTGTGACCGCCGCGAGCCGCGGCATGGGTGCAGCTTGTGCGCGCGAGCTTGCGCGGCGTGGTTATGCGCTCGCGCTTCTTGCCCGCTCCACGGAGGTCCATGATCTCGCCGGCGAGATCGATGGTCTGGCCGTCGTCGGTTCAGTTACCGAAGAGACCGATCTTCGCCGGCTGGTCGAGCTCACGCTCGAACGCCACGCCCGCATCGATGCCGTCGTCAACAACACGGGCCACCCGGCGAAAGGCGACCTCCTCGAATTAAGCGACCGCGATTGGCACACCGGACTCGATCTGCTCTTGCTCAACGTCGTGCGAATGGCGCGGCTGGTGACGCCAGTGATGCTGAGCCAGAAGAGCGGCGCGATCGTGAACATCTCGAGCTTCGCCGCTGCCGAGGCGGGACTTCGGTTCCCGATCTCCGGAGCATTGCGCAGCGCACTCGGAAGCTTCACAAAACTCTACACGCAACGCTATGCGGCGGACGGGCTCCGCATGAACAACGTGCTACCGGGATGGATCGACACGTACCCGGTTGACGAGGAGAACCAGCGGTCAATACCTGCCGGCCGGCCCGGCTCGCCGGAGGAGGTAGCGCGCCTGGTGGCCTTTCTGCTCTCGGACGAGGCGTCGTACGTCACCGGGCAGAGTCTATTGGTGGACGGTGGCCTCGTCCGCGCCGTCTGAAAGGAGGCCTCCCAATCCCATCTCCGGACGAAAGCAATGACACATGCGGTAGTGTCAAAAGTTCTATGACAAATGGGATGTTTGAAATGAACGGCGATTTACGATTAGCGATTTCAGATGTTGACAATTCCTTCGTAAATCGAAAATCGTCAATTGCCAATCGTAAATCAATCATGCTGACAGGATAATATATAGAGTAAGGTCAGTGCGCTTGTGGAGTTTACATCCCTGCTACCTTGACACTAAGGGCCTGGTTGCATGTTGGCGTGAGGGTCTAACCGCAAGGGTCGCCAAGGATGCGCAAAGTTCGCTTGGGTACATATCCCACTTTGCGTACTTAGCGTCTTCTTTGCGCCCTTTGCGGTTAAGTTAACATTGTCAAGCTAGCAGTAGGCTGAATAAGTCTCAAATTGATCGGATTCGTCATTCCCGCGAAAGCGGTAATCCAGGATTTTGTTGGATTTTGTGGATACCCGCCTTCGCGGGTATGACATTTAGAAGAGTTTTTCAGCATCCTGCTAGAACTTTCAAGTGGTTATCTTTCTAACCCGCGGCCGCAAGCGTATGGTCTCCAGTTGCCCTGGCCTCGGAAACCCATAGCAGAATCTGCCGGACGTGCTCGCGCAGGGTCTTAAAATCGCCTGCCTTGACCAGGTCTTTACGAATGAGACTGCTGCCCATGCCTAAGCACGCGGTGCCCGCCGTGATCCAATCTTGCACACTCTCTTTCGTGGCCTCGACCCCGCCGGTCGGCATGATGCGCGTCCACGGCATGGGAGCGAGCACGGCTTTGACAAAAGCAGGGCCGCCCACTTGCGCGCCGGGAAAGATCTTGACGATTTCGACGCCCCACTCTTCGGCTGCAGAGATTTCGCTCACACTACCACAGCCGGGCGAGTAAGCGATCTTACGGCGATTGCATAGCTTCGCCACTTCGACGTTCAATAACGGTCCCACCACGAAATTCGCGCCGTGGGCAATGAACAGCGCTGCTGTCGGCGCTTCGACAATCGAACCGACGCCCAAGATGAGGCCGGGGAATTGGGCCGCGATAAAATCCGCCAATTGCGAAAACACCGGCAATGCGCGCTCGCCGCGATTGGTGAATTCGAGCACGCGGGCGCCGCCTTCAAAGCACGCAGCGACGATCTTCTTGGCAACTTCGAGGTCGCCCTGATAAAACACCGGCACCAGGCCGCCGTTGAGCATGGTATTCAGAACGGTCAAGCGATCAAATCGGGCCATCCCGCTTTCTCCAAGCACAATTAAGAAATGTTTTGAGGATTTTTGCCGGGCGCCGGAAATCGCCGGTCACGCGCGCGACGATGGAAGCCTATGCCACGGCGGCATTTTCGGAAGCGCCTTTTCAAAATCAGTGAGAAATTTTGCCTCGGCCTCCGGCGTATATCTCCCATTCAGAAACTGTTCGACAATCGTTTCGTGGAAAACGCGCCAGGACTCCTCTTCCCGTCCGGGGACGACGGGATAAAACAACGCGCCGGCCGCACGCGCCGCCTTCAAATCGCCAAGCGCATCGCCCACCATCAAAACGCGGCCGGCGGCATATTTCCCTTGCACGGTGAGGCCAAGCTGCTCCTCTTTTTTGCCCAGCTCCTGTCCGGCGATCAGCGCCACGTATCGATCGAGGCCGTGCTCTTCCCATTCGCGATGCAGCGCGTCGGCAGGCGTGGCGGAAACCACCATCATATCGGCGTGACTTTGCAGTTTTTGCAGGCTCTCTTGCACGTGCGGAAACGGCGGCAACCCTTTCACCATGCTCTCGACGTCACGATTGACCGCTTCGCTCCAGGCGAGCAGACGTTGCAATGCCGGATCGCCGGTCCGGGCGATGGCCGCTTTCAGCGCGGGATTGCCCAGCGCTGGCGCGGCTTCGACGAATTTTTGAATGGACGTCCAGTCGGGAATGTTGGCGCCGCGCTCGCGTACTTCGAGCCGGTCCTGCAACAACTCCAATGTCATCACCAGCCCGGGGAAGCGGTTGATCCCGCGCCAGTACGAATACAAATTCACGAACTCCGCCACTTCGCGCGCGTATTTCGACACCGGTTGCAGATCGTAATACTTGATGATATTGGGAATGAAACATTCTTTGTGCTTCAACTCCATCGAATCGAACACACAGCCATCTGAATCGAAGCCGATGAAAAAAGAATGTCGCGGTTGGAATTGCTTTAGATCTTCCTGGGTGGGAATACTCATGCGTTGCTCCTGATTATTAGTGCCTGCCAAGGAACATGTCATGCAGGAGGCATCTTTTTTCAGCACAAGCACCGTGCCGAAATTAAACAAGATCCCTACGGGATGACACGGTAGTGTTGCTTGCCAAATCAACGCCGATTGCCGGGGTCAAATGCTGAATAGTCGAATCCGTGAAAAAAAAGAAAGACTTTCACGCAAAGACGCAAAGGCGCAGAGATTTCGCAAAGTAAGAGGTTGAGTTTGAAAAGATGATCCTTTGGTTGTTTTTTGATCCGTTGGCCAATTTTTTAGTTCGAAGCAGTTCGTTGGGGCTTCAGTCTACGGTTCAAAGGGCCTTTCAGCGACTTGTCCACTTTTGGTTTGCGCGCAGCTCTTTCTTTTGCTCAGCGCTTGATTCTGGCACTGCCGCCGCCCATCACGTGCTTGATTTCCTCCATCGTCACCATGCTGGTGTCCCCGCGCGTGCTCTGCAAAAGCGCGCCGTGCGCCGCGCCCATTTCGACGCATTCCTGCGGCGCCATGTTGTGCAACAGGCCGTACACAAAGCCGCTGCAGAAGCCGTCGCCGCCGCCAACGCGATCTTCAATCTCGAGATTCTCGTATCGCCGGGATTGGTAAAACTGGCCGTCATAATACATGATGGCAGACCAATTATTGACGAGCCCACTCACCACTTCGCGCAACGTGGTGCCGACGGCGTTGACGTGGGGATAGGTCTTTACCACTTTTTCCACCATTTTTTTGTAGCCCTCGACCGGCAGCTTCTTCAAATGCTCATCAGTCCCTTCGACCTCGAAGCCAAGTACTTTCTGGAAATCTTCTTCATTGCCGATGAGCACGTCAATATACGGAACGAGTCTTTTCGTCACTTCGATAGCGCGTTTGCTCGACCACAGTTTGCTGCGGAAATTGAGATCGTAGCTGACAATCGTACCGGCCTCATGCGCCGCTTGCATCGCCCCACCAACGACTTCGGCGCAACTATCGCTCAATGCCGTAAAAATGCCACCGGTGTGGAACCAGCGCACCTTCCGGTGCTTGAAAATCCGCTGCCAATCCACTTCTCCCGGCTTCATGTGGGAGGCCGAGGAGTGGCCGCGATCGTAGAGCGTGACGCTGGGGCGCACGCCGATGCCGACTTCGGTGAAATTCAAGCCAATGCGGTCGGCCCGGCCCACGCCGTCGTAAGGCACCCAAACGACTTCGCTGACGTTCATGCCGCTGGCTTGCGCATGGTTTTTAATGAATGCGCCCAGCGGGCTCTCGACCAGCCGCGACACCCACCCGGTGCGCATGCCATAACGCGCGAGCGCATATGCGACGTTGTATTCTCCACCCCCGGCGTAAGCTTCAAAGATGGGCGTCAACTCGAGGCGTTGATGCCCGGGAGGGCCCAAGCGTATCATGCATTCGCCAAGGGCAAGCAGATCAAATTCTGCTTCGGTTGCAGGTTTGATTTTCAGCGCCATATCTATTCTCACCTGATCTTAATGAGTTGAACAAAGTCGAGTCGTTGAAGGCAAAACGATTTTGGGCAAAACTATTAAAAGCTCAACTGAGTATTGCTTTGAATACAACTCTGCTACGATTGAAAGTGATTCAATTGTTTTGCCCCAAATAGTTTTGCCTTATTTTAGTTTCTTAACCGATACAAGAGCTGGCCGGCGTTTTCAACCACAAGATGATCGTCGTCCTGTTGCGCGCGCCAGCCGTCGAGATCGATGTCGCGGTAATCGCGATAGCCGAGATTGATGCTGCGACAGACTTCTTCCGGGATGCTCGTTGCCAGCGTTACCGCTATGCGCGGCTTCTCGACGCCGTATTCAAACGTGCCGACACCGCGCACGTTGGTGGAGTGCGCCAGGATGAGCTTGGGCTCGTTGGAGAATCGATCCCATTGCTTGACAAAATAATCGCGCACGTGGTAACCGATCCTGCGGATGGCATTGCCGTGCACGAACGAAATCTCGCGAATGTGCGGCCCATAGATGATCAGCTCTCCCCCTTCGGCAACGACCGGCTCCATTTTGTACATCACTTTTCCAGCGACCCAGACTTCCTCATAAATCTTCGGCGCGAGGCCGAGAATTTGCCGATAAGGCCGGTCCACGTAATGGACGTGAAGCTTCGCCGAATAGTCCGCCGCTTGCGACCACGCCGCATAAGGCTCGCCGGCGAACAAACACGCCACGTGATGATGGTCATCCACGGTGAAGGCTAGACACAGGCGCGGCGTGGGGATGAAGGCAGCGCCTCGTTCGATCACCCTCCGCGTTGGCGTATCCTTGACGCCGTTCACGGCCGGATTGGTGATGAGCGCGGCAATCCAATGAAAGGTCTGAATGATATCCAGGCCACCGATGCCGGGAAAGAAATACTTGTTGCCGCCGGAAAAACCAACCGACTCGTGCGGCACCACCGGTGACACCATCAGGATCTGATCATACTCCAGGACCTTTTTGTTGATGGTGATGGGTACATCTTCATTGAAGAGACCGTTGGACAACGCATGCATCTCGGCCGCGGGGATGATGCCAATCGTCGCCAGCGCCGCCGCATTGTCATGTTCATGGTTGAAGAAGCTTACTTTATTGAAACGTTGCTGGTGTTGTTGCGCCGTGATGCCGACGTGTTGGTAAATTCGCGCCATGCTCATCGCCTGGTGGGTGCCGGTGGCAATGAGATAGTCCAGGGCGCGTACTTTTTCCCCGAGCAGATCATACAAGATGTGAAAGAACAAATCGATAGGTGCGTGCCGCGTGTGATCCGGCACCAGTACCAGCACGCGCTTTCCCGCCAGCGATTCTGAGGCGAGAGCGGTTTCGCAAATTTCCCATATTTCCGGTTTCGTCAACGGCGTTTCCAGCGAACCTTTGCCCACGATCGCACTCATGTCTGCATATTCTCAGTTGTTGTACTTGCCCGCCGTCACATCACCGCCGCGCCCGGTCCAGTTCGTATGGAAAAACTGGCCGCGCGGCTTGTCGATCCGTTCGTAGGTATGGGCGCCGAAGTAGTCACGTTGCGCCTGAAGCAGGTTCGCTGCCAACCGCTCGCGCCGATACCCGTCGAAAAAGCTCAAGGCCGAGGCCATGGCGGGAATCGTGATTCCCATTTCGATCGCCTTCATGACCACGCGGCGCCATGCGGGCTGTGCGGCTTGAACCTGTTCGCTGAAAAAAGCATCCATGAGTAAGTTGGAGAGAGCGGGATTGCGCTGGAACGCATTGCGGATGTCGCCGAGAAAAATGGAGCGGATGATGCAGCCGCCGCGCCACATGAGCGCGATGCCGCCGTAATTCAAATTCCATTTATGTTCTTGCGCGGCCGCGCGCAGCAACATGTAGCCTTGCGCGTAGGAGATGATCTTCGCCGCGTACATCGCCTCTTCAAGATCATTGACAAATTTTTCCCTGCTGCCGTCGAATCTGGCCCCCGGCCCTTTGAGAGTCTTCGCGGCTTGCACCCTTTCATCCTTCATCGCGGAGAGCGAGCGCGCGTAAACCGCTTCGCTGATCAACGTGATCGGAATTCCCAGGTCCATCGAAGAAATGACGGTCCACTTGCCGGTGCCCTTCTGCCCGGCCGCGTCGAGAATGAGATCGATCACGGCCGCGCCGTTTTCGTCACGGTATCCAAAGATGTCGCGGGTGATTTCGATGAGATAGGAATTGAGCTTACCTTCGTTGTAGCGCGCAAAGACGCGGTGCATCTCTTCGTTGCTCATGCCCAGACCGCTTTTCAGCAGATCGTAGGCTTCGCAGATCAGTTGCATGTCGCCGTATTCGATGCCGTTGTGCACCATTTTCACATAATGGCCCGCGCCGTTCTCGCCGACCCAATCGCAGCAAGGCTCGCCGTCCACTTTTGCGGCGATGGCCTGAAAAATCGGTTTCACGGCCGGCCAGGCCTTGGGACTGCCGCCGGGCATGATCGAAGGTCCGTGCCGCGCGCCTTCTTCGCCGCCGGATACACCGGTGCCGATGTAAAGCAAACCCTTGCTTTCCACGTATTGGGTGCGGCGAATGGTATCCTCATAATTGGAATTGCCGCCGTCGATGATAATGTCGCCGGCCTCGAGCAGGGGGAGGAGCAACTCTATAAAGTCATCCACGGGCTGGCCGGCCTTGACCATCAGCATGACGCGCCGCGGTTTCTTTAATTGGGCAATGAACTCCTCCGTGGTGTGTGCGCCCATCACCTTGGTGCCTTTGGCGCCGCCGCTCATGAACTCGTCAACTTTGGACGTTGTCCGATTGTAAACTACCACGGTGAAGCCATGGTCATTCATGTTCAGAACCAGATTCTGGCCCATCACTGCCAAGCCGATCAAGCCAATATCAGCTTTTCCACTCATACTCAGTATACTCCTGAAAAATGTTCATAAGATTTTGCGCAAGGGTTTACAAGAACAAACCTTCGTTTCGAAATTATAAAGACCTACGCCAGTTTTCAGGCATGCTGAAAACTGGAGCCCTGTGGGCAGCACAAAACCCTTAAGGCAGAATAATTTTTCGGCAGAATGATTTGAAATTATTCTGCCGAAAAATTATTCTGCCAAAAAACTTTTAGAATTTTATTCTGTGTTTGGTTCTCCAAGCACATAATGAACTTGACAATGATAAGCCAACACTGCCTCTCAAGTTGTCACATCGTGGGCTTCCTCCCCGGGTCTTGTGCAGCTTTTGGGGAAGGTTCGTTCGGAATGACAATGAGAGGGAGGCTTGCCAATCATAGTTTATCCCTAACGCGAACAAGTCGCAACCAGAAATTTCTTTGCTTTTTTACTCAAATCTGACTGTTGAGGCACTAACTCGTTATGCCGTTTAAAATCACCATCTCGGTTCAAACGCCGCTGTAAGCCGAAAAACCGCCATCCACCGGCACGACAATGCCGGTGACAAACTCCGACGCCGGTGAAAGCAGCCAGAGCACCGCGCCGAGCAAGTCTTCGGGCCGCCCAAACCGGGCCATCGGCGTGTGCTCGATGATTTTTTTGCCGCGCGCCGTCAGCCCTCCGGTGCCTTGATCCGTGAGCAAGAAGCGATTTTGCTCGGTCAGAAAAAAACCGGGCGCGATGGCATTTACGCGGATGTTGGGCGAATACTCCTGAGCCATGTGCACCGCGAGCCATTGCGTGAAGTTGCTGACCGCGGCTTTCGCGGCGGAATACGCCGCGATTCGCGTCAGCGGGCGAAACGCGTTCATCGAGGTCACATTCAGAATCACGCCGGCTTTTTGCTCGACCAGGAATTTGCCAAAAATCTGGCTGGGCAAAACGGTTCCCATCAAATTCAGATCGACCACCCACTCGAGTGCTTCTATTGGCAGCTGAAAAAATGTCTGCTCCGGATTGGTCGTGGCGCGGGCATTGTTGCCGCCGGCGCCGTTGAGCAAGCCGTCGATGCGTCCGAAGGTTTTGATGATCTCTTCGGCGGCTTTTGTGATCGTGGCGGCCTGGCAGACGTCGCCGTAGACGGCCAGGGCACGCCCGCCGGTCGACCCAATGCGCTGGATGAGGCGTTCGGCCGCGGCCGGCTGCCGGCTGATGATGGCAACGTTGGCTCGGCATCCACCGAGCGCGCAAGCCATTTCACTGCCCAATACGCCGGTGCCTCCGGTGACGACGAACGTCCGGCCGGAGAAATCATACGAGGATTTCAATTGCTCGAGGGTCATAGCGGGTCTTCGTTATTCAATGTGAAATCCGTGCTTATTTAGCAAAGAAATTCGTTACTATTCAGCTCCTATTTCTTGTAAGCGGATTGAACGGATAAAGCGGATTTCTAAAACTTGTTTTGCAGAATCACTATCCGTTCAATCCGCTCCATCCGTTTACTCTTCTTTTTTGAGCTGAATAGTCACAGAAATTCAAAATCCAAAGCCACTTCTGGATTTTGGGTTTTGAATTTTGGGTTTCCGGCCCGAAAGAGCCACAGGAGGACCTTTCGGGCTTGTTCTGGCTTCGGGAATAACGGTTGTAATCATTCTTACAAAAACGGCTCAAGGTGCCGGCGGAAATGGTGCTGCAGGTTTTCGTAGTGCTCTGCTTCATGCTGCTCCAGCGTCCGCAGCATGCGGTCTTTGAATACCGGTTTGCCGGCGCCGTCTTTGGTGGTGAGCACGGAGCCGAACGTCACGTGCAACACCTGCCGAGCGTGGTTGTCGTCAAATAGCCGAAGAAAGCGTTCCGGCGTGCAGTCACGTGCGGATGGGACTCGGTCGAGCTTGGCGGAGACGTGATAAGACGCTTTGTCGGCCTCGAACCGGCGGCGTGCGAAGTCGAGAATTTCGCCAAACAACTCCGGTGCTCGCGCGGCGAGGGTTCGCAGGGCTTCGAGATAACTCGTGCCCGCAGTTTTCACGTGCACGTGGCCGAGCTGCAGCGCACCAATCGCGCGATAGACGCTGAATTTGTCGCTGCCGGAATGGATGCTGATTTTGTACGGACCGAGTGCCTCCGCAATTTTGACGTGTTTGGCATATTCTTTCTCGAATAAAGCAAGATCGCCTTTAAAGTCAATTCCTTTTTCAAACTCACCGACGAACCGTGGCGCAAGGCTCACGAGTTTGACGCCCAATCGTTTCAATTCATTGGCGACCAGAAAATGCTCGAACGGCGTCGTCGGAGAATCGGTTTCGTCCACCGAAAGCTCCACTTCGAACGGCCGGCTGCGATACTTGTTTTCGAGATGACGATAGAGCGTGGCAGCATGAGCAACGACGGCGCCGTATTTAACCAACGCGCGGCGTATTTCACCGGCTGCCGGGTGAATCTCGAAATCGCTCGAGAGGCGGAAGGTTTTGCCCTCATAACGAGACCGAATCCCTTCCGGTGTATCTGCCAGAATCTCCCACTGCAGCGCCTCGAAGCGTTGCGACAATTCAGCGTCCGGGAGCGTGGCGGCCTCATTGATGACGTGGGCGCTGGGATCCAATGTAAAAAACGTGAATCCAGCTTTCATCATGCGGTCAATGTGCTCGGTGGTTTTCACGTGGTCCGCATCGGCGCCGAAGCCTTTCCGGTAGCCCTCTTGAAAGACCGCCCACGTGGCCGCATCCATCACCTCGTCTGCGGTGCGCTCAGTGCGCTCGAGCTCGCGGATCGATTGCTGTGCGAGTATGGCGCGCAACGGCGTGGCGGCGAGGGCACGAAGATGTGCGGGATTGGCCAGCCCGAGCCGATCGCCGAGGCCGAATGAGTTTTCCAGGCCAATTAAGACCGGCCTGGTAAAATCAAATGCTTCGCGCAGGGCCTCCGCGTTTTGATGATGCAGCGGGCAGCACTTCAGTGATGGATCAATCTCGAGCTCTTCGCCTTCAAAATAGGAAAACGCAGTATGGGAATCTGGCGTAGATGAAATAAACAAAGCCTTCTTTTCGCCTCGCCGGGCGATAAAGAAGTAGGCGCCATCCAATTGATGAATCGATTTTGGATAAATTCGAATCGGGTCATTTTTAGAAAGCTCAACCTGCAAGGGCTGATTGCCGCTTGTGGGAGCAGTCTCCAGTTTTTCAATAGTCGGAATCAAGCTCATGGTCGCGATAACTCTGATTGAATGAAACTCATATCTGCCCACGGATTGAAGAATCCCACCGATAAAGCTATTATCGGTGGGATTCTTCAATCCGCGGGGAATTTTTAGGTCAAAAACTTTTAGAATTTTATTCTGAGTTTGAAAAGCTAATGGCCTAGTGACTGAGCCCAAAGCCGAAGTACTCGTTCGCATTGTTAAAACAAATGCCGGCAACCATACCCCCAACCAGCGCCTGGTCATTGGGGATCAAGCCTTTCTCCATCTCTTCACCAAGTATGTTGCAAAGCAGGCGGCGGAAGTAGTCGTGGCGGGGATAGGACAGAAAACTGCGCGAGTCGGTGAGCATTCCGATGAAACGGCTCAGCAATCCCATGTTCGACAACGCTTCGAGCTGTTTCTTCATGCCGTCCAACTGATCGAGAAACCACCAGGCGCTGCCGTATTGCATCTTACCGGCCGAGCTGCCGTCTTGAAAATTGCCGATCATCGTCGCCATCAGCTCGTTATCGCGCGGATTGAGATTGTACAGAATAGTTTTGGCGAGATGGTTGCCGTCGTCCAGGCGATTCAGCAGCTTGGCCAGTGGGCGAGCAATTTCAAAATCGCCGATCGAATCGAATCCCGTATCCGGTCCGAGCGTGCGAAACATGCGGCTGTTGTTGTTGCGCAACGCACCGAGGTGAAATTGTTGCACCCAACCTTTCTCGTGATACATCAGGCCAAGCTCATAGAGCATCGCGGATTTGAATTTGAGTGTCTCGCTGCGATCGAGATTCTTGCCGGCGAGCGCTTTGCCAAAAACACTTTTGATCTCGGCCTCGGTGTAATCTTCGGCGTACGCGGTTTCAATGCCGTGATCGGATAGGCGGCAACCCTGCGCGTGAAAAAAATCTCGGCGCTTCCTGAGCGCGCCGATATAGTCGGCGAAATGATTGATCTCGACTCCGGCTGCGGCTCCCAGTTTGCTCACCCACTCCCGGAACGCGGCAACGTTTTCGACAGCCAGGCCCTTATCGGGACGAAACGCCGGCAGCACGCGAATGTTGAAACTGGCATCCTGGCGAATGCTTTGGTGATATTCCAAGCTGTCAACCGGATCGTCCGTGGTGCAAACCAGTCTGACATTCATCTGCTGCATGATGCCGCGCGTCGAAAATTCCTCCCGCACCAACATTTCGCTGCAGGTCTCCCAAATCTCTCTGGCGGTGTCTTGATTCAACAGCTTGCCGGAAATGCCGAAGGGACGTTTCAGCTCCATGTGGGTCCAATGATAGAGGGGATGGCGCAGCGTCTTCGGCACGGTCCCGGCCCAGGCGAGAAATTTTTCCCAATCCGGGGCGTCGCCGGTGCAATAGCGCTCATCGACACCGTTGGTCCGCATCGCCCGCCATTTGTAATGATCGCCGTACAGCCAAATCTGGGTGAGGTTGGCGAACTTTTTATTCTCGGCAATTTCCTGCGGCGGCAAATGACAATGATAGTCGATGATGGGCTGGGCTTTGGCATAGGTGTGATACAGCTCAGCCGCCGTTTCGTTTTGCAGCAGAAAGTTCTCGGTGATGAATACGTCTTTCATATTCACTTTCGTTCGGAAATCCTGGCCGCTTCCAGCCTGGGCACGAGCAGGTGTATGATCAACAGGGCCGCCAAATAAGTCATGCCGGCGATGATGAAGATTGGCACATAGCTCCCGGTTGTTTGCAGAATCTCGCCGGCCACGAGAGCGATCAGCATGCCGCCGATGGCGCCTCCCATGCCGCCGATGCCGACCACGGAGCCGACCGCTTGCTTGGGGAACATATCCGAAGCCGTCGTGAACAGATTCGCCGACCATCCCTGATGCGCCGCGGCGGCGAGAGAAACCAGCGCAACGGCGAGCCAGAGATTGGAAACCTTAGCGGCAAACACGATGGGCACCACCGCGAGCGCACAGAGCAGCATGGCGCACTTCCGCGCGCGGTTGACCGTCCAGCCGCGCTTGATGAGTGACGACGACAACCAGCCGCCGCCGATGCTGCCGATATCGGCCACAACATAGATGATGATGATCGGCAGCCCTATCGAAGTGAGATTGAGTCCGTGATTGCGTTGAAAAAAGTCCGGAATCCAAAACAGATAGAGCCACCAAATCGGGTCGGTCATGAATTTGCCGATGGTGAAGGCCCAGGTCTGGCGATGAGGAAATAACTTGATCCATGGAATCGGTGTGACCGGCTCCGGCGGATCGCTGCGAATATGCGCCAGCTCCGTTGGCGAAAGACGGGGGTGCTCACCCGGTGGATGATAAAGCGGTAGCCAGAAAAACAACCAGAGGAAACCAATGGCGCCCGTGGCGATAAACGCCCATTGCCAGCCCCAATGCAGGGTGATCCACGGCACCACCAGGGGCGTGATCACGGCACCGACGTTGGTGCCGGAGTTGAAAATACCGGTGGCGAGCGCGCGCTCCCTTTTGGGGAACCACTCAGCCACGGTTTTGATCGCTGCAGGGAAGTTGCCGGCCTCACCCAAGCCCAACACGAAACGCGCGAGCGCGAAGCCTGCCGCGGCGCCGGACAGCAGCACGATCGAGGGCGGATTGATCAAGACGCTGGGCACTTGCAAATCAGGGAAGAGATTGGCGGCTGCATGCGCGACGGCGGCGAGGCTCCAGACAATGAGGGCCAGCGCAAAACCCATTCGCGTGCCCATCCGGTCCATGACCCGGCCAGCGAGCAGGAGGCCGACGGCGTAGGCCAGTTGAAAACTGAAGACGATCGCGGCATAATCGAGCTCGCTGAACTTGAACTGCTCCTGCAGCGTGCCCTTCAAGAGTCCGATGACTTGGCGATCAATGTAGTTGATTGTTGCAGCAAAGAACAATAATGCACAAACCACCCAGCGAAAGCGGCCAACCTTGGATTTTCCGGCTTGAGTGACGGGAACTTCTCTCTCGACAGCAGATGTTTTCATAGAACTCCCTTTGGTCATGAGGAATCTTCATGTGACCTCAGCGGCTCAGCCAGCCGCCATCGACAACGAGCGTGTGGCCTTGCAGGTAGTTTGAAGCTTCCGACGCCAAAAAGACTATCGCGCCCGCTAAATCATCGGGCGTACCCCAACGGCCGGCCGGAATGCGCGCCAGCAATTCAGCGCTTCGTTTGGGATCTTCGCGCAGTGCTTTGGTATTGTCGGTCGCCATGTAGCCGGGCGCGATGGCATTTACGTTGATATGATGGCGCGCCAGCTCGTTGGCGAATAGGCGGGTCAGACCCATCACCCCGCTTTTCGAAGCCGTGTAGGAAGGAACCAAAATGCCGCCTTGAAACGAAAGCAACGAAGCGATATTGATGATCTTGCCGCCGTGGCCCTGCTCAACCATCACGCGCGCCACGGCCTGGCTGAGAAAGAACGTCGCGCGCAGATTGACGTTGATCACGTCGTCCCAGTCCTTTTCAGCGAATTCGAGCACCGGTGCGCGCCGGATGATGCCGGCATTGTTCACGAGAATATCGACACTCCCCATTTCCCGGACCGCGGTGTTGACGATGCTTGCGACGCAGTCTTTATCGCCCAAATTCGCTGTGACGATCGTACAACGCCGGCCGAGCTTTTCGATTTCTGCGCGCGTCGCGGCCATGTCGCTTACACCGGCGAGAACCAGATCCGCGCCGGCTTCTGCGAGTCCGAGCGCCATGCCGCGGCCCAATCCTCGCGAAGCCCCGGTGACGATGGCGACTTTGCCGTTAAGTTTGAATTTGTCGAGTATCATCGGTCATGCCTACTCAAAAACTCACTTGACAATGTTGAGTTGGCTGGAACAAAAGCCAAGACAGAAAAATGGCATTTGGCAGCATGCCAGGGAATTTGACGAAGGAGGGATGGAGGAGAAGGCAAAACAAGATGCTCTCCTCCATTTGTTGATTTACGAATGAATTATCAGCATCTGAAATCGTAAATCGTCAATCGGAAATCATCATTCACTTTCATCGGGATTTTGACACGACCCTTTAGGTCCCCGGAATGTTCACCGTAACTGCTCCATGCGCACTGCATCCATGTCCTCAAACGCCTGATTCTCGCCGCCCATGCCCCAACAAAACGCATACGCTCCCGTGCCAGCGCCACAGTGAATCGACCAGCTTGGCGATATCACCACCTGCCGGTTGGCGATCACGAGATGGCGCGTTTCTTCCGGCTGTCCCATGAAATGGAAGACCCGGGCGTTTTCTGGCATATCGAAATACAAGTAAACTTCCATGCGACGGGCGTGGGTGTGCGGCGGCATGGTATTCCAGATGGAGCCGCTTTTGAGCTGGGTGAAGCCCATCACCAACTGGCAGCTTTGAATACCGCCGGGATGAATATATTTGTAGATCGTGCGTTGATTGGCCGCTTCCGGCGAGCCGAGAGCAACTGCCTCGGCGTCGGCGAAGCGCATCATTGTGGTAGGATGGCTATGGTGTGCTGGAAAGCTCAGAAGAAAAAATGCCGCAGGCTCCGCGGCTTTCTCGCTGCTGAATACGATTTCTTTTGCGCCTCTGCCGATATAGAGCAAATCACGATTTGCGAGATCGAACGCACTCTTATCGACGCTGATACGGCCTGGTCCGCCGACGTTGAGCACCCCGATCTCGCGACGCTCCGCAAAAAAGCTTGCCGCCATTTCCTTCGGGGCTGGTAGTGACAACTCCGCCTTCACCGGAACCGTCGCACCGACAATGGCACGATCGTTCTCCGAGTACACCAATCGTACGGTGTCCGTCTGGAATAGCTCTTCAAGCAGGAACGACTCTCTAAGTTCAGCGGTGGGCATGCTTTTCGTGAGGCGAGGATCTCTAGCCGGCAATAATTCCATCACAATTCTCCACGAGCAATAAACCTCTTGACCCGCCTGACAAAGGTTTCAACAGTTGAATGCAATCCTCAAACAAAGTAATGACAGAATGCCTAAAACCAAGAGATTTATTGTGAACGGTCAAAAATCGATTGTGAGCGGCGAATCTAATTCCGCAACCGTCTGTTTGAGAAAAGATTCAAATACTTCTGCGGATTTTATTCCGTCCGGTTCCTGCTCCCAGGCTCCCAGGAAATAGTAGGTCAATTGCCCATTCACCGGCCTGAGCACAACCACATGGCTGTGTTGATCTTCAGTCACCTCGATCAAATCATGCTGGCGATACAAAATTGCCATGCCGAGCAGGTCTGCGGCGAGACTTTGCTTGCCGTAGGTTGCCAAATAAGCCCAGCCTTCGCTCGCTTCCGGCGAAGAAAGCAGAGTGGTGCTATCGAGCTTCACGATGCCAGTGCACAAGTTTTGCGGATTTCCGGAAATCTCAACCGTGTGCTTTGTCAAACGACTGCCGGCGGTGATGGATAGATTTGAAGCCACGTTGTACGAACCGAGGCCAATTTTCCAGCCAAAATACTTGGTTTGAATTTGTGACTGCACCGGGCCACTCGAAATGATTGCGCAAGTCACACTGTCGGTTTGCGCAACGCGATTGGCTTTGCCCTCATGCCACATTGCCAGCGAGCCGAGGCCGAGCGATTCGCCGACTTTCAGAATATCCATACCCCAATGCGATATTTCATGATACGAATCGAAACCATCCTGCCCAATATCTTGTAAAACCATCGCCGGCGTTTTTTTGCCAAAAATATCCGTGGCATTGCGCCAATCCAGATAAAAACGATAGCCGATTTTATCCGACTCCCAGCCAGGGCCTTCGTAGCGGATGTATAACGAATGATCGGTATGCTCGGGCGGCACACGCAAGAATTGCACGTTTTGAAACACGCCGCCGTCATATTTGCGATTGATGAAATTGCCACCGGCTTTGTGCGACAGCTCCGCCTGCGTGCGTTTGGGATACGCTCGCGGCTGCACGCCTGATTTGGCGTAATGCACGATCAATGCTTTCGCTTCATTGGGGGCAAAATCAGCCACGCATACAATTTCGTCGGCTTTGCCATCACCGTCAACGTCGTTGGCCTGGCTGGCAAGCTCCTTCGTATGCGCCAAGATCACAAAAGCCGCATCATTAAACTCCGGCACTTCGGCTTTGAGCTTAGCGGTCGCCACGACGATCGCGGCATTATGGCGCGCCAGAGGTGTGGTGTTTTTAGCGGAGAAGGACAACTTCCCGGGGAAAGCCCTCCTGAGGTCGTCATTGCCTTCGTTTTTTTCTGCGCATCCACAGAGACTTGCCGCAAACACTGCGGCGCAAAACGTGATGAGTGATTTCATCGCCGGTTATCTTCGTTTGGGATAAGTGTTCTGATGGCACTGTAATGGCACAATATTACCGAACCAGGAGAAAATTCCAAGAGGTTTTTTATCAGCAGGAATGCTCGATATCCATGATACCCCCATGCACAACTCCGGGCTATTTCAAAGTCACTTTGATGACTCCCAAATCGCCGCAATCGCCCACATAGGTTCCTCTGGCCCCTGCACCGGTTGCTTTGAATTCGGGTGCGACCTTGCCGGTGAAAATCACGTAGCCGGACTCGAGTGGATAGCCCCGATTCAAGGTGTGATTGGCAATCCATTTCATGATATACCAGGGGCTGCCCAGGACGGCAGTGGAAGGGCCTTCGTAGAGCGTTTCGCCGGCACGGAGCACTTTTAACACAAGATTGTCAACCCCGACGCCGTTCGGATCTACCGGAGGGCCCAGCACGAAATAGTGCGATCCACCGGAGTTTACAATAAAATCCGGCACCATTTGATCGCCCTGCTTGGGGTCATACCAGTTATTGCTGATATCAAAGGCCGCATGAACCGACTCGATGTAGTTCTTGAGTTCTTCGATGGTATCAATCTTCTTGTCTATCTGCTTGCCCACCTTAAAGGCCACTTCGGCCTCAATGTTAAAAACAAAAAAGTCGGCGACGCTAAGGGTATCATCGTCCTCTACAATTTGATGTGCATACAATCGCCCGTAGGCCGGTTCGCTAATGCCGAGTTTTTCAAATACTGACTCGGAGGCAAAACCAATTTTGTATCCTTTTACAGGACCCAAGAGGCTGATGAGTTTTACCGCGAGCTGGTCTTGCGCCAGGTAGGCTTGTTCAATGGAGATCGGACCGTAGGTTTTTGTCACAGGCGGGATGATTTCCGGGATTGTTCGTGCCTTGAAGAGTGCCATGCTTATTGCTTCGGTGTTCGCCTGGACTGCCGTCTCCGCGGACCGGTCTCCAGAACACGACCAGGCAACTGAGAGAATTGAAAGCATGAGGGGGAAAGGGCGCCCCACGGACCTTATCAATCGTTTACAAATCATCGCTATTTTCTCCGAAGATCAGTTTTGATTTCCATGTTTCACCGGCGAGGACTCTATTCAACCTCAGAATTGATACCCCACGCTTATCAATACCATCGAAACCGGCCGCTCTTCCCCCAAAATCACATCTTCTCCTAACACGTTGTGAGATTCATCAAAATAAGCGTCATCCAATGACCTGGTGCCATCGAACGCGGGCTCGCCAAAATCGAGAAACCGGACCCCCAAGTCAAATTTCCCATTCACCACGATGCCGCCGCCCAATCCGTACCCGAATTGCTGCGCAAGCTCATAGCTCCGGCTGTCTACTGGAACCCCCGAGACACTTGCTTCTCTGGTGGCGGCATGAATCAAGCTGATGCCGCCTTGTGCTATCCCATAGCAATCGACTTGGTCGGATAACGCAAAACGGTATTGAAAACCCGTCATGACCGGCAATTGTATCCAATAACCGTAATCGAATGTAACAACTTCACCTTCACCCAGGAGGGACTGGAACGTCTGAGTGAGCCCCCTGTCGTCGGCGGCATTGACTATAAGCATCAAGCCGGAGCTCCAACTCAACCCCTGCGCCCCCGTCGGCAGGGAGATTTCAATTCCGGCCCCCAGCCCCTCCGAAGCGAAACTGGCCCCTGCACCGACATCAAAACCGTTTCTGCGTGTGACGTGCGGATTCGCGCCAATGCTCTCTCCAAAGCCTCCAACCGGCAAGGAGAGCATGCCCCGTATCGTGACATAGCTTTGCTGTTGCCCGAACAGCGGACAGATTGGGCCTAGCAGCAGAAGACCAGCCAGTGCACAAAAACGCTTTGTCATGATTGTCTCCTTGTTTTCGCTGAACCAATCCGAATCAAAAAAGTGGAGAGCCTTGCAACTCTCCACCCTTCCTCGTGCAAACCGTGATTGGCCCTTCAGATGTAGCGAGTTGTCCTTACTTCACCAAAAGCAGTTTACGTGACAAGGTTGTGCCGTCCACCTGCAGCCGGTACACATAAACGCCGTTTGCAACAATTCTGCCCCCGTCATTGGTTCCATCCCAGGTTACGCGATGGTGTCCGGCATTTTGCCTTGTGCTGACCAGAGTCCGGACTCTCCGGCCAACGATATCGTAGACCGCCAATGAGACGTTGGTTGACTTGGAAATCTCATACTCGATCGTTGTAGCGGGATTGAAGGGGTTGGGGTAGTTTTGTGCCAGCGCAAAGGCAGTGGGAATGCCGTTCGGGTGGCCTTTGTCGGACACGCTGCTGACGAAGCTTTGCCATTCTGCTTTTTTGGCTGGAAACCAATTCAGATCACCCAGCGGGAATCCGCCTTCCGCGTGGGTGTACGACGCCTTCGAAGTGGGATAATCAAATTCGAATTCGCCGCCGCCCTTCCCGTAAAGAACATCGGCCAAGCCGAAGGTATTGATGATATCGTTCTCATCATTCGGCCGCGGGTCGGCGATGACATCAGGGGTTCCAGCCTCGACCGCTCCGGAAATCTGATAGACCGCCCAATCCATCAACAAATTGTAATCAGGAGGAACGGCAAAGTCCGGGTACTCGTCGATCCAGTTCTCAGAAACGATGTTGGGGTTCTCCGCAATGAACCTTTGACTGACGGTATTATGAAGCACGTAAAAATCAACGGTATCCACGGAATTGACGTAGTTGTGGAATTCCTGTGAATAGTTGAAGTTGTTGCGGTTGATCAGAATCCTTCGATCGGCTTCTGTAAACAGGGGGGAGCGCAGCGAATCAATCGGCAATATTTCCTCCCGCAACGTATCACCGCCGGCGATGTCGTCCATTTCCCAACCGACGTTGATGAACAAATTGTTCGTAATCCTGCCGTTAAAGATCGTATGTGAATCCAGCTTGTCCGTACCGACCATTGTGTTATGATCAAAGATCAGATTTCTGATCAGGGCGCCGCCCTGATCGTTGATAATTTCCCCGGTGGCAAAGTAGAACGTACAATTTTGCACCACCAGGGAGTCTACAAGATTTTCGCGAATATCGATACAGCGGCCGGTGTTTTGCGTGCCGGCTCTCGAGCAGTTTCGCACGATGGTATTGTAGATGTAAAATTTCTGCTCAAAAGCATTGGCGCGCAGAGGGGCCTGCCGGTCGTAATCGAGAAAACAACTGTCGACGGTCACCGATATTCCATCCTGATCCAGCCTGACGTTGTTTCGAATATAATTCGCGTTTTGATCCAGACTGGAGAGATACAACCCCTTGAGTGAACCATTTGCCACGAAGCTGAAACTCAGCGGCGCTTCACCCGTGCCCGTCGCAAATGGGATAAGCACCGGCATCGGACCGCTCGGGTCGGCGGCCTGCACGTGCATTTCAAAACCGCCGTTCAGGCTATTATCTATGGTGCCATTGATCAAGTAGAAACCGCCATTTTCGAGGCGATACACGCGGTTGGGGTTCCGAGTGCCGTTGGGAAGCGAATCTCCTGCGACGGCCAGGTTCAAAGTTTCAAATCCGGCCGGAACGTCCAAATAGTCTTGGGACCACGCTTGCTGAGCCAGCATCGTCGCCAGCAGGCATACACCGCTCAGAATGCAATTGCTTGAAAAGTAGTGAAGGCGTTTCATGCTCATTCCTCCGTGGATGGGATGGTAGTTACTCATGCCTCATTGCTACAACCGCTCCTCGCATCGTTTCATTGTGGGATGATTCACCTCCTTTCCATAAAATTTCGATTTGGAGCTGTTGTCCTGGAGCAGCGCTAGCCCAAGTGGTGAGCTAAAAATCGAAAACCAGCCCGGCGTCGGCGGTCCATCCATAGAACTCTTTTTCGTCCGCGTATTGCTCCGCTTGGATGAACGATTGATCGGCCGAGTTTGTGAGGTTGTTCCAGTTGCCGTAAATGCTCAGCCATTTGGTGATTTTGAATTTCGCCAGGAGATCCCAGCGCACGAGCGTATCGGTGAATCCGTCCACTTCCTTGCGATTTCCCACGGAACTCAAAGTTCTCCCTTGATAAAGCGCGGAGACGCGCGTCGAGAATCCTCCGAGGTCGTATCCAATCGCCACATTGGCAATGTTATCGGATTGATTCGGCATCGGACCGACTCGAAAACTGTCAATTCGTGTGCTGGTAAATGGCGGCACCAACAACGTTTGGTTGATCGAAAACGGATAGCGCGTCTCCGACCAGATATGGCTATAATTGACGTTGAGCACCAGCCCGGCCAGGGGCCTCGGGAGCCAGGAAAAATTGGTTTGCCATTCAACCTCGAATCCTTTTACCTCCGTATCAAAGGGATTGTTTTCTGGCTGGGTCAATGCGTTTCCTCGGTATTCCGGCGGGTAATTGCCGGCCAAAACGTCTGCCCGGTATATCGTCATATTGTTGCGCAACCAGATCAGATCCTCGATGTTCTTATAAAACCCTCCAAGGGTAAAGAGTCCCAGCCGATAGGAATGAAAAGACAGAAATAGATCATAATTCGTCGAGATTTGAGGTTTGAGATCGATAATTCCTCGTGATATTGTGGCGGAAGAAGTTCGCTTTTTTTCTCTGGGATTGAGATAGTCGAGGCGTGCCCGGGAGAGCGAGCGTGTTCCTGCCAGCCGGATATCGAACCAGTCCGTGACCCGATAGCGGAGGTGGAGCATGGGAAACCAATCGCCGTATTGATGGTTGGCGGTGGTATCCGATACGCTCCCTTCCCTTGCAATGTCTCCTTCGCGGATATTCGAGGATTTTGAGGCCATTTTTACGTAGGTGTGTTCGTAGCGCACACCCGGCAGGATCATGAAGCGGCGACCCAGGTTGATCTCTGCCATGACGTACCCGGCGGCAACTTGTTCCGTGGAACTAAAATCATCCAAGCCCGACAGCTCGTCTTGTGTGAACACGGAGTCGATCAAGTACATGCGGGCCAGATGCATCAACTCTCCTCGATTCAATCCGACGTTGAATTCATATTCGCCATTCAGAAAATTCCCGGCGTCGTAATTCGGGTCCACGTAATTGATCAAGCTTGGCATGTTGGACGTCAAGATGGACTGATAGGAAAACCCCGGAGTGCCATTTTGCGTATGAAGCCTCCGATAATCGTCCCAATGTTGTGTTTCCTGGTATAGCCTTTGAAAAAACTCACTTTGATCGACCGCCCTGGTCTTGCTGGTGATTTTGCCGCCCAGCTTGAGTGCGCCCGCGGTTTTTTTTCCGAAAAAATTGAAGGGAACCTCAAGATTTAACCGTGAGGTCAAATCGCTTTCCTTCGACTCTTCGGTCGTCAAGATGCCCTCGTTTATGCCGGCATTGCGAAAGTTGTTTTTCTTGGCCAGAAGAATAGCGTCGGGGCCCAGGGTTCGCTTGTTTTGGTTGTAGATCACCTGATCAAAGGCGGCGTTCTCGACAAATTGAAATTCCAAATCGTGCGGATGCAGCTGCACGGCCTGGCTATAAGCTATGCCGGCGTCCATGGTTGCAAACGGGATGCGGTACTTGCCGTTGAGCGAGCTCGAGACAATCTCCTTGGAGATGTCCCGCACGATCAAATTGTAACTCAGATCGTTATTGATCTGGGGATCCATTTGCTGTTCATTTGCGGTCTGCTCACGATCTACCCGATTGAGAAAGTTGTTGAACTGGATTTCGCCCCGATCAAAGCGATAATCCAACATCAGGTTGCCGCCGTATCTCTTCAGGGTTTCAACGCGATCTTCGAGCGTGAGATCGTCTATGCGGATGGGGGCGAATTCTTCACCGGGCCGGGCTTCCCGTTCGATGGAATAACCCGCATTATAGATGTCCGCGCTCCGATTCGCGCGTTCCAGGTTCCCGGTCACGATCACCCCCAGTTGGTCACCAAAAAAACGCTGATTGAGCTTGAAGGTGTTCTTGAATTGACCGTATTCCGACAACAGATCACTATAGCCGTTTTGAATGCGAAGATTGCCCTTGAAGCCTCCCTCGGGTGCCTTTGCTATCTGAAAATCCACAATGCCACCGAAGGCGTCCGCATCCTTGTCCGGCGTAATCGCCTTGGTCACCTCGATTCCCGCCAGCATGTCCGAGGAGATCATGCTCAAATCTATGCTGCGATCTTCCAAGTCACTGGATGGGATCTTGGTGCCGCCTATGGTAACGCTGTTATACGTGGGCGCCAGGCCTCGGATCACGACTTTCTGCCCCTCGCCGCCTTCTCTCATGACCGATACGCCGGGCAATCGGCCTACGGACTCCGCAGCATTGACGTCCGGCAGCTCCTGGATACGCTCGGCGGAAACCACGTTGACGATAGTATTGGAACTCAACTGCCTGTTGATTGCTTCCACCTGGCCCTCACGTTGGGCCGTCACCGTCACTTCCTGGCCCTCGAGGTTTTCCGGCAAAAGCTTCGCATCCTGCTTGGTGGCCTCTTCTGCCTGAATCATCACTTGAATGCGAAATTGCTTGTACCCGACGTACGTGACCCTCAAAAAATACGTGCCGGCAGGAACCCTTGAGATCAGGTACCTTCCCTCCAAGTCCGTGGTCGTACCCAACGTAGTTCCTTCGAGCCAAACATTGGCGCCGGGCAGAGGATTGCTGGATTCTCTGTTCCGCACCACCCCACGGACCTCCCCTTTCTCCGCGGCAAAGGCGATATCCAGGAAAGAGACGATCGCGACGATCAGCACAAAAACGGGACGGCAGGCGGCGAATCGATTGGATACTCTGGACATAGTTCCTCCTTAAAACGACGGGGCACAATCCCACTTTGGATGCTGGGTTAGATTGCGGATATTTCCGCCATCGATGCCCATCACGTATATATCCGAGTTGGTGTTGTCCCATGACTCGAACACCAGATTCATTCCATTGGTAGAAAAGCCGGCATTTTGATTGACATGATTCAGCGCTTGCGTCAGATTGCGCATCTTGCCCCCGGGCAAATCCTTGGCAACAATATCGCGAAATCTCATGCCCCGCGCGGTTGAAATGAAGAGGATGGTGGAGCCGTCCGGCGAGAATCGCGGCTCGGACTCGTAGGTGTTGCTGTTGGTCAGGTTCTCTGCCGAACCGTTGCCCAGATTGATGAGATAGATGTCAGAATCCCTATTTCGTACCGATGCAAATACGACTTGCTTTCCATCTGGAGAAAAACTGGGGTGGCTGTCGGTGCCATCGCCCTCCGTCAGTTTGATCTGGCCGTTGCCGTTTGCGTTCATGACGCACACAGACCTCGCGCCGGCGCGCGAGGAGGTGAAAAGAATTCTGGATCCATCGGGTGAAAAGCTCGGTTCGAATTCGTCATACGCGTTGTTCGATACGTTTACCCGATTGGACCCGTCCAAGTGAATCACGTGAATTTGGCACTTCCCGTCGACAGTTGAAACGAAGACCACCGCGTTTCCGGCGGGAGAAAAGGACGCTTCGGGCTTGATGATATTGACTTGGGTCAACGTGCGCAAATTGCTGCCATCTGCATTGATCAGTTGCAGTTTGTTCTCGAAGCCTTCGGAGGCAAAAAAAAGAATAAGCTGTTGGTCCGGCGAAAACTGAGGATTCGAGAAGGACGTCACTGAGTTCAGATCGGAGGTGAGCTTGAGCGGCTCGTTGCCATCGAGCTTTGTTACAAAAATATCGAATTGACGATTCACTCTATCCCGATTGGACAGGAACACTATGCTGTTGCTTTGCGGTCGCGACGGTACTTCTGGGCTTCGGCAGGAGGACAAGGCCAGCAGCAGCGAGAGCACCACGAAAACACGCTTGCGGTGACACGCGGAGTGGACGCGGCGGAGGGTACATTCCGGTGACGCCCTCCTGTTTTGTGGAGCCATGGTCATGTGAGAATACCCATCTCAGTCGATACGCTCGTAATAACCATTGCCCTGCTCGTAATTTTCTTGCCGGGCGTTTTCGTTTTCATCCACTTTCGCCGGCCATGAAACCACCCCGTTGACCAGTTCTTTCGCCTCCACCTCCAAAGGCTCCCACGCCAGGCGCCCGCCGGAATCAATAAGCCGGAACACGAGTTTCGGGACGTCTCCAAATACGAAATCGATAACGCCAAAATTATCCCCATACGCATAAACCGGCCTTATCCTTCTTTCGGGGCGGCGCTGTAACCAGGCGGAGGAAGGCCGTTGGGAAAGGGGCGAACTGGCGAGCTCATAGAAATCGTATCCGCCGTTTTGCGACCAGGGAATGACGTTCAGCTCGCCGACGTGCGTATCGCCGGAAAGCAGAACCACGCCGCTGACGGCGTGATCGCGTATGAAATCAAACAAGGCGTTGCGTTCGCTCAAAAAGGCGGCCCACGAATCTCCGGCTTCTCCCTTTGCCAGAGTCCAGCCGCTTCCCGATATCAACAGCTTGAAGGTTGCCCGGCTGTTCTTCAAACCGGCTTTCAGCCACTCAAATTGCTTTTTGCCCAACATCGATTTGGAGGAATCGTTCGAGGATTTGTTGGGGTCGCGGCTATATCTTCCATCCAGGAAGAAGAAATCCACCTGGCCGTGAGCGTGGCGAAAAAAAACGCCCGGTTCGTCTTCCAACCCATAGGAAGGATTCGCCCAATACTCTTTGAATACCGCCAGCGCCTCCGCCTTGCCGGGGTGGGTTCGGTTGTGGTTGTTCAATCCATAATCGTGATCATCCCAGATGGCCAGGTTTGAGATGCCGGCGAGCAGCGGCTGCAGGCTGTGCACGTCTCTTTGACGGCGATACTCCTCGCGCAGAATATCGGGATCGGTGGCATCGCCATAGATGTTGTCACCCAGCCAAAAGAAGAGGTCCGGAGCTAAGGCATGAATGGTGCTCCAAACGGGCTGGATACGGTTCATTTGAAAGCGAACGCACGAGCCGAACGCCAGGCGGAAATTCCTGGCGGCGCCTGATCGCGGAGCGGTTTTGGTTTGAAAGGGCGGCAATTCCCGCGTGTAGCGATCGTATCTTCCATTTACCTTCACGCGATAGAAATAGGGTGTATCCGGCAAGGCGTTTTTCAGTTTTATCACCAGGGTGTAGTCGAGGGATTTGCTGGCAAGAACGGGCTCGGTCTCCTGTACGGCGTGCAGGTCTCTATCCGTGCCGTATTCAATAGAAACCGGAAAAGCACCGCTGGTGCGCACCCAGATGTTTATTTCATTTTCATAGACCGCACCCACCATCGGCCCTTGCATTAATCGGGGAGAACCGCTTTCGCTTTGCGCAGAAAGCTGGAGGCCGAGATTCAGCAGACATATCATTGCTGCAGAAACAAATACACGAAACTTCGGTTTGCCGATAGATGCCATGATACGCTCTTCGTGCCTTAATAGTCAATTCTGGGCAAAAGAAATCACCAACGGATAGAAACAACCCAACGGATGAAAAAGTACTTTTATCCGTTGGGTAGTTTCTACCTCAATTTTGCATCAAACCTGGCTCGCAACGAAAAAAGAACCGCAACGAAAGAGGAAAATCACGAATGGCTTCTATGTTCGAACCACCCGTTCGGTGGCGTTAGGCGCATATTCGACACAAGTAAAACCCGCTATTTTAAAGGCTTTTTCGTTGCGGTTCTCTTTTCGTTGCAAAATTAAGGTTCTATCCCTTGGAAAACTCTCCTGGCTGCGACTCGATCACTCATGGTTTGCCCACCGATCAACATCATGACCCGCACCGATCAACGCTGGAGCAATTCCTCGAATGAATGCTACGTTGCGTGTACGCTCGGATATCCTCGCTCAATTCAGCTCGAGCATGCGCATCGCATCCCCGGCGCCGGCCAGGTGATCGAGCGTCATCTCCGAGTACATGCGGGCGAACACGACCCCGGGCGCGCCGGCGCGGAAGGCAGCCAGTACCGCATCGCGCACACCCTCGCGCGAACGCGGTGGATCCTTCCCTTCTTCCGGAGAAACATCGATATCGATGCCGGGCCAGACCTGCAGATGCGTGCCCTCGGCGCTTTTGAGCCATGCTTTCGTTTCGCGATAAACGTAGTCTGATGACAGCCCTTGCGTTTTTATTTTTTCGTAGCTGCCTTCCGAAAAACCCATGACGTTGTACAAGAAAGCCAATCTCTCGTCGCGTGACAGATCTGCCAGATACGTATCGAAAAATTCGTCCACGTAATTGCAACAACGAGAGCCGCCGACTGAGTGATAAACAATGACCTTGAGAAAATCATTGTATTTGGCCAGCTCTTGAAAATCAACCGCCGCACGATAGAATGGATTGAACGAGATACTGTGCGGTATGGCGCTTCCCACCGGCAGATCGGGCTTGAGGGATTTGGCACTGTCATAGACGATTTTGTAGATTTCGCGCAAACTATCGTACCAGAACATTTCCCAGGCCAAAATTTCCGGATACCGGAGGAGAATGCGCCAGAAGGTGGTGTAGGCGCCATCCGTCGGCTTGCTGCCGGCGCGAATTCCGGCCACAAAATCCTCAAGCAGCACGTAACCCTTGCGCACCCGTTCGCTGTCGATGCCTTGTTTTTTGCCCTTCTCAGAACAAAAGGAGCAGAAGCAAGGGACTTTCGCTCTGTCTCTGTCGCCATTCCACCGCAGCATATTGGTCAAGGCGCCCCAGCGTTCCGAGCGCCATAGCAAACCGTCGATTTCGTAGGATTGGACACAATCCTCCACCATGGCCATCTGGAAGGCGCGAAAATCCGGATGATTGAGACAAACCTGTGAAAGCTTGCGCCCGTGCAGATCAACTTCTGCCATTTCTTTGAATTGAGGAATCTCCTCGTGCACCTGGTCCGCAAGCCAGGCGATGGTTTTTATGCCTCGCTTGCGCGCCGCCGGCAGGACGGAACCCAGCAAATCAAAATCACCGTGATCGGGCGAGCGCAAAACGCGAGGATCGTCTTTAAAAATCGTGTTGCGATAGTATTCCGGGTGGATGGTTCCGTAATAGCCGCCGTGAAATTTTGGGCCCCGCTGTTGCAGACCGTGGTCCACCGGCGGCCAGGTTCGGCCCGAAAGTCCCTCTTTATAGGAATAGACCATTGCGAACAGCGTGTTGACAGACGCCAATTCCGTGATGGTGTCGAGGCATTTCTCTATGCCCTCATCAACAAAGGAGGGCGCTCCGATCTGGATACCCGTCGTTTTCGCCGCGAGCTTCGCTCTTGCGCCGGTGGCACCAAACGCGGCAGTATGCGCATTCATGGCGAGGCCAAGGGCGGTTGCGCCTCCCGTTTTGAGGAATTCTCTCCTATCCACTCACGACCTCTTTTCGCTGGTTTGATATTCCGCTGATTCCAGCCATGCCTTGTTGACTCTCACGCCCCATCCCGGTTCCTGCGGAATTCCGACCTTGCCATCCACCACCGCCAACCCGGGTTCATACATGGCTTTGCTTTCACGGTTCAATTCAGAATCATCATCAATGGTGAATTCGAGGTATTTGCTATTGGGGATGGCGCCGAGCATATGGCAGGCAAACAAGCACACCATGGACAGGCTCGAAGAGTGTGGTATGCATAGCTTTCCGGCCTGCTGGGCCAGTCTGGCAACCCGCAGCGCCCTGGTGAGGCCGCCGATGTAGCCAATATCCGGCTGCACGATATCAACGGCATTCATGGCAATCATGCGTTGCCATTGCGCCATATCGTTGTCCTGCTCACCGCCGGCGACCAGAACTTTCAACTTGTTCGCCACCTCCGCGGTCCATTCCAGCTCCCAATACGGGCACGGCTCTTCAAAAAAATAGACGTTATTGTCTTCCAACATGCGGCCAACTTCGATGGCTTTGGGCGGTGAATAACCACTATTGGCATCGACCAAAATGTCAATGTTGTCGCCCAGAGCTTTTCTGACCGTGGGGACCAGTTTCTCCGTTCTGCCTGGCCACGCGTCCACGTCGTGACCGGTCTTTTGGCCGACGCGCAATTTGAAGGCACTGAATCCTTTGCTGTCGCGTAACTGAATCATGCGCGCGGCTTCATCCTCTGGTGTGATTTTTCGACTCATGCTCGAGCCATAAGCAGTGATGCCCTGCAGCTTGCCCCCGAGCAATTCGACGACGGGTTTCTGTTTGATCTTGCCATATAAATCCCAGATCGCGGTGTCCAGGCCGCATAGGGCCCGGCAGACGAAGGTCCACGGGAATTTATAGTTGGCTTCTATGCACTGGTCGACGAGCGCATCGATATGCGCCGGGTCTTTGCCGAGAAAATGCTCCGCAACCTTGCGATGCAAGAACATGGCTGTGAAATCGGCGTCGTGGGGCGACATCTGGCCATAACCTTCGGAGCCGTCATTGGTCTGAATTCGGACCACACCCACTTTGGGGTTGGTAAATGTCTCAACTTTGACGATGGTCAGGCCTTCATCGATGATTTTGAATTCCTTGTAATCCTGCCCGCGACCATAATACGTGTATTTTTTTGCCCCATCACCCTCGAAGCCCGGCTTGGTGAGTCTTGCCTGCGTCACAAGAGGAAGGGCTAGAGCGGCTTTGCAAAAATCGCGTCGTGAGAATGGCATACTGATTTCCTCCTGTCTTAGATGGGATTGAAATACCTAATGGGATCCATTCGACAATCGTGCATCATAACAAATTTCATTGAGTTCTATCCCAATTTCTGCTCCCTTATGGCGCGTCCCGCGGCGCGCAGATTGTCGAGCTTCATTTCCGAATACTTGCGTGAGAGTATAACCCCATGAGTGCCGGCCCCGAATGCGGCTGTGACGGATTGATAGACATCCTCGGGCTGGGTCTTTTTTTCGCCGTCATTTGTGGGAATGTCGATGTCAATTCCCGGCCATATTCTGACATGAGAATCCACTGTGGCAGCCGCCCTCTTTACCTCTCGAGCGACATAATCTGCGCTGAAGCCTTCCTGCATGATTTGGTCAAATGGCTTTTCGTTTTCATAACCCAGCAGGGAATAGCTGAGTTGCAATGCCTGTTCTGAGGCCAGATCGGCAAGCAAAGTTTGATTCATGTTTCTAATATAACTTGCCATGCGCGGACCGCCACATTTGTTGTACATCACCACCTTTAGAAAATCCGAGTATCTGGAGAACTCCGCATAATCCTGCTCGGCTCTGTAAAAGGGCGAAAACGAATTCAGGTGCCAGATGTGCCAGCCCACGAGCTTGTCGGGCGCGAGGGAGCGCGCCAGCGCGTAGAGGTCGCGATAGGTATCGCGCAGACCCTCATTCCATAGGTTTTGCCATGCCAGCACTTCCGGGTACCGAAGAAGCAGGCGCCAGAAGGTCACAAAGGCCCCATCGACCGGGCGCCCATTCTCCGCTAGGTTGGCTCTCCACTCTAACAGCTTCAGAAAACCTTCCCGTGCCCGAGCGAAGCTCACACCCGCGTCTTTTGCCGCTACCTGGCAATGTTGACAGAAGCACCCGATCTCTCTGCCTGGACGGTTATGATTGGCGTACAACAGATTGTTCAAAGGACCCTGACGCTCGGACCCCCACATGATGCCATCGAGGTCGTAAGAGCGCAGATAGTCTTCCGTCAAGGCGAGCCAGAACTGGCGCACGTCCGGGTTGCGCAAACAAAGATTCAAGCCGACTTCGCCGCTCGGAGTAATTTGCTGAATTCCCTCAATGTGCGCCATTTTCTCGTGAAAAACATCCTCGTACCAGGCGATACACTTCATCTTTCGTTTCTTCGCCTTGGGTATCACGTCCGCAAGCATATCATTGCCGGGATGATCCGGCGCTTTCTGAGGTTCGACGCGAGTGTTCTTGTAAAATTCTGGATGCGGCGTGGCAAAATTGCCGCCATGAAAATTGACGTCATACTCCTGCTTACCGTGGTCTGGCAGGGGGTGCGGCTGCGGCTGCCGGCCGCCGATTCCGCGTCCATACGTGAAACATGCCAAAAAAAGCGTATTGATGCTGGCCATCTCTTGCAGCCCATCCAGGAGCTTTTCCGTTCCCTCATCAACAAAAGAAACAGCTCCCACCTGGATGCCAAGCATTGCCGGTGAAGGCGCTTGCCCTGCCCACAGTTGCGGACCGAGCGCAGCGGTGCCCGCCAACAAACCCGATGAGGCGGCGAGAAATTCCCTTCGGGTTACCATTTCGTCTCCCTGAGCAGCCGGATAATTGTTCCGTTTCGTTGTTCTGTGGTGGTCACCTCTTCAACAGCACGCTTACCGAGTCTGTCTTCTAATTGTTTGAGGTAAAGGCTTTCGGGTGTAACGTGCTGCCCGTGCGATTCCCAATGGCCCTTTTCCTTCCCGTGAAAATTAGGTTCGGCTTCCGGACCAACGTGTCCTATGGCGTAATTTTGAGCAGTCGGCGGCTTCTGGCATACCAAAGTGCCCTCACAATTCCACAAAACATAATTTGCTCCTGCCCAGCCGTGCCCGGTCCCCAGATATTGCCTGTCCTCTACTCTGAGATTTGCATGAACGTTATCAAACAATCCGCCTGTTGACCAGCGGTGGTGGGCTTCGCTGTTGGAATAAGATTTGATGGCCAAGCCGTGTAGAAAAACATTTGGACCGCACACCCGGCTGCTCACCGAAAAATCGTGCCGTCCGGTTTCGGCGTAACACCGTTGTACCAGGCACAATTGCCCATTGATCTGGAAGGCGCCGCGACGCCCGCCGTCAATTTTGGAAACCATGTCGAGATTAGAACAGTCTTGTACGGTGACCCATTTTGCTCCTTTTTGAATCTCAACGCAGTTGTCTATGAAATGAAGCGCCGTTACATTCCTGACCCAAACATTGACGGCATTCTCAATGAGAATGAAAGTTTCACAATGATCTTCGTCGGAATAATATCTTTCGCCGTCTTCATAGTCCAGCTTGCTTTTATCAAAACTGGAAACCCCGCGAATGTTTTCTATTCCAACTTGACGAAT
Source organism: bacterium (assembly GCA_050732395.1). Classification (GTDB taxonomy): domain Bacteria; phylum Zhuqueibacterota; class Zhuqueibacteria; order Zhuqueibacterales; family Zhuqueibacteraceae; genus JBIOXB01. Next base: position 36,172 of record JBOHQX010000269.1, read on the forward strand.
TCGTTCGGTATCGGTGTATTTTATGAGCTTTCCCCCGCCCCAGCGTTTCTCGATCGCACAAGCGATCGGCGCATCCACGGTAATGTAATTCCCCTCGATTCCGGTGATCACGCGATCATAATCCAGATCAAAAGGCTCCCATTGTCTCGTGCGTGAAGGATCGCTGGGCCTGGGCGTGATGCGGTCCATGCCAATCGCATGAATCCAGCCGGCATTGCCGATTCTTCTCACAATGACTTGATCACCCACACGATAAGCGTGATCTTTCATCTCCACGTGAAAGGAGCGCGCGCCCACGGGCACGTAATCATCAATAATATTTCCTTCTGTACCGGCCACTTCCACGCGATTCTGCTTGCCCGCAATGTTGATGAGGCTTCTTTGCGTCGTGCCGGTCGCGTACAGAATTGTGCCGCTCGTGTCCTGGCCTTCGCCGCGAAGTACAATGCCGCTTTCGGAAATATGGAGGGAGTCACTGATATCGTACCGCCCCTTTTTCAACAGCACCGTGCCTCGAAAGCCATTGTCACGAATCGGCAGCCTGGCGACCTCGTCAATCGCGGCTTGGAGGCGTGCACCATCGTCACCATCGCCCGGCGCGAGGGTTACTTTGACGTCGACTTCAGGAAGCTTAACGCCGCCTCCCAGATAACCACAATGAGAAAAGTCGAGGATCACGTTTCCTTGTTCGTCGGGAGCATACACCAGCTGGCCATTTTCACCTGGATAGACAATTTTGCTGTAATTGCCTTCACCCGGCGGATAGAAAATCGAGAACGTCGAAATCAGCAGCAAGAATGAGCGATGCATATGGCCAAGCGTACCTTTCTGAAATTTTTTTGCACAGACGCGACGCTTAAGACACCACATGAGATTTTCAGCAAGCCGCTCAAGGGCCCTTGCGGGCTGAAAACTAAGGCCGTTCGGGCAGCATGGAAGCGAAAAGCCTTCCAACACAGAGACACAGAGCGAGTGTCATTCATTCTGGAGTTCTTTTATTCTCTGTGACGCTCCGTGCTCTCTGTGTCTCTGTGTTGAAAAAGAAGCTAACAGGTGAAAAAAACGTTCAGAATTTTTTCTGAGCTTAAAAGCTTACTCGGGACGTTGCCTCAAGCTTTTGCATGTCGCCCCTTCGGGGCTTAGGGGTGTGCTCATTTGCTCGAGCTTCTCAGCTTGCGCAAATTTGCCTCGAGGAAATAATAATCAGCGTAAACCAATGGCCTGTCAACCTCGCTATTGCTGCGTTTGGATGCTACACCATGCATGAGGACAAATCCGCAATTGTCTCCTACCTTCGCCAAGTATCTCACCGAGGATAACGTCTCGAGCATCTTGTCAGCGGCAGATCTGTATTTTTCTGCATTTTTTCCAGAATATAAACTCAACTCGTAAAGCGCAGCACAGATGATCGCACCCGCGGAAGAGTCTCTTTCCTCATTAGGGATATTGGGCGCATCGAAATCCCAATACGGGATCATGTCGTCAGGTAGGTTGTCATGATTCAGAATGAATTCAGCCATTTTTTCCGCCTGGACCAAATAACGTTGATCTCCTGTTTCGCGATGACACATTGTAAAGCCGTAAAGACCCCATGCCTGCCCCCTAGCCCAGCATGATTCAGGCGCATACCCCTGATGAGTATCGCGGCCCAATATTGCCCCGGTTGTGGTGTCGTAATCGATCACGTGCCAAGTGCTGTAGTCTCCCCGAAAGTGGTTCATTATGGTCGTATTCGCATGGGTTACTGCAACGTCATAGAATGTGGAATCTCCGCTCTCTTTCGTCGCCCAGAACAGAAGCTCCAGATTCATCATGTTGTCTATGATTACGGGATATTGCCAAACGTCTGCATGGTGGTCCCATGACCGGATACAACCCACTTTTGGATTAAATCGGGTCATCAATGTTTTGGCGCTTTGCAGGAGAACTTGTTTATAGTGCAGGTCGTTGGTCAGACGGTAGCCATTACCATAGCTGCAAAACATTTTGAATCCCATGTCATGGGTACCACCGTTATATTGCTCCATCTCCAGATTTTCGGTGAATTTCCGGGCAGCTTCCTGCCACTTGGCATCTCCTGAATATTCATAAAGAAGCCACAGGCAGCCCGGAAAAAAACCACTGGTCCAATGTTTAGCTGGCACAAAGCGCAGATGATTATCCGGGTTGACGGAATACGGATGCTCTTTGGAATCTCCAACAACACTCAGCAAGTGAATGAGTTGCTTCCAGGCGGTATCAAAGTTTTTGTGGATTACTACGTTCTCAGAAAATGAAAGCGAGAATAGAATGACTATCCCCATAACCAAATTGACTCTACGCCATTTCATTCGATTTGCTAAACGACCAGTCTGATTCATCAATGCTTGCGCCTTCCGATTTTCGACAAATCAAGAAAAGATTCTAAAAGCTGATTTCGTTGCGGTTCTCGTTTCGTTGCAAAATTTAGGTAGTAACCGTTCAGCTCCTGACCCTTGCGGTGGGCTGAATTGTTGCAAAGAAGAATAATGAGGAGAATGAGCCGTCGAAAGGAATGGCTAATATTAAGAAAAACGATGGGTTGTTTCAAGCAAGTAGCGGCCATTAGCCGCAACTTACATGCAAGCAGGTGGCCTCATGTGTGCTTTGAGGCGATCTGATCAGTTCATTCGATTTGATCCAATCGGGCCGGGAGGGAGGTGGAAAAGCGGTGGCGAGGCCCGTTTCGTCTGCGAGCAAGAATCGCAAAGCAATCTTCGGGATGGACAAGAACGAGTGACCTAGTGCCGTAGGTGTAGCAATGTTCCAATAAAGTCATTGCATTTCTGTCATATAATACTTAAGATTTTGGTAACAATTCAGGTCACCGCCCGGGCGCTCTTGCTTTTTCTGGAGTTGGAAAAATGAATTGAAAAAGTGATCTCATCGCCTGGAGGATTTACAGCGCCCGGGCGGTAGCATCTTAGGAGAACGGGTATATCCAAGACAACATGGAGTCAAGCAGCAGTTGAGCAGCGTCCACCGGTGGCGTTAATTCCTTCGATGGCTGAACGCACATTTCACCTTAGGTCAAGCGTTTTGTGTTTATGAATGACAAGACTATTGACAGCGGAGAAAAGTGCAGGATTCTTGAGACCATCCTGAGAAGCAAAAGCTTTCAGAGGGCCAAGCGGTATCAGGAGCTTTTGCGTTACCTGGTGGAGTTGCATCTCGCGGGCAAGGAGGTCAAGGAATTTACGCTTGCGGTCGAGTTTTTTGGCAAGAAGGACGTCTTCGATTCCTCCGTCGATTCGACGGTTCGTGCGTATGTAAGTAACCTGCGCAGGAAACTCGAACTTTATTATTTGACGGAGGGACACGATGATGAGATTCAGATCGTGCTGCCCCAAGGCGGCTATCAAATACAATTCACTTTGGCTGAGGTACCCCGAACTCTCCCGCGTCAAGCCTCTATCAAGTTACTTTGCACGATTCTGATTCCGATCTTACTCACACTGCTTATTCTGGTTATCTGGCTGGGTACAGAAAAGATCACGCGTGATCGGCGAGACAATCGCTATGTCAAGAAAGACGACCCGATTTGGCACGATCTGTTTGATAGTGATAAGAAGACGTTAGTCGTTCTGGGCGATTATTATTTTTTCTCCATGCCTCTGGACTCGGGCCGGCAAAGCTATGTTCGTGACGTTCGAATCAACTCCGAAGAGGAGCTAGCAGCGTTCCTGGAAAGCCATCCGCAATTTAAAAGCAAGATCTCCAAAACGTATCATACATATCTTGAAGAACATATCCCATGGAGCCTCTACTGTATTTTACCGTCGCTCGTGTATCATAATAAAGAAATCGAGCTTAGGTTGTCGTCGGAGGTTCAGTTGGCAGATTTGCAGCGTTACAGTATCATCTATGTGGGTCCATACAAAAGCCTGAAAGCATTGAGCACCATAACGCGTGGATTGAATTTCAAGTACCGGCTCGACGAACACCGGAGGCTGGATTTCTTTGACAAGAATTCGAACACGAGCACAACCTACACATGGGTAACGAATCCGGAAACGCAGGCGCGAAATGACTATGCGATTGTACTGAAAGTCTCAGGCGGAAACAACAATACCCTCTTGTTTTTCTTATCCCAGCATGATTTCGGCAACATTTCAACAACGAGGCATTTTACCGACGTGGCGTACCTCCAAGAGCTGAAAAAGAAGATCCCTTCAAACTATTTCGAGGCGCTTTTCGAAATCAAAGGCATCGTAAGAGCGGACTTCGAAATCAAGTTATTGCATGTGAATGCGATTGATACCGATTTTCACCTCGAGTTGAAATAAGCGTCGCTGGTATTTCGACGAATCGAGCGATCAAGCCCCAGAAGGCAAAATTTTTTACCGCCATGAAATGCCCAGCCACTATTTTGCCGTGTTCTTTTCACCGGTAGGACTAATCCTCTCCATCTCAACGCTGGCCATAATGAACGGCCCCACGCCTTTCAAATCATTCGAGTCGATCGGCGTCGAGACGTAGTATTCGTACGAGCCATCGCGGTAGGGATTACCGCCCAGACCCGCGACGCGGCAGATTCTGGTCAAATCAATCGAGCCATCCGGATGCTCTTTGACAAAATGCTGGAGCATTCCATCATAGCCTTTTTGCACCGCGGCAAGATACTCCTCGCCAAGATAACCGTTGCGCATGGCTTTGGCAAGGGCATAGACGATCATCGCCGAGGCGGAGGCTTCGAGAAAATTACCCGCACGGCTGCCCTGATCCAGGACCTGATACCACAAACCGGTGGTTTGATCCTGATACTTCACCAGGGCTCGTGACATGCCTTGGAAGATGGAGATGATTTTATCCCGCCGCGGATGATCAGCCGGCATGAAATCCAGGACGTCCACGATACCCATGGCATACCATCCCATGGCCCGGCCCCAGAAGTTCGGCGAACGGCCGGTAACCGGATTGGCCCAGCGCTGCTGCTTGCTTTCATCCCAGCCATGATAGAGTAAGCCGGTGGTAGAATCGTGGGTATGATTGGCAGCGAAAATAATTTGGTTTGCTACGTCGTCAAAAGCTTCGGGGCGATTGAACTCTTTCGAATACTCGGCATAGAAGGGCGATGCCATGTAGATGCCATCCAGCCACATCTGCCAGGGATAAATTTTTTTGTGCCAAAAACCGCCTTCATGGGTGCGTGGATGGGTCTCGAGCTGTTTTATCAACAGGGACGCGGCTTTCTTGTATTTTTCCTCTCGCGTCTGGGCATACAGCGTCAATAGTATCTTACCGCAGTTGATATTGTCGAGATTGTATTCTTCGAGTTCATAAGTTTTGATGGTACCGTCGGCTTCGACGTAGGAATCCGCGATGGTCTTGATATAAGCAAGATACTTGTCGTTGCCGGTTTGCCGCCAGATTTGTTCAAGCCCTTTCAGAAAGACGCCAGTCTCATACACCCAGGATGATTTCGCGTTGTCATGGAACAAGAACGAATTACTGCGGCGTTGTATTTCAGATTCCGCCATGCGAATGGACCAGGGCCGGTGATTCGCTGCCGCCTGCGCGTGCAGAGCTTCCTTCGGGCAAGTGGCCGGCAGAAGGAGGGCCACCAAGGCCAGTGTGGAAAGCATGCCGGGAAAATAATGCCAAAGTTGCTGAGAGAAATTCTTCATGTTGCCTTTTCCTTAAAAAATGAGCAAGCCCAAACTAAAGCGCTTCGACGAACAAACATAGAATAGAATTCCAAGAGTTTTTTGGCAGAATAATTTCTCGGCAGATTTCAAATCATTCTGCCGAGAAATCATTCTGCCTAAGAATTTTGTTCTGCACACGGGGCTCCAGTTTTCAGCCAGAGGGTTTTGAGCGGCTTGCCTGAAAGACTGAGACAGATCCTAGGCAACAGTAGTTAGAATAAAACTCTGAAAGCTTTTCGCCGCTTTGTTAACGCCTTTTTCAACACACGGACATGGAGAACAGTTAGCTTCACAGCGCGGCGTGGCCGCAACAAAAAAAACTCACGCAGAGCCTCGCAAAGATTCGCAAAGACTTTCGGCTGGCAAAGTCGCAACCAAAAACTTTGCTAAAAATGCAAAGTTTTACAAGTTTGTATTACAGAGCATTTTAAGATCCTCGTGAAATAAATCTCACTCTGTGGCTCTCCGTGCACTCCGTGTCTCTGTGTTGGAGAGCTTTTGGGTTGGGAGCCACATACACTTTTCGCGCGCATCCATTTTATGCTAATCTCCTCGCCGCAGTGCGTGCGGATTCACTTCTGGAGCCAATTGGACATCCTTTTTGGCGCCTGCCAAATTTGTGTTGCTGAGGTTGATGTTCGCAGTCTTGTCACCCGACAATGCGAGAAATACTTCGGCGGCTTCGGGATAGGTCGCCTGGTCAATGGCGACATTCATGCTGTTGTGGAACGACAGCACCGGCCCTTGCTGTGGAAGGATTTCCACTTGCAGCAATTTGACGCCATCCGCATAGGCACAGTTCAATCCGCGCTGAGCTGAGATGGATACGTTTTTGAGCTCGATGCCATGTAACGGCATTTCTGGAAGTCCCAGCAGCTCGACGGCCTCTCTCGCGCCGCGGCATATCACTTCACTGATGAAAATATTCTTAAATGCCGGAGTTTCTGCCGTCACCGGCGTGACTTGATCCGAAAAGGTGTTGCGGGTCTGGCCGGGATCGACAATGGGCGCTTGCCCGCTGTAATACAAATTGAACGTGATCGCAGCGGCAGGAATGTCTTTCATGAAAATGCGCCGCATATGGATGTTCTCAACCACGCCGCCACGGCCGCGCGTGCTCTTGAAGCGCAGGCCGGTATCCGTGCCGATGAAGACACAATCACGGATTTCCACGTTTCTCACCCCTCCGGACATTTCACTACCGACGACGAAGCCACCGTGCCCATGATATACGATGCAATCATAGATCTGCACGTTCTCCGTAGGCATGCCGCGCCGTCGGCCCGCTTCATCTCTTCCCGATTTCAAGCAAATGGCGTCATCCCCGACGTCAAATGAGCAGTTATAGACCGCAACATTGCGGCAGGATTCCAGATCGAGCCCATCGCCGTTCTGCGAATACCACGGATTTCTGACGGTAATATTTCGAATCGTGAGGTCCTCGCTCATCAGTGGATGAAGATTCCAAGCCGCGGAATTCTGAAACGTTGGGCCATCGATGAGAATCTTTTTACATCCGCTGAGCTGGAGCAATACCGGCCGCAAATAGTCACGGGCTTTCTCGTAGTCTTCAGGCCGTGGTTGTTTCCCGTTCTTGTGCAGATTGGCCAGAAATTCTGCGCCGTTCATCGCTGCTTCAGAAGGCCACCACGTGCTCCCTTTTTGATCCAGCACGCCGCCGGAAGCCAGCAACTCTTTCCATTGGAGCGCCGTCATTTTGAATTTTTTCACCGGCCGCCACACTTCGCCCGAGCCGTCAAAAACGCCGGCTCCTGTGATCGCGATGTTTTCGAGATTCTTGCCGAAAATCGGCGCCATGCAGCGAAATTCCGGCCGGCCTTCGTACCACGTGTCGATGAGCGGGTAATCCTTGCGATCCGGGCTGAATATGATCAATGCGTCTTTTTCCGCGTGCAAATTGATGTTGCTGGCGAGCTGAATCGGGCCCGTCAGCCAGAGGCCCGCCGGAATCACCACCTTGCCGCCGCCCGCCGTGGCGCACGCCGCAATAGCTTTTGCGATGGCCTCAGTGTTCATGGCCTTGCCGTCGCCGAGGGCGCCGTAATCCACGATATTGAATTCTCGATCCGGAAAAGCTGGCAGGGGGATTTCGGGGAAACGAATGCCGGAGTGCTGCTGCGCGAAGAGTTTTTGGGACTCGGATGAGAATAGGAAAATGACTGCGCTTGCACGAACCAACACCTCGAACAGAAGCGAACTATGTTTGGCGATTTTCTTCATGAGGTCAATTCCATTCTTCTCTCTCTGAGCAACCTTGAGCAGAATATGCCAAAAATTTCCAACGGATAGAAAAACTCAACGGATGACGAAGATTTTCAGAATTCTATTCTATGTTTGATTTGCTAATAGCCTACCTCTGCTTTCAGACAGACTGAAAACAGAAGCCCTTCGGGCAGCACACGCGGATCAAAAACGCACACGGAAAGAGCTTTCAATCCGCGTGAGTTTTTGATCCGTGTGTAAACTTTCAGAATTT
>JBOHQX010000270.1:0-7731 GCA_050732395.1 bacterium
CAGCTCAAAAAAAGCAGAGTAAACGGATGAAGCAGATTGAACGGATAGTGATTCTGCAAAACAAGTTTTAGAAATCCGCTTTATCCGTTCAATCCGCTTACAAGAAACAGGAGCTGAATAGTTACGATTTCTCAAAGAAGAGGAGCGTATCTTGAATAAACGAGCCATCCGTGCAATCATGTTTTCTTCTCTTATCTTTTTTGCTCCAAGCTTTCGGCTTTTGGCGCAGCCAGATACCGAAGAAAAACCTACCGTAGTGGTCTTCGAGTTCGGGAGCGATATCCTGATGCAAAACGAGGCCAGAACTTTATCGGATTGGTTTAGGGCGGAATTAAGAAACACCAAGGTATTTGCCGTAGTCGAACGGGAGATTATAGAAGAAGCCTTGACCGAGCTCGGGCTTCGCCCTTCAGATTGTATGCTCACCGCATGCGCCCGGCGAGTTGGACTGATGTTGAAGGCGCAAGATATCATCATCGGCCAAATAGGAAAAATCGGCAAAACCTATACAATCCTTCTTGAGTGTAGAGAGGTGGAAACCGGCGCAATCAAAAACTCCTTTAATCGCAGCCACAAAGGCCAATTGGACGAATTTTTACCAGCTCTAAAGGTAGCCGCTTATGTCATCGCGGGAATGCCGTTGCCAGGCAACACCAAGCTTGGTCCTGGCCCTCTTTCCGGCAACCACGTAAGGTATCACGTGGGCGGAAACTATCTCATAGGGTTCACCTCTATTGATAACTATATGCCGATTGGCATTCGCCTTCTTTATCATCTGAACCTAAAAACCACTCTGGGATTTTCCTTTGGAAAAGTGGTTGACTATGGTTACGAATATGTGGAGAAAGCCGACGGCAGCAGCGTCATTCTGGAATTTCATGACATGACCTTTGCTGAACTCTCGCTGGACTATTTTCTTTCGACAAAAGCCCCTATTTCCAAATTCGTCGGACTTTCGCTGGCCTATTCAAATCCAACACGGGTTGACCATACCTATACAGCCGTTCCACCATATGATTGGTATGACAGCATCTACACATTTAAAAAGAAGGACAAGCTTGGCATTCATCCTCAGGTCGGTGTCTATCTGCTCAGGAACTTCCCAATTGCCTCGCGACTTGCCGCGGGTTATGTCATATTTCCTTCGGAGCCAGAAGGAATAACCCATTCCGGATTGACCTTGGAAGCGGCGCTGCTGCTCAGCTTTTGAAGCCAGAGCATTTCTCCGTCGAGCGTGCGATCTGCGCTTGAAATCATCAGTTATCATTTGTCAGCACAGCCTGACGTTTTTGCCAGGCTGACTCTAACTTGTTTTGTGTATGCCCGGAAAAGCAAAATGAATGCTTGTGCAAGCACAACACACTGTCTCGTAGAGAATGATACACTTCATCGCTCTGCACCGTAAAAAAGCAACCCAAATCAAGTTTTTTCGAAATGGCACGGCGGTTGCTCAATGTGATGTCGAAAGTTCATATACACCTCAACGAACCTCAACATAAGGACTGCGACCATGAAAACGAAGATTGTTGTCACGATGATTGCGATTCTTTTCATGCTGGTATCCGTGGCTTTTCAGAGTAAAGCCAAGGCGCCGGCGAAAGAAATCGTGCTGCCGGATATCGTCATCAGCCAATGATCACACCGGCGCTGCGCAAAAGCTGCGGAGGCTGCGCAAGAATTTCTGGAGCACTGAAGCTCCTGGTTGTTTCCGCACAGAGGAGGTGCGTTTTTACGGCTGAGGCGGGGATTGCTCTTGTAAAATTTCTCGCCAGCGTTGAAAATTATCCTGCAAGTTTTTGATCAGAGTGGGGTGCGCCGCCCCGAATTCTTCCAGCAGTTGCTGTTGCACCGCTGCAGGCACCGGAAAATAAGGCACCAGGGCGTTTGCGAATTCAAAGTCCTTGGCGCGGCCTGCCGCAAGCTTCGAGAAAATCAAATCGTATGGATGAGGAACAATAATCTCCACGCCGCTTACCGGCTCCTGCCTAACGCGTGCACGCGTTTGCCAGTGTACGGGCGCTTGAAACGAAGACAGACCAAGACCATGCGCGTATACGGCAAAAGTTTCATCAAATGCAGAAAGCTCGCCGATCGCTCCGTCGATCAGAGTATCCAGTTTGTCATCGCCCACCGAAACATCCAATTCGCGAGAAGGCACAAACCCCGGCAAAGGAATAGGGTGCTTTTCCTCCGCCAGCCACGGTAGAATGGCGTTGGCGCCGAAGACATGTACTTTTTTCACACCGGCAACCGCAGCGGCAGCCCGGCAAATATGATCGAATTGCTCCAAGGTCATGCCCTCTTGCCCTTTTCTCTTTGATTGACCATCATTTCTGGCGTGTTGCTCAATCCCCGCGGCGCGCAACACCGGCGCGAACGGCGCACTTTGTAAAAGCTGATCCCACCACGCTTGATCCTCTTTGGAAAGCTGAAAAAAAGATGCTGCGCGCTGCAAAATCGCAACATGATGATGATGGCCGCCATTGAGGATATCTATCCATTTTTGCATCACAGACGGTGAAACATGGCGAGCCTGTTGGGCAAAACCCAGTGCTTTCTGGCGTTCACCCTCATTTTGTTGACACAACTGCATGGCACGCCGTGCATTTTGCCATGCACGCTGCATCAAGCGATCATGGGGATTGCGATCGGCATCCGAGTTTTTTGGATTCTCGACCTGCATAGGACAAATTAGTCATCCCAAGCGACGGGGTCAAGCTTCATTTGTTTCAAGATTCATCCTCCAACCCCAGCGCCAGCGCGCAGTAGGCCAGGCAGAAGCGCAACGCCAAATCAGTTTTCACTTCTTGCTTTTCCAAGAACTCCACAAACAAATCAAGAGTCTCCCGGGCACGTGCCGAGCTTTGGCAGGACCGGCACCAGGCTTTCAATGCGGCACTGAAAACTCGCCCCTCACCGCCATACGTGTGCGCCACGTCCACGCCGGAACGGCGGCATTGAATCTTTGTTTGCTTGTCCGCTAAGTCCTGCAAAATGCCGGCGGCGATACCCGTGTCTCGCAGATAAGCTTTGTAATCACTATAAAAATCTTCGCCCGTGCCGCAGAGGTCGGCAATCGAAAGATGCGCTTCGCTGCGCACGATGGGTAACTCAAGTGTTTGAACGCGCGCCAGGATCTCTCGAATGCGTTCGGGCCGGTTGTAAAAACTAAAGGCGTTCATACAATGAACCAGCAGGCGCGGGTTGCTGGTGGTGCGAAAAATCTGTACGATCTCCTGACTGGATGCATCATCGCGCATCCGGCCCAAAGAATGAATCGCCTTGCTTTGCAAGAACAAATCCTGTGAGCGCAACGCCTGCCGCAAAAGAGGCAGAGCTTCGCGCACGGCGTAGATTCCCAGCAAATCCGCGGCGAGATACGCCGTGGTGAATTCGTGGTTTTTCAATTCTTCGATCAATGCAAGCGTGATCGCCGGTGTGGGCGGCACTTTATGCAGAGCTTGCAGCGCATCCGCGCGCACCACCAGACGTGGCGAAGAGAGTCCTTCCAACAATTCCTTCTCGCTCAACGTCGAGCCGAAATCGCCGATGCGATCCAGCACTTCGCCTTCTTCTTCTGCCGTCATGCGACCGGTCAAATTGCTCAAATAGAACAACGCCTGCAAATCACGCGGCGAGAAAAAAATATTCAACACCTCACGCAGTCTGCGATCGCGCACCGGCGGCACACGCTTGGTGGCGGCCAGAGCAGCGAGAGAAATCACGGCCAGAATGAAAAAGTACCAGCGAAACGGCACCAGGCCGGTGCCGGTCCATGCCTGCAATTGATTGATCAACAAACCGCCGAGAAATGCGCCGGCGAATCCCGCCAGGCCCATCACGATCTCAGAGAAAAGGGAGGCGGCATATTGCTCGCGTGCGCGCACGAGATTGAATAAGTAGGGCACTTGCGCACTGGTGAAACCGGGAGACACCAGGCCGTTAAACAAAAAATTTGCAGCAAGCAGGGCAGGATGCAAACCGGGCGTCACCACCCAACCGAACATGCTCACGGTGAGACAAACACCGTACAGCAACATGATGGGCCGTGCACCGAAACGATCGAGATAGAGACGATTCATGAACGAGGCCAGCACGTTACCCACGCTGTGAAAGATGACCAGCAAAAGAATGTGATCCTCCGGGAGGCCCGCGCCCACGCGCATGCTCACCACGAGAAACGGCAGTGCCGCTGCCAGCACGGCACGGGTGAGCGTGCCTGAAATCAAAAAACGGCGCAGCGCCAGCGTCTGGCTGAACAAATGAAACATGCTGCGCATGGTCACGGTTTTTTCATGGCGGGGCTCGGAGATTTCCGGGATGCGCAGGGCGATGAGCCCAGAGATTGCGCCGGTCACGACTCCGAAAGCGATAAACGCCTGAAACCGCCACAACGGCGCCTCGCGGCTGAGCAAGAGGCTATACATCAGCAGCATCAACATACTGCCGACATAAAAAATCGTGAACTGGTTGGCAACCACGCGCCCGCGATTGTACACGGTGGTGATGCGCGCAATGAGCAACGTGTTTGCGTTGTTGCCGATGGCGCGAAACGTAAACAGCAGCAAAGCGCCCAGCAATAACACGGACAGGCCGGCATCCTTTCCGAAAAACTGTGCGGCAAAAGGCGCAAGCGCCATGATACCGCCCAGCACATAGCGCAGGAGCCAACTGACGGCAAAAACGCGCACCGGCCCGCTCCGCTCGACCATGCGTTTGCCCACCAATCCAAAAAACATGGTGAGATGCACCAAGGACCCCAGCAAGCCCACGAATACCGAGTTGGCGCCGAGCTTGAGCGCATACAGCGTGAGCACTTGGTCGGCGAGGCAGGCATAGGCCAGCGCATTGAAAATCTGCGAGAGCTGAATGAGTTTCTGGCTGCGCCACTGGCGCCCGGGCGAAAGAGCAACCACTGCCTCCGGCTTGATCACGGCGCTTTCAGCCGGCGATTTTGAGTTGGTTTGATCGGAACTGGAAGGGGATGAATACATACGACTTAGAAATGAAAACCCAAGGATTGCTCACCGACGGGCAAAACCATTTCGGGCAAAACTATTAAAAGCTTCTTTGGAGGTTTATGGTTTTACCCCTCATAGTTTTGCCTTTTAATAGGGCTCAGAATTTTGGAATCAAAATTCTTTACAAACAAGGTAAGTTTTTCAGGGACACAAAATTGAACTCTCACAAAAGCAAGATTTTTGTGAGCGTTCGGTTTTGTGTCCAACTTTTACTTGTCGATTCGAGGCGAAGCTTCGCCAGACAGTTATAAAGAAAGTTTCACGCCCAAATACCAACTGCGGCCGGGCGCAGGCTCAAAAAAGCGATCGCCAAATGAATTGGGCGAGATGGCACCGTTGTAGCGTTCATCGAACAGGTTGTTGATACCGCAAAACATCTCCATTCCCATTCGCTTGAAGACTTGCTGCCAACCCAGGCGTACGTCCACAAGCAGATAAGCGTCATTGACAAAATCACTCACCGGCTTACTGCTGCCCGGCGGCGGGCCGTTGAAATCATTAGCGAAGTATCGTTCTAGCCATTGCAGATTGGCTTCGGCATATGCTCCGGTTTTGTGGCCGTAAGCCAGTCCGGCGAAAAGATGATGCGGCGGCGCACCGGGAACTTCGTTTCCAGCCAACTGCACGAGCGCAACCGTGCTGCCGGACGAGGTTTCCACAAGAAAATCCTTGAATGTGGAATGCATGAAAGTGTATGCCAAAGTGGCTCGCATACCATGAATTGGAGAACATTCCAATTTCATTTCCATTCCGCTGTTTCGCGCTTTCCCAGCGTTGCGGAAAAATACTTCCTCGCTCTGGGGATCCTGGATTTGATAAGGGATGAGCATGTTTTCAACCTCGAGAAGAAAAAGGGCCAGATCATAATTGAAAAAATCTCCCGGCCAGCTTCCTTTCAACCCTAGCTCGAGGCCTTGCATTCTCTCCGGTTGCAATGCCGGATTGAAGCCGCCTTCTTGCGAAGGTTGATTGCCCAGCTCCGTGGTCGTCGGCGTCTGAAAAGCAGTGGCATAGTTCGCATATGCGGTCATGACCTCAAAAGGCCGAAAGGTGAGACCGGCCCTGGGACTGAATTCTTCCATGATTCTCGTGCCGGAGTGATCGATGCCCTCGGCAAAGAGTTGATCACTGACTTTGAACTTGTAATAATCATATCTCCCCCCAAGCGCCAGCGCCCATTGCCGTTGAAAAGCGAGCTCGAGCTCGGCGAAGGGGCCAATCCCGGACACTTTTTCCTTTTGATCCACGCGCCGCGGCCCGTATTGCAGCAAGTCGAAGATCTCGCTGCCCTCGGCAAGCCCTACTTCAGCCGCAGGCAGACCATGATTGTCGAATTCCACCCTGTCGTCATTTTGTGTTTCATAATCCACGCCGATGGTCCAGCGCAGGCGCGATTCGGGCCTCTGAGCATGTTTGTTGAAAGCTGTTCGTAGCCCCCAAGCCGTTCGATCCAAATCAATGATCCGCCCCGGAATAGGATTCAGCAGCGCGCGCGACAAACCGTAGATGGTCGCTTCGAAACGGTTGGATTCGCCGTCATCATATCGGAGTATCGCTCCACCCTGACCCTGGCTGGTTTTCTTGCCCGCTCCCTGCTGTTTGACCGACAATCGTGTGCTGGTGGGTGAGCGCTCGGCTTCTGCTTTGGATAGCGAGCTGGGGTTCAACAGGTAAGGCGCATCGAAGTAGTTGAATACCGTCGCCAGTCGGAGTCGATTTGAAATTTGGTGTTGCCCGACGGCGTTGAGGGCAGCCGAGGCAGCCGAGGCATGCTCACGGTATCCGGCGAGCCGGAGCACGCTGGCATTGATCAGATAAGCGTTCTTACCGATTCTGCCGGAAACTTTTCCTTGCAGCTTCCGGAATTCGTGAGAGCCGGCGATCAACTGCGGTTGAAATTGCAAAGTGGCTGCCGGCGTTTCCTGCGTCTGAATATGGATGAGCCCGCCGGCGGCATTACCATACAACGAGGAGCTTGGGCCGCGTATGATTTCGATTTTTCCCACCGATCCGAGGTCGAGGTTGTTCAATTGCGCCTGGCCGTCGGTCATCGTCAGTGGAATGCCGTCGAGAATAATCTTGATCCCTCGCACCCCAAAGGAGGCGCGGCTGCCGATGCCGCGGATGGCAATGCGGTCGCCTTGCGAGAGATTGTAACGGTTGCTGACACTGACACCGGGAATCTCGCGCAACGCTTCTTCAAGTGAGAGTCCGGCTTCGGCGCGTTGCACGTCGCCTTGTGTGAGAATGTCGAGTGCAAAAGGAACACGGTAAATCGGCCGTTCCGAGCGTGTGGCAGTAACGACGACTGGTGCAATGATATACTTAGCAGTAGCGGAGGTCTGCAACGAGTCCTGTTTCGGCGCTTGCCTCTCTTGAGCGCAAAGGACGGAGGCAAAGGAGATTACAAAAGTCGTTGCGAACAGTCTCGAATTCATTCGACAGGCGCTTAAAGATCCAAACATAGAATAAAATTCTAAAAGTTTTTTGACAGGATGAACAAGATTTACAGGATGAGGATCAATCTTGTTCATCTTGTAAATCCCGTCGAAAACACCTGGCCGCGCAGCGGCTTCTGTTTTCCGCTTAGAGCCTATCCGGAAACCTCATTCTGTCATGCAGAAGGCATCTTGGTAGATTCGGCACCTAGGCCTGAAATCGGCACTGTGCCCGAGTCAACCAAGATCCCTGCGGGATGACATTTCAGGGT
>JBOHQX010000271.1:0-17623 GCA_050732395.1 bacterium
AACCCTGAAATGTCATCCCGCAGGGATCTTGGTTGACTCGGGCACAGTGCCGATTTCAGGCCTAGGTGCCGAATCTACCAAGATGCCTTCTGCATGACAGAATGAGGTTTCCGGATAGGCTCTAAGCCCGATCATTGTGTCAATCGCTGAATAGTTGCGAGTTTATTGAGCCGTGCTCACTCCGGTTTGACGATTCCCAACCTACTCATTTTGTACCGGATGGTCGGCACCGGAATCTTCAATGCGCGGGCTGCTTGGGATTGATTCCAGTCATGCTCGATCAAGGCCTTGCGGAGGAGTCGCTCTTCATACTCTGCCAAGCTTTCTTCCAAAGATTTGGTCGCATAAGGCTCGTCCAGCACGGGTTTGAGCTTTTTGAATTCCTTTTTAAGATCCGGCGGCAGCATGTCGTGATCCACAATCTCCGTCTCCTGCGGCGCGAGCGTAACCAGCCGCTCGACAAAATTTTCCAATTCGCGAATGTTTCCCGGCCATTTTCGCTGGTGCAGAAATTCCAACAGGCTTTCACTCAAGTGGGTCGCATGTTTTTTTTGTTGTTGGGAGAATTTCTTGAGAAAGTGGTTCGCCAATAACGCAATATCGGTGCGACGGTCAGAGAGCGAAGGCACGTAAATCGGATAGACGTGCAAGCGATAAAACAAATCTTCGCGGAACTGCTGCGCCTCGACCAGCTTTTGCAGGGAGCGGCTGCTCGCCGAAATGATCCGCACGTCGATCGCGCGCGATTTATTGCTCCCCAGCGGCCGAATCTCGCCCTCCTGTAAAACACGCATAAATTTGGATTGCACCTCCATGGGGAGATTGGCGATTTCGTCCATGAACAGAGTGCCGTGATTGGCTTCCTCGAGCAAGCCTTTGCGATCGGCCATTGCGCCGGTAAACGCGCCCTTCAAAAATCCGAACAATTCGCTTTCGATTAAATGCGCCGGAATCGCGCCGCAATCAATCGCGACGAAGGGTTGGCTGCTGCGGTGGCTGAATTTGTGAATCGCCTTGGCAATGCGCTCCTTGCCGGTGCCGCTTTCTCCTTCCAGCAGTACTCTGACGTCACATCGCGCCGCCGCTTCGATGGTTTGTAATAGTTGCACGAACTTCTTGCTTCTGCCCAACAACCCTAATTTCTCATACTTGCTCAAAAGCGAGGCTTCGGGTATTGGCGCAGCAAAAAACTGCTGAATCTTTTGCACATTGCGTAGATAAGGCGCGGCGATGATGGCAATCTTGTCCAAATAGGCGAGGTCATTCTCGTTAAAGGCCTCGTCATTTTGCTTGTTCAAAAGAATGATCGAACCCAGCATGATTCCTTCAATGCTGAGCAAGACCGCAATGGCGGATTTTACAGCCAAGCCACTGAATTTGACTTTCGCGAATCTGGGATCACTTTTGATATCCTGAGACAGCAGCGGTTGATTGAATTTCATGATCCAGCCATTGATTTGATCTTGAACGGCGCGATATTTCGGCTCTTCATCTTCACGTCCTTCCCGCACGACGGTTTTGACCGTCTGCCGCGTTTGCGGGTTAACCATGATGATGAGGGCGGTTTGGCCGTGCAATAGTGCCGCGGTTCTTTGCGCCACCAAACGTAAAATTTCTTCGAAATGATTTTGTTGGCTGAGCGCGTAGGCGAGATCGATCAGGTGCTCTAATTTGTGGTCGACTGAAATCATGCCGCCGCCGGGTTTGTGGATCAGGTTCTTCAGTCCTTGCGATCAGCTCAAATTTACCAAAGGATTTTGGAAAATACAACTGGCGCAAACTCTCTGCCAACATTCAATTGATTAATGATGAACAATTGAATTGCAATTCTTAGCTTTCTACAGGTTTGACTCTGTTCGACTTTGCCATCCGGTCCGGCCGAAAGCCCGGTATTTCATCTTTGTTCTCCCTGCCATTTAGAGTACACCATACGCCTGCAATTCCCGCCGTAGCTGCGGAGCGCTTTGAAAATGAATCGTGTGTAACCCCAAACCTTTGGCCGTGGCAATGTTCGGCGCCCAGTCATCGATATAAACCGCCTGGCTGGCCTCGATCTCATATCTCTCCAACAAAATGTGAAAGAGAGCGGGATCCGGTTTGGCGACCTTTTCTTCACCCGAGACCACGATGCCGTCGAATTCGAGTAGGAAGCTGAAGCGCTTTTTTGCAGTCGGGAAGGTTTCTGCGTACCAATTGGTCAGCGCATATACCGGCAGTCCCTTGGATTTGATCTGCCGAAAGATTTCCACGCTTCCCCAATGCGGCTCGCCGAGCATTTCTTCCCAGCGTTGATGATAGGCTTCGATCGCGGAGCGATGCTGGGGATATTGTTTTATCAATTCCGCTATGCCTTCATGAAAAGGCCGGCCGGCATCTTGTTGTGCGTTCCAGGCGGGCGTGCAAATGTGCGACAAGATATACTCGATTTCAGCTTCGCTGTTCATGAGCTTGCGATAGAGATAGCGCGGGTTCCAGTCGATCAAAACGCCGCCGAGGTCGAAGATGACGGTTTGGAAAGGCACGTGGTTGGATTCTTTCATTGAAAATTCTCCATCAAAAACAGATCCATGCCTTCCTGATCAAGTTGGGTATACAGAAGGAAACGGCGATCGGGAGAAACTGCGAGGCCAGCAGAAGCCGGCTTCTCCAGCGTTGCGATGGTCTTTATTTTGCCGTCGGCGAAATTGAGATATAGAACGCGATCTTTTTCCTCAGAATCAGTATCCCGAGAAGGAATGAAATAAACGCCGTCTGCCACGACCGCAAAGTTACACCAATAACTAAGTTTGTCAATAAGCTGTTTTTCTTCGCCAGTTTCGGCTGGAACACGCCACAGGCTAGTCGGATTGGCAAGATCTTTGGCATAGTATAAATACCGGCCATCCGGTGAATCCAATGCTGCAAATCCACCATCCTGTGTCACCTGCATGCCCTCGCTGCCATCTGGCTTGATCTTCCAGATCTGATATTTCCCGCTCCGCAGGGAGGTGAAATATATCTGATGGCCGCTGCGCGACCAGCTTGGCACAATCTCATCCGCCGGATACGTGGTCAAACGCCTGGGTGCGCCGCCATCTGCGTTCATGATATAGATGTCGTTTTGACCTTCCTGGCGAAGATCGAACACGATGGACTGGCCATCAGGTGACCAGCGCGGCGTGCCACTCTCTGCACCTTCAACAGCAGTCAATTGTAGAGAATTTGAGCCGTCACTATCGCACACCCAGATCTCAGAAGTTCCGGAACGTTCCGAGGTAAAAGCGACTTTTTGCCCATCGGGAGAATATTGGGGAGCATGATCAATGGAGGTTGACGAAATCAATCTGAGCGGACGAGGGTTCACACTCAATGTATCTGATAATTGGATTCGCCAAATATTCCATACCAGGAATTGTTGACTGTATGCCAGATGATGGCCCTGACGGGATAAGGCAATACTTTTGATCTCACGCTGGTATATTATCGGTTTTGATTTTGGAGGACCGGCCAAAGCGATTCGGCTTATTGCGTCTGCGGACTGATAAATGACTTCCTTGCCATCTGGCGTGATGACAGCATCCATAACAAAACTCTCACCAATAGTCAAGCGTTTCGGCTCACCCAAGGGGCTCAGGTCATCAGCTAGCTCGAGCGAATGGAGGTCTCCAACATATTCTGCAGCTTGCCGGACAAATACCACTTTTCTGCCGTCTTGCGAAAAGGCAACGGGAAAATCGCCGCCAGGCGGAAAATTCACAGAAGATGAGAGCATTTTGGTTTTTTCGCCGGTCTCCATCGATATCAGGAACAATTCGAAAGGTTCTTCAGGTGAGCTTTTGTCACTCACGAGCAGCCATCGCCCCTGTGGATGCCAGGCTAGATTTGTTGTCCTCCAAAAGATGGGCCAATGATTAACCAAATGGGTTTCGGCCAATTTGCGCGCCGGCCCACCCAGCGCTGGCATTAGATAGACGCCCGCTTTGTCAACGGACAGTTGACGTAGAAAAGCCATGGCGCGGCCATCCGGCGACCAGGTCGCCTGATAATCCGGCTCTGGGTCGGTGGTCAATCGTGAGATCGATTCAGTGCCGATTATTTTAGCATAAATATCGTAGTTATCCTCCCGCGCTCCATTCCATGTGAACGCAATCAGGTTACCATCCGGCGAAAAACTTGGGTGGCATTCGTAGCCTAGATAGCGAGTGAGAGGTGTGACTTGGGCGGGCGTTGAGGTTGTGTCACCAGATGTACTCGAGAGTTGATGCCACATTAATCCCGCCGCGCCAGCCGCAAGAATAATCGCCGCTGCTATCAAATACTTGATGAACTGCGGCTGGTGTGAGGTTCTTCGTTGCGCTGAATGCGATGGTGGTGTGCTCTCAGCCTTGTGCGCACGCATGTCTTTTAGCATTTCCTCCATCCGCTGAAAGCGCTCATCAGGATTCTTGGCCAGAGCCTTGTGCACGATAGCTTCCAGCTCCCTCGACACATCAGAACGAGAATCCATTATCGGTTGCAGATCTCCTTTCAAGACGGCGTATAGAACGGCGTGCTCATATTCCCCTTTGAATGGCAACTGCCCTGTCAGCATCTCGTAAAGCACCACCCCCAAAGCCCAAATGTCTGTGCGGTGATCGACTTGTTCTCCCCGGGCTTGCTCCGGCGACATGTAAGCCATCGTGCCCACAGTCGAGCCGGTTTTGGTAAGTCGTGGCAGGCCGGCTAATAGGGCCAAGCCAAAATCGACGATCTTGACCAGCCCATCTTTGGTGATCATCACATTCGCCGGCTTGATATCGCGATGGACAATCCCTTTTTCATGCGCCTTTGCCAAGCCCTGCGCCATCTGAATGGCAATCTCGATTATTAAGTCGACTGGTAGGGACGGACCGCCGTCCGCCCCTGCAATTTTCTTTTTGAGTGTCTCGCCTTCATAATAGGCCATGGCAATAAAAATCTGCTCATCATCGGCTTCGCCAATTTCATAGATGGTGCAGATATTGGGATGGTCGAGCGCCGAGGCGGCTTGCGCTTCTTGTACAAAGCGCTCTTTAGCCTCTCCGTCGCGGCTCAGCTCAGGCGGCAGGAATTTGAGGGCAACGAGGCGCTTGAGCTTGGTGTCTTCGGCTTTGTAGACGACGCCCATGCCGCCACCGCCGAGCTTTTCGAGGATTTTGTAATGAGAAATGGATTGACCAAGCATTTTGCCTCCCGAAAACACTCAAAACGAAAACTTCATCCCAAATGTAACACTCCGGGGATTCACAAAGGTACGGTACGTCTCATTGGGCATGTCGATGTAGGCCTTGTCTTTTAGTACCTGCTCCACCAGTTTTGGATCGGCTGGTACGAACTCGCCTGCACGAAACTGCATATAAGTTCCGGTATCGTGCACGTAGTAGAGCACCGCGCGGCCGGGCTCCAAATATGGAGGTGGAGCCGGTAGGCTTCCGGCGGAAGCCACGATCTCGATGGGAACAAATTGGGATGATCGAGCGCCGAGGCGGCTTGGGCTTCGTGGACAAAACGCTCCTGCGCCTCCTCATCGCGGCTCAGCTCCGTGGGTAGGAATTTGAGAGCGACATGACGTTTGAGCTTGAGGTCTTCGGCTTTGTAGACGACACCCATGCCGCCACCGCCGAGCCTGTCAATGATTTTATAATGAGAAATGATTTGGTCAAGCATAGCGTGCCTTTGGAAAAAATCTTGCAAACCAAAGCATGCCTTTGAATTTTTTATAAGCAAAATAGCTAGATGACCTCGGAGAGTCAAGGTGTAGTGGGAAATGGTTTGATTAATCCTCCGATCATCACCAAAAAGACCTTGTAAACAAGACAATGCTTTTGTATGCTTAAATGAGAGAATAAAGCTTGAAAGCTTGCGTAAAGTCAAGGTAAAAGCCTTATGTATGAACAATTCACGATTCAGGTTCCCAATCGCGTGGTGCGCCAAGCAGCGTACAAAGCCTCACAAAGCCACAGGCAAGTCGAGGAAATCCTAACCGAATGGCTGGAAAGAGCGATTGCCGAACTGCCCGTCGAAGAATTGCCGGATGAAGAAGTGCTGGACTTGACCGAGCTTCAACTCACGTCCAAGCAGCAAGCCACGCTGAGTGAATTACTGATTCGAAATCGGGAAGACAAGCTTGATGCCGAAGGGCGACGTGAGACGAGTTGATCCGCCTCTACGAGCATGGCTTGCTTCGTAAAGCACAGGCGTTGCGTGTTGCTGTACAACGCGGCTTGCGCGAGCCATTGCAATCATGAGTTCACCTGAAATTCCCACCGCTGTCCAGCAGCGTGTGCGCGAGGTGGCACAGCATCGCTGCGGTTATTGTCTTAGTCCACAACAGTATGTGATGGGCAAACTCGAAATCGAGCACATTATCCCGCGTGCTCGCAGCGGCAGTGACGACGAATCGAATTTGTGGCTCTCCTGCAGTCTGTGTAATCGTTATTAGAGTTCACAAGTCACTGGCATTGATTCAGTAGGCGGCACAAGTGTTGAGTTGTTCAATCCACGAACACAAGTCTGGGATGAACACTTTCATTGGAGTTCGGATGGTGCACTTATCATTGGCCTCACATCTGTTGGCCGCGCGACGATTGCAGCCATGCAACTCAACAATGAAGTAGCGGTCGAGGTTCGGCGCAATTGGGTTCTTGCTGGTTGGCATCCGCCAAAGAAGTAAGATTAGATAACTCACAGCTCACCGAAAATTCTCCACCAACATAATATCGACTCGCGTGATCTCCGGATAATTGTAAATCAGCCAGCGACCGTCGGGTGAGATTCTAGGGGACCAAGTTTTTTTAGAAGCTAAAGCAGCGATCTTTTTTACTTTGTTGGTAGCAAAATCTAAGAACTCGATGTTCGCGCCGAATGTGATCTCAGAATTTACGTAATAAATGCCGTCCTCGAATATTGTCCAGGCCCACCCATTTATCCTGCAATCAAGAACCAAGGATTTTTCTCCCCCGGTCACCGGGATTTTCCAGATCGGTGAATTGAAGTCACGTGAATAATATACCCAGCTTCCATCGGTTGACTCAAAAGCACGGAAGCCACCATCCTTTGTGAGCTGAATCGCAGGCCCTCCCTCTGTTGGGATTTTCCAAATCTCCTGCACACCACTTCGAGTAGAACCGAAATAGAGCCAACGCCCATCTCGCGACCAACTGGGCATAAAATCTTCTGAGGGCTCCGCGGTCAGGGGTTTTGGCGTTCCTCCATCCGCCGACACGACAAAGATGTCGCTATTGCCTTCGCGGCGAGAATCAAAAGCAATCTTCTTGCCGTCAGGGGACCAGTTCGGCGTTCCTGAACCGCTCTCCAGGAAAGTCAGTTGCACGGGATTCCGCCCATCTTTATCACATACCCAGATCTCGTTGTTTCCTGTTCGCTCGGATGCAAAGGCAATTCTTTTTCCATCCGGCGAGAAATAACCATCCGCATCTAACTTTGTAGAAGCAATCAACCTAGAGGGAACGACCTTCTGGTTTGGCGAGCTATGCATCTCGATTCGCTCGATATTCATGTCTTCAACGTATTCCGCGTACGCCAATCGCTGCCCATCTGGTGAAATGGTTAGGGTGTAAACGTTTTGACCGCTGGCTGCTATGGGTTCAGCGGTTCCGCCATTGGCAGCAATTCGCCAAAGCTCCTGAGCGCCACCCCGGTTGGAGCTGAAGATGATTTCCTGACCATTTTGGGTCCAGGCCAAACCATTAATATTTTTTGCATCAAATGTGAGTCTTTCTACTTCACCGCCAGCCACAGGTACGGTGTAAAGGTCACTGACCCACCAACTCACCCTTCGCACAAAGGCCAGTCTTTTTCCATCTGGAGAAAAAGCTGGATAATAATCCTCTACCTCCACACCTCCAGTCGGTGCTGAAGTCAGTTGGCGCTGTTCGAGATGTTCCAGCGATAGCAAAAAAATACTTTTGGTAGAATCAATATCAGTAAATGCCAACAGCTTGCCATCAGGAGACCAGCTCAGTTTGTCATCAGCAAAGCCATTAAGTAGTTCGACCCACAAGCCGTGTCTGATCCGTTGCAAGAACACTTTACGGTCCATACCACCTAAAGCTGGAATAATTGAAATGCTCCGCTCCCGTCCGTCTTCGGAGACTCGGCTAAACGCAATGTGACGGCCATCTGGCGACCAAACAGGAGACAAGTCATTTCCTGGATGGGTGGTCAGCCGCAGCGGTTCATTGGTGCCAACAAGTTGCACATATATGTCGAAGTCGCTGGTATCTTGTTCTCGCCACATGAACGCAATTTGTTTGCCGTCAGGAGAAAAGGCAGGAGACCGTTCTATGCCCGGCAAGCTGGTAAACGGCGCTATTTTCATCGGCTGAATTGGTGTTTTGGAAAAGGGCTTGAAAACATAAATCGCAAGAGCGCCAGCGATCAAAATCAACAAAGAAGCTAGGGGCCAAAACAGGCGATTTCTTGTTTGCGTTTGCTTCTGGGATAGGGGAAGAATTGTTGCATTTGCTGAAGATAACTCGGTGCGCTGAAGCCGTCTCAGGTCAACTTGCAAATCAGAAACATGCTGGTAACGTTCTGCCGGTTTCTTGACGAGGCACTGGTTGACAATTCTCTTCAACTCGACGGGCACATCGGCTCGTAAGCTCGTAATCTGCTCCGGCTCGATACTCACAATCGCATACATCACTGTGTGATGATGCTCGCCCTTGAACGGCAACTGCCCGGTGAGCATCTCATACATCACAACCCCAAGAGACCAAATATCCGTGCGCTGATCCGTTTCCAACAGGCTCACCTGTTCAGGCGACATGTAAGCGGGCGTGCCCAGGGTCGTGCCGGTTCGGGTGAGTCTCGTCTGCCCGGTCAACTTGGCCAGGCCAAAATCGAGAATCTTCACGAGGCCATCATTGGTCACAAACACATTCGCCGGCTTGATGTCACGATGCACGATGCCCTTTGTATGCGCTTTCGCCAGACCCTGCGCCATCTGAATGGCAACGTCAATCACACTGCCCACTGACAACTGACCACTGGCCACTTTCTTTTTCAGCGTCTCGCCTTCATAATAAGCCATGGCGATAAAAATCTGCTCATCCTCGGTTTCGCCGATTTCGTAGATCGTGCAAATGTTGGGGTGATCAAGAGCCGAGGCGGCTTGCGCTTCATGTACGAAGCGCTCTTTGGACTCTGCGTCGCGGCTCAGCTCCGGCGGCAGGAATTTGAGGGCAACCGGGCGTTTGAGCTTGGAGTCCTCAGCTTTGTAGACGACACCCATGCCGCCGCCACCGAGTTTTGCGATGATTCTGTAGTGGGAAATTTTTTCGCCAATCATTGTCATAAACCCATCTTCTTGCACAATGCCGCATACCGTGGATCGGAACGCAGTGGGTCTAGGGCGGGCTCGATTTTCAGAATAACCATATCCGTGGCGCGTTCTTCATAAGCCCTGTCCAACCATTCAAAAGCCTTGTCACGATCACCCAATCCAGTATAGGCCAACGCTACCGCAAAAGCATCGTAGTACTGGTGGTTTAACAACTCATGCAATTCGTCAAGAAGTTTTAAGGAGTCTACGCGCCTACCAGTGGCCGCGCAAATATAAATCCGCTGGGTCAATTCTGGTCCTCTATCGGCAAAAGCCAAAGCTTCTTGGTACTTTCCCTGGAAAAAGCAGTTCCACGCCATTTGGTAGATCCCGAAAGGATGGTTCGGTAAAGCTCAAACAGCGGTCGCAGTTTAGCGGTGCTTTCATCGTAGCGACGCGCCAAACCGTAAGCTCTTCCAATACTCATACTATATGCAGGTGATAGTGGATCAAGTGTGATGGCTTTTTGAAGAAGACTTATGCCGTCATCAAATCGTCCGATGGCCAGTCTTAGGTAAACTGAATAGCTCATTAGTATGGTTGTGTTTTGTGGTTCGAGACTGAGCGCATGTTTGAACTCCTCGTCGGGGCTATCCCACTCCCAGTCATAGTAAAACTTGATCATCGCAAGTGCTGCGTGCGCTTCTCCAAGATTTTCATCTAAAGCCAGAGCCTTCATAGCAGCAGCTTTGGCTCTGGGATAAACTTCTCGGGGTAGCGGGCCACCGCCTGGCTCAGCGACTCTTGTATAAACATAGCACAAAGCCAAACTAGCGTAAGCGGGCGCGAAGGTTGGATCCAAGTGAATCGCCTGCTGAAAACTCTCAACACCCTTATCGAAGGCAGTATTATTAAAATATTCCCTCCCTTTCAGATAGAGCGGATAAGCCTCCGGATCGACCGGACGAGCACTGGTCATTCGTTGCTGCTCCTGCTTGATCAGCTTCCCTGTTATCCCGCGGACGATGGCTTCTGCGACTTCACGCTGCAACACTAGCACATCACGCACATTACGGTCAAATTCCTCCGTCCACAAATGCCGATCGGTTGGCGCATCAATCAACTGCGCCGTGATGTGCACGCGGGCGCCCGAGCGTGAGATTGAACCTTCCACGACGGCGTCAACATTGAGTTTCTTGGCGATCTCCGGCAAGGGCTCGCGTGTATTCTTGAATTGCATCACCGAAGTTCGCGAGATCACGCGCACTGATTTGATTCTGGCCAAGTCGACAATCAAGGCTTCGGTCATGCCATCGGCAAAGTATTCCTGCTCAGGATCGCCGGAGAGATTTTGCAGCGGCAACACAGCAATTGAATCGATGGTCGTGGGAGATTGTGGACGCCAATAAGGACCTGTGAGAATCAAGGCAACAGTTAAGACTGTCAATCCGGCATAGAAATACCAGTGCTTCGCAGCGGCAAGCTTTTGCGTGAGAAATGATCTTTTGCTCTTGATCTTCTCGGTGGGTGATTTTAGATCGTCGAGCAAATCAGTGATGCCTTGATAACGGTCATTCGGTTCTTTGGCTAAAGCCTTGGTGACAATTTGCGCAACGGCTTCCGGCACGTCAGCCCGCAATTTCCCGAGCGGCTCGGGCTCGGAATTCACAATCGCATACATGATCGGCTGCCCGTGCTCACCTTCGAACGGCAATTTTCCCGTGAGCATTTCATACATCACCACACCCAGCGACCAAATATCGCTGCGCTGATCCGTCTCCAGCAAGCTCACCTGTTCAGGTGACATGTAGGCGGGCGTGCCCAGGGTCGTGCCGGTTCGGGTGAGCCTTGTCCCGCCCGCCAGCTTGGCGAGGCCGAAATCGAGAATCTTTACCAGCCCATCTTTTGTGATTATCACATTCGCCGGCTTGATGTCGCGATGCACGATGCCTTTTTCATGCGCCTTCGCCAAACCCTGCACCATCTGAATCGCAATCTCGATAGTCAAATCGATTGGTAGGGGCGAACCGCCATCCGCGCCTACAATTTTCTCTTTCAGTGTCTCGCCTTCATAGTAAGCCATGGCGATAAAAATCTGCTCATCCTCAGTTTCGCCGATTTCGTAGATCGTGCAAATGTTGGGATGATCAAGCGCCGAGGCGGCTTGTGCTTCGTGGACAAAACGCTCCTGCGCCTCTTCATCGCGGCTCAGCTCAGTGGGTAAGAATTTGAGAGCGACTGGGCGTTTGAGTTTGATATCTTCGGCCTTATAAACCACACCCATCCCGCCACCGCCGAGCTTTGCGATGATTTTATAATGAGAAATGATTTGGCCGAGCATCGCGTGCGTTCGGAAAAAATCTTGCAAACCAATGTGCGCCTTTGTAAGTTGTATACGCAAAACAGCTGAATGATCTCGTAGCGTCAAGGTGAAGAGCTATGTTAAGCGATTCCGATAAAACCATCATCCTTGGTTGCGCCCAAAAGTACAATGTAGCAGCCGTCTATCTTTTTGGCTCTTCATTGAATCCGGACGCCCAGGCGCGCGATATTGATCTCGGCGTGAAAGGCATCAATCCGGCATTGTTTTTCAAATTTTATGGAGAGCTATCACGAAAGCTCTCGAAGCCGGTGGATCTGGTTGACCTCTCGCACCAAACGCTTTTCAATAAGTTGGTTGAGAAAAGGGGCGCCAAAATTTATGGATGAGCTCCTGCAAGATCTCGCGGCGGATAAAGAGCGCATCGAAGAGACACTGTTGGCGTTAGCAAACACCTTGCGCCGAAAACGGCGAGGTTTTGCAGAGTTGGCAGCGATTGCAACTTGTCTGCATAATTGCTACAGTGGGATGGAAAATATGCTGAAGCGTGTCGTAAAACATCTTCAAGTTCCGCTGCCCAATTCCGCAACATTTCACAAAGACTTGTTGGATTTGGCCGTTGCACAAAGCATTGTTTCGCAAGAACTGTCCGAGGCTCTTGATGAATACCGCACCTTTCGCCACTTCTTCGTTCATGGTTACGGCATAGCCTTACAAGAAGCGCCTTTACGGCCGTTGGCGCAAAATCTTCCAGACATTTGGAATCGTTTTGAAACAGAGTTGGAAAACTTTATCACCTTGCGCGGAAATCAATAGTTGCATATCTTCATGCTATCTCCTAACAAAAAGCTTTCTGCCAGTCTAAAACTCCCACCCAAGAACTTTGAGACGATCACCTCACAAATTACCTCGCTTCATCTCCTTCACCGCATAATCACACGCCCGCGCCGTCAGCGCCATGTACGTAATCGACGGATTCTGGCAGGCTGACGAAGCCATGGCCGCGCCGTCCGTGACAAAAAGATTCGGCACGTCGTGAGCCTGGCAATAAGCGTTGAGCACCGAAGTTTTGGGCTCCCGGCCCATGCGCGCAGTGCCCAGCTCGTGAATGCACAGCCCGGGGGGAGCATCGGTATTATTGAAGGTCTCCACGTTTTTGACACCAGCCGCCTCCAACATCTCAGCGGCACAGCCCGCAATGTCGCCACGCATTTTTTTCTCATTCTCTCCCCACGTGCAATGAATCTTGAGCTGCGGAATGCCCCATTTATCCGTCTTTGATCGATCCAGCTCCACGTAGTTTTCATAACGTGGCAAACATTCACCGAAGCCGGAGAGTCTCATGCGCCAGGGCCCGGGCTCGCGTAGCGCGCGCTTGAATTCCACGCCCAGGCCCGGCGTGCTTACGCCGCGCTCCCATCCCGTGCGCAGCGCGCCACCCTGGTAAGCGAAGCCGCGCACATAATCCGGATGTTGATCTTTCACGTTGCGAAAACGCGCGATATAAATGCCATTGGGACGGTAGCCGTGATAGTATTCGTGCTCGAAACCAGGCATCTCTCCGTAAGCGCCGATTTGATACGTGTGATCCATGAGATAATGGCCCAGTGCGCCGCTCGAATTGGCGAGGCCGTTTGAGAAACGCGGCGTCGAGGAATGCAGCAGAATTTGCGTCGATCCCAAAGTTGAGGCGCAAAGGAAAATGACACGACCATAAAACTCCAGAGATTTGTTGGTTTTGGTATCAATGACGCGCACGCCCACGGCTTTGTCCTTCTTTTCATCATAGATCACGCTGTGCACGATGCTGTTGGCGCGGATGGTGAGCTTGCCGGTGGCTTGCGCCGCCGGCAACGTGGCGCTGAGGCTGCAAAAGTAGGAGCCGGTTGAGCAGCCGCGCTCGCAGGGGCCACAAAAATGGCACTCGGCGCGGCCATTGTGCTCGCGCGTCAACACCGCCACGCGGCCGATGGTCATGATGCGATCGGGAAAATTTTTGTCGATGTGTTCCTTCACCGCGCGCTCGGCGCAATTCATTTCCATCGGCGGCAGGAATTTTCCATCTGGCAATTGCGGAATGCGCTCTGTTTGTCCGCTGATGCCCACGAACGTCTCCACGTAATCGTACCACGGCGCAATGTCTTGATAGCGAATCGGCCAGTCTACACCGAAGCCGTCGCGCGCATTGGCTTCGAAATCGAGATCGCTCCAGCGATAGCACTGCCGGCCCCACATGAGCGAACGCCCACCGAGATGATACCCGCGAATCCAGGAAAACGGCTTGTCCGCGTCATGCTGATAGGGGTTTTCTTTGTCATTGACGAAGAATTGGCGTGTGGCTTCGCCAAAAGCATAGCATTGGCTTTGCACTGAATACTCGGCCTCATACAGTTTGCGATCGCCGTGCCCGCGAAAATGAAATTCCCAAGCCGGCGTGTGCTCGGTGGTATAGTCTTTCGCGTGCTCGACATAACGTCCGCGTTCGAGCACCAGTGTGCTGAGTCCGCGCTCCGCGAGCTCTTTCGCCGCCCAGCCGCCAGTGATGCCTGAACCAACGACGATGGCGTCGTAGGTTTGAGGCTTGGCTTGAGGGGTTGGTTTCATTCTTGTTTCACCTGTGTGATTGAGTTGAGCTTTTGCAGTTCCCTTCGTGGTCACAGCTAACTAGTACTGCATCGTTAAGTTGGCCACACTCCGCCTATTGTCATTCAGGAGGAAACTTTTTGAGCGCTCGGCACAAGGCCTAAATGCAAGCCAGTGTCTAAAAAGGTTCCTCCGGAATGACAATAAAACAATTGGCGCAAAGTATCGAACTTGACGTTGTGATATTAGATGTGGTATGGCTGCCGAAGTTTAGGGTTTTATTGTCAAGAACATGCGCCACAAGGGGCAAGGCTACAGAAATCTCTTATGCCCACGGCCGGCCAATTTGACTGAAAGGAATGCAGCCATCAAAATAACCCGGCGTGGGATCATAATGCAGCTCTTGCGTCATGCCCACTTCCGAGGTGTAATAACCGGCGAGCGTCATCCCCTTTAGCATTCCGAAAAAAGGCGTATCTTTCGCATCGGCTAGTCTGGCTTCAATAGCTTCAGCATCCAGTTTGGTGAGCAATTCGGCTCTCTCTTCAGGGGAGGCCTCCAGAAAACGTTTGTTACATAGCTTCCGGCAGCGCGCATCAAGTTCCGAGAAGCCGGCCATGAAGCGATCGCGATCTTCTGGTTTGAACCACTCCGCGAGCAGCAGGTCCATGAATTGGTTGACTTGCACGGCCTGCGCTCCGGGGGTATCCGTTGCGGGAATGATCATGTCGGCGATGATCGTGACGATCTTGTCTTGTTCCGCGTTCAGTGCTCGCGGCGCCCACGGAGTCTTGGGCTGATAACCGCTCAGCACGGTGTGAAGCACCGGCGCGGAGACGGCACCACCTAGGAGCAAGGCGACATGTTGTATAGCTTCTCTTCTGTTCATCAGATCTGCCTTTCTGAATAGAAGAATCGGGAAGAGCGAAAGCTGAAGTCCCGCGGACTAAAAAACCACGCGGAAAAGCTTACGGCCTGTCAGCGTATTTTTGAAATTCGCGCAGATTCAATTTATCCGTGTGGTTTTTTAATCCGCGTGGAATTCCCTTATCATAAGTTCTGTGATGCTGAGCTCCGAAAGTGCAACGCAGTCGCTTTGGTCACATGCCTTTGTGGGGGCTGATCAACTCAAGGCCAATGGCCTGATATGACCGCCACGCTGTTGCCAGGGCGTCTTTGATATAAGCCATTAGATAGTCATATTCACCCAACGCAAAACTCAGAGCCAACACCGTGAATATGGCATTGAAGAAGATCACGACAAACAAGGCGACGACCAACTCGGTCTTGACGATGTCAGACTGCCGGGGGCTAAACTCGACAAACAACGAGGCATAGTGAAAGGCCAGAAACAGACCGATGAAAAAGTCGACGACTTGATTCATCGGCGAAGTCATGAAAGGCTTAACCAAAAGCATGGGGAGGGCGAACACCGGCAAGAAATAAGGCGCGAGCGTGATGATTGTATTGACGAGGCTGCTCGAACCGCCCTGATGTCGCATCACGCCACCTTCCGGAAAGACGGCGAATAACTTTACACTCCTGAAGAACAACAGCGCCGCCACCGTGTGAGCCAGCTCATGCTCAAAGATTTCGAGAAAAGTCACTCTCGGCCGCAACAACAGCACGTAGAGCAAAATGTAAAAAATGAAACCGTAGGTGACCCAGTTTTCCCAAAACAGTTCCGCGTGGTAAACGAGAAAAGACCATGCCGCCATGACGAAGGCGTAAATCACCGGGATCAGCAGCACAAGGAATACAAACTTGAAGAACGGACGCATCCTTCTGTCCTCCCCTGAATACTGACTGCATTGTTCGTAGTAGCGCCTTCAGGCGCACGGGGATACCGGGACTCCCGCTCGCGAAGGGGCTACTCCGAAATTCAATTAACGGCATTTCTGTGCTGCTTTTCCGAACAAGTCAGAACTCAAGCCGATTTCTTCGCAGGCTCGTCCTTGAAGGACAGGGCGAAGAACACTGCGATCGCTGCTGCAAAGGCGCACGGTACCCACCATATGCCGGTCCAATCTTTCAAAGTGTCTTGTGTAAACGCATCGACGATATTGCCGGAAAGAACCGAGCCCAGGCCGATGCCGACGCCATAAGTGATCAATGCAATAAATCCCTGCGCGCTGGCGCGGACGTCTTTGGGCGCCTTTTGATCCACGTAGATCTGGCCGGTGACGAAGAAGAAGTCGTAGCAGACCCCGTGCAGCAGAATGCCGGCATAAAGCATCCACACCCAGGCGCCGAGATCGCCGTTGGCGAAGAAGGCGTAACGCACGACCCAGGCCAGCATGCCAACCAGCAGCATTTTCTTTACACCCAAACGCACAAAGAACCACGGCATGAGCACCATAAAAATGACTTCCGACATTTGTCCCATACTTTGTTTCGCTGCCACGCCGGTCATGCCGAGCTCGTTGAGAAACAGATTGGTAAAATTATAGTAGAACGCGAGGGGGATGGAGATCAACAAGGAGCACAATACAAAGATCAGAAAGTTTCTTTCTTTGAGCAGGCGCAGCGCTTTGAGGCCGAGCACCTCACCGATGGTCACGCCCTTGCCGATGTTCTGCGGCGGTGTATTCGGCAGCGTGAAGGAGTACAATCCCATCACGATGGAAGCGAAGGCCGCCATTTTCATCGGCACCGAGCTCTTTTCGACGTCGGGAATATAATCGGAGAGCACGAACGTGATCACCAGGCCGGCCACAATCCAACCGATGGTTCCCCACACCCGCACTTTGGGAAATTGCTTGTCCGGGCTGTCCATTTGATTGAATGAAACCGTATTGACCAGGGCGAGCGTCGGCATGTAGGTGAGATTGTAAAGCAACAAGCTGCCGATCAACGTGCCGACGGCCGTGAGGTCGGAGGCAAAATACATGAGGAAGCCGCCGAGCAAATGCAGAACCCCCATGACTTTTTGCGAGGAAAAATACCGGTCGGCAATCATACCTACAAAAAACGGCGAGACAATCGCCGCGATGTTGTTCATCAAATAGGTGTAGCCGATTTGACTGCCGGTGAACCCGATGTCCCCCAGATGCGTACCCAAAGTGACGAACCACGCGCCCCAAACGAAAAACTGGAGAAACATCATCACACTGAGCTGCGCATAGGTTTTGGTGCTCATCATGCTTCCTTCCTCCTTCATTGGTGGTGAGATGAGTTGTGGATTACCCTTCACACACTACTTGACTCGTAAAGCGTAAAACGTGAGCAAGCCCTCTTGAAAAACAGCCCAACGGATTGAAGAGCGACCAACGGATCTTATTCTGAATCCGTTGGTCGCTTTCATCCGTTGGAGAGAAATTTTCAGATTTTATTCTGAGATCCTTTGTCTAATCGCTCATCCACGTGAATTTAGCTTGACAATGTTAAGTTAAAGCCCCGTCTTCTCAATCTGTCATGCTGTAAGCATCTTCCCTAGG